>NZ_JBEPAP010000001.1:0-428886 GCF_040298665.1 Streptomyces sp. NPDC001508
CCGATGCAGGGCACGATCGTGAAGGTCGCCGTCGAGGAGGGCCAGGAGGTCAAGGAAGGCGACCTGGTCGTCGTCCTCGAAGCCATGAAGATGGAGCAGCCGCTGAACGCGCACAAGACGGGCACCATCAAGGCCCTGAGCGCCGAGGTCGGCGCCTCCCTCACCTCCGGCGCACCGATCTGCGAGATCAAGGACTGACTACCGGACCGCACCTGCGCTGCGCCTCCCAATGCTGTGGGTAGATCCGCAGGATGCGCAGGCGGGTGCGGTCGTCGGCGACGGTGAACCGGAAAGCACGGGCTGTCCGATGCGGAGTTCACGGTTCGCGCCCATCGGCTGGAAGGGCTGACGAACATGCCGTGGTCAGGCCGGCGCAAGACACGAACTGGTGCTCGGCGCGGCCTGGGCGTGGTCAGTCGACGTGTTCGGCGAGACGCACGAAGACCGCCCGGTGCCTCGCGGCCGGGGCGATCGCCGTCCCTCTCGAAGTCCACCATCGGGCGGATCTGGAAAACATTCGGCCGCACCGTCCGGCCCGGACGAAGCAGCCCTCACCGCCGAACTCATCGTCAGCGAACCGGCCGCCGACGCCATGCGCGACCCGGCCGGCCCCATCGGCCTTCGGCCCGTCCATGCCACCACCCTCATCCGTGAGGTCGGCACAGAGGCAGACACGGAGGCAGATGGGGCTCTCGTTCAGCCGATGAGATCGAGGGCGGTGGCGACGATGCTGTCCGTGTCCATGCCGTGGTAGCGGTAGACGTCCTCGATCGAACCGGACTGGCCGAACCGGCTGACACCGAGGGTGCTGACGGGAACGTTCTGGATCGTGCTCAGGAAGGCCAAGGTGTGGGAATGGCCGTCCAGGACGGTGACGAGGGGCGTCGCCCGGTCGCGTGGGAAGACCTGATCGAGGATCCAGGTCGGGTCGTCCGACAGTCCGCGGCGCGCCTGAAGCGCCCGGAAGAGCAGATCCGGGCTGGTCACGCATACGACGTCGGCGCCGTGGCCGAGGGAGGCGAGCCGGTCGGCGGCGGCCAGGGCCTCCGGGATCAGGGCACCCATCGCGGCGAGCGTCACCACGGGCTTCTCGTGCTGCCGCAGCCGGTAGGCCCCGGCGGTCGCGTGTCGGCGACGGCGTTCGCGGGCGGCCGGGTCACCTGGCACGGCGGCTGCTGACTGGTCGATGGGCCGGGTGGACAGCCGCAGGTAGGCCGAACTCCCCTGCGGACCGGCCAGGTTACCGAGCGCGGCGAGCAGGCACCATTCGGTGTCGATCGCGAACGCCGGCTCATAGGTGACACAGCCGGGCTGCTCGATGCCCAGCGAGGGTGTGGTGATGGACTGGTGAGCGCCGCCCTCCGGGGCGAGGGTGACGCCGGACGGAGTGCCGACCAGGATCGACTGGCCGCCGGCGTAGATGCCGAAGGACCAGGGTTCCAGGGCACGGTTGACGAAGGGGTCGTAGACGACGCCGATGGGCAGCAGTGGCTGGCCCCATCGGCTCCAGGTGGCGCCCAGCTCGCCGAGCAGACCGACCAGATTCGTCTCCGCGATGCCCAGCTCCACGTGCTGACCGGTAGGCCGCTCGCGCCAGTGCAGGATCGTCTCGGCGTCGTCGGCGAACCAGTCGGTGCGCTCGGCCGGCGACCACACGCCGACCTTGTTGAGCCAGCCGCCGAGGTTGGTGCTGGAGCTGACGTCCGGGCTGACGGTGACGATCCGGCTCGCCGCGTCGGGTGCCTTGCGGGTGAGGTCCAGCAGGACGCGTCCGAGAGCCTGCTGAGTGTTGCCGGTGCCGGTCGGTGCCGGGCGGCCGAGGTCGGCGGGGACCGCGGGGGGTTCTTGGGGTGCGTACTCGGGGCGGTGCAGCCGCTGCGCCGCGGCCGAGCACAGGGCCGCTTCCGCCGAACCCTCGGCGAAACGCGTCCACGGGTGGTCCAGATCCGTCCCGAGACGGTCGGCCAGTGCCCTCATCTGGTCGGCTGTCAGCAGCGAGGAGTGGTTCTGCGGGTGGCCCTCAGTGGGCAGCCCGTACCCCTTGACCGTGTACGCGAAGATCACGGTCGGGCGGCTGTCGTCGACACCGGCGAGCGCGTCCGACAGCGCGCCGATGTCGTGCCCGCCCAGGTTGCGCAGTGCCGCCAGCAGTGAGGCGTCGTCCAGGGGCGCGATGAGACCGGCGATCGGTTCGGCTGTGGAGCTGGTGCCGGGCAGGCGCTCGCGCAGCTCGTCGGCGGAGCAGCGCAGCAGACGCTGGTACTCGGGATTTCCCATGGCGTCGATGCGGGCGCGCAGTGCCTCGCCGCCGGGCCGGACGAACAACTCCTGGAGGAGATGCCCGTACTTGAGGGAGACCACCTGCCAGCCGGCCGCCGCGAACATGCCCTGCAGCTTGTCCGCGGCGATGCCAGGGATGACTCGGTCCAGGGACTGCCGGTTGAGGTCGACGATCCACACCACTTCGCCCAGACCCGGCACCATCGGGTCCTGTATCGCCTCCCAGATCGCACCTTCGTCCAGCTCGGCGTCGCCGAGCAGGGAGTACTGGCGTCCGGTACCGGCACCGCCGAAGTGGCCGTCCACGTAGCGGCGTGCGAGGGCACCCCACAAAGGGGCGGTGGCGCCGATGCCCACCGAACCCGTGGAGTAGTCGACCGGATCGGGGTCCTTGGACCGGCTGGGGTAGCTCTGCAGCCCCCCGAAGGCGCGCAGGGTGGTCAGGTAGGACTCGTCCAGCTCGCCCAGCAGGTAGTTGATCGCATGCAGTACCGGTGAGGCGTGGGGCTTGACCGACACCCGGTCCTGGGCGGTCAACGCGTTGAACCACAGAGCCGTCATGATCGAGGTCATCGAGGCACTGGACGCCTGGTGGCCACCTACCTTCAGCCCCGATGGGTTCGGCCGCACCCGGTTGGCGTGGTCGGTGATCGCAGTGGACAGCCACAGCACCCGTTGTTCGACCGACTCCAGCACGGCGAGCTGTTCCTCCCAGCCGGGTCCCGAACCGTCGATGTCGGCCGACCTCAGTTCCGCGACCATCACAGATCACCTCCGCATTCGGCAGCATGCCTTGGGAAATTTCGCGTTGTGCCCCGCCAGTAGACAGATGACTGTCCCACTGAGCAAGATGTGCCCCTGAGATTGAGCATTCTGCTCAAACCCCGAGCGAGCTGAGAGACGATGGCAGGGCATCATGAACAGTGAACGAACCTTCGACGCCACCGACGCCCGGATCCTGCTCGCCCTTGCTGCCGATCCACGGGCCACCGTCGTCGCCCTGGCCGAGCAACTGGGACTGTCCCGCAACACCGTCCAGGCCCGGGTCGCCCGGATGGAACAGAGCGGCGCCCTGGGCTCCTTCGAGCGCCGGATCATCCCAAGGGCGCTGGGTCACCCCCTGACCGCGTTCGTCACCGCACAGGTCAACCAGCATCAGCTGGCCGACGTGTCCAAGGCACTGGCGGGCATCGCGGAGGTCGTGGAAGTCTTCGGCCTCAGCGGGGACACCGACCTGCTGGTACGGGTGGTCGCCGCGGACGCGGAGGATCTGTACCGGATCGCGGGGCAGATCCTCGCTGTCCCCGGCATCGAACGCACCACCACGGCCCTGGCCATGCGCGAACTGGTACCCCACCGTCTCACCCCGCTGCTGCGGCGTACCGCGGAAGGCAGCAGCCGGTAACCGGCGCGATGAAGTCACGGGATCTGGCCTCGGCGTTCTGGTTCCCGCTTGGCCGCCCTGGCCTGCGCCGACGTGGAGAGGCAGCGATCGGCGGGCGCCTCACGGGCTGACCGGCTCCCGATTTCCCATGTCCCATGCGATCTGATCGCAGGTCTGTCGCATGAGCGAGAACAGTTCGCCCACGCGGGAGTCGGGAATACGGGCCTTGGTCGAGGTGACTGTCAGGACGGCCTCGACACTGCTTCTGGGACCGAAGATCGGCATGGTCAGTCCCCGAGCCGCGGGAGTTATCTCCCCCTCACTCACCCAGCGCCCCTCGGCTCGTACCTTCTCCAGCATCGCGCGGATCACGCTGGGCTCATGAGGAGTGTTGTCGGTATAACGTGTCAGCGGTTCTTTGAGGACTTCGTCGACGAAGGCCGGGTGCTGATAGGCGAGGATCACCTTGCCGGCTCCCGCGTGAAGGCCGATGGTGTCGCCGATCTGTACGGTGGTCGTCACATGAGGGTGGATGCTGACCATGTCCACACATACGTACCGGTACCCCCTGAGGACATCGATCGAGACGACCTCCTGGGTCGACTCCGCCAGCCGCACCAGGTGTGAGTGGCCCACCGACCCGACCGTCGTCTTCGCGGCCGCCTGACGGGCCAGCGCGATGACTTCGACTCCCAGCACGTAATCGCTGCGTCCTGGAAGCTGTTCGACAAACCCATTCATGGCGAGAGTCTTCAACAACCGATGTGTCGCGGTCTTGGACAGGCCAAGCTCGTTTGCCAGCTCAGTGACTCCCCAGGTGCCCTGTCGGCCGAACGCGCTCAGTGCGGCGAGGATGTTTGCCCCGACCTTGGTTGTTCCGTTTCTCGGAATGGGCTGTTGCATGGCGGAATACTAAGCTCGCTCGACATGGACTTCAAGAGTAGGCGCCGGCCGACCGCATCCCCCATGTGATGCCTGATATCGGGGCGCAGCGCACCATCCTGGCCGTGCGACGTGAGCGGTGAGCAGGTAGGCGGAAGCGGCGGAAGCGGTTCGTCACCGTGCGCGGCGCGCCGTCGGTGGGCGGCAGGCTCCGTATACCGGTCCACGGCTCCGGCATCGGCACACCTGGTGTCAGGAGCAAGGCCCGCCGGGCGCCGTGCTGCCGGGGGGCGGTGTGGGTTGCACGGCCTCCGGGTTGAGCGACTCGATCCCCTTCAGCACGACGGATTTACGCGGTGACCTGACCCTTGACACCGACCCTCCGGAGGGGTGTCATTGGGCCATTCCGCATTGAGGATGGTCGTACCGATATACGGAACACGACCCCCATGGATCCGCCGCTGAGCTGACACGAAGGCGGGAGAAGTGAGTCGCATGCGATCCTCTGGCGGATTCCGACCCGGCGCCATCCCTCGCAACGCGCCCCAGTGCGCGTGAACCGACGAGGAAGTGCCTCATGAACGGTAGGAAGCGGGACCCATTCGGGGCCGACAGCTGCACGGTGATCGCGTTCGGAGTTCGGCGCACCCCGGGCGCGGCGGCAGGACGCGTCCTTGCGCCCACCGCACAGGGGGACGGGATCGCCGGCATCTGTTCGGGTTCGTGGGTCTGGTGCCGCTGGGCCGCGCCGATGGGCTGGCGTGGATCCTCGCCGCGGCAGGAATCGGACGTTGTCCGGGCGTTATGACGTTGTCCGGGCGTTATAAGGGGCCGTTCCGGCAGGCCCACATCGAAGCCGTTCTCGATCCCCGACCTGGTCGGCACGTTCCAAGCACTCGACGCGATCAGACATACGGCTCGCACCGCTGTCGCGGTCGCCGACGACAGACAAGGAGATGATGGTTGTGCAGGCACGATTCGCCAGTACCAAGAGGCTGTATCAGGAGCCGCCGCTGCCCCGGCACGCGTCCGTCGCGCTCGACGCCGTGCTGTCGGAGGTGACGCGATGAGGAAAAAGGGCGGCCAGCCGTCGCTGCGCACTGTGCTCGCCGCGAGCACGATCGGCAGCACGCTTGAGTGGTACGACTACATCATCTTCGGGAACGCGGCCGCTCTGGTTTTTCCAGAACTGTTCTTCCCCAGCGCCGACCCGATCGTCGGGTTGCTCGGCTCCTTCGCGACGTTCGCGGTCGGATTCGTGGCGCGGCCGGTGGGCGCGGTCATAGCCGGACACTTCGGTGATCGTGTCGGCAGGCGCAAAGTGCTGCTCGCCACGCTCCTCATCATGGGCATCGCGACGGTCGGGATCGGTTTGCTGCCGACGTATGGCCAGCTGGGGAGTGCCGCGCCCGCGTTGCTCGTGCTGCTGCGGGTCGTGCAGGGCCTGGCGCTCGGCGGTGAATGGGGTGGGTCGGTGCTGCTCGCCGTGGAGCAGATGTCCGGCGGCCGGCGCAAAGGGTTCCTCGGCAGTTTCCCGCAGGCGGGCGACGCCATCGGCGGGACGCTGTCCGCAGGTGTGTTCGCCGCGATGACCACGATGCTCGACCACGACGCGTTCATGAGCTGGGGCTGGCGGGTGCCGTTCCTGCTGAGTGCCGCCGTCGTCGCGGTCGGGCTGTGGTTGCGGCTGCTGCTGGACGAGACGCCGGAGTTCGTCGAGAAGATGGAGAAGTCCGCTCCGGAGCGCGCACCGCTGCTCACGGTGCTGCGGACGATGCCGGGCAACTTCGTCCTGTCGATGGGCTGTCGGCTCGGCGTGGACGTCGGTTTCTACATCTTCTCCGTGTTCTCGCTCACCTACGTGACGAGTCGTGGCCTGTTCGACTCCGGCGACGTCCTCGTCGCGATCATGGCGGCCTCCGCCCTCAGTGTGGTGCCGATGGTGCTGTTCGGTGCCTTGGCCGACCGGGTCGGTGCGCGCGTGGTGTCGGCGTGCGGCGTGCTCATGATCGGCGTGATGGTGTTCGCGTTCTTCCCGATGGTCGACACCGGCAACACCGCCATGCTCTGGCTGGCGATCTTCCTTGCAAGGGCCGGCGGCGCCGCGGCCTGGGCTCCGTACGCGGGTCTGCTCGCGCATGTGTTCCCGGTGGGAGTCAGGTTCACGGGTACGTCGTTCAGCTTCCAGTTCGCCGGTATCTTCGGCGGTGGTATCGCCCCGTACGTGGCCACGGCCCTGTTCCACCACTTCAACTCGTCCCTGCCGGTGTCGCTGTACGCGGGCACGGCCGTGGCGAT
Source organism: Streptomyces sp. NPDC001508 (assembly GCF_040298665.1). NCBI lineage: Bacteria > Bacillati > Actinomycetota > Actinomycetes > Kitasatosporales > Streptomycetaceae > Streptomyces > Streptomyces sp. NPDC001508. The sequence continues at coordinate 6,845 of NZ_JBEPAP010000001.1, forward strand.
CAGCATCGTCTGTCTGCTGGCTGTGAAGCAGCAGGGCACGAGCACCCCACCGGCCAAGGACACACTCCAGCTGACCGAAACCGCCTGAGCGAACCTCGTCGGAAACGGCCGCTGATTCGGGCCCAGGGCCCGCTCGTTGTTCACCGTGTACTGCGCCCCTCTCCTTACCGTGTCGGACATACCGACGGCATCCGGCTGTCGCCATGGCACGGGCACACGGGCACCGTCTCCCCGGCGGCGCGAGCCCGTACCTCACCAGGCCGTGATCGCGGCACACCGCGCACGCTCGGCCGGCCGCTCCATCCCCGTCGAGGGCCGACAAGCCCCCCAGGCCGCCCGACGGCACGTCGGGCGGGGCTTCCATCCCCTGCCCCTCCCTGCGACCTGCGATACCGACCGGCTGAGGCGTCGGGTTGCGTCAGGGCACATGGGACAACTCCCGCGGCCCGAAGCGGTTCGCACCCGGATCAGGTATGAGCCCGTACACCACCTCTCAGGACGCAACCCGCCGCGCTGCCGCCGCCGCCCACACCTGTCTGTCCTGCACCACTTGATCTGCGAGCGCGCTCGCCTCTCGCTGACCGACCGGTGACCTTCGTTCCGATTATCGGCACATGAGCGTAGGGGCCTTGACGCGTGCCGCCGGTCAGCTCATCATTGTTCCATCCTACAGTTTCGCAATCCGATATGTGGAACAAAGAGGGAGAGCTGGTGGCTCGGCGCTCCCCTATCGCGTATCCGGATGTCGCCCAACACGGTGGCTGAAATTGACGCGATCCTGCGCGCCTTGCGCGTGCGAGGGAGGCGGGATACGCGGTCAACAGCGGCTAGCACTATGAGGAGATCGGGTCTGTTACGGCGGCAGTCGTCGGTCCGGCCGGCCTGTCGCCGCGGTGCGCAACGGGTTCCCGATCGGCCTGGTGAGCGGGACGGAAAACCAAGAGATGACCCGTGAAGTCACGGATTGCGCCCCTCAGATCGGTAGCGCGTCTGTCCGCCGGAGCAGTACTACCACCATCAGAAAGGCTCTGTGATGCCCCCGCTCCAAAGGGAAGGTGACGCCGACCGCGGCGGCGCCGACATGTCGCGAGGCTCTTTGCGCCTCCGATGTGTCCACTGCTCGGCCACCGGCCCGCGCGGCCTGGCCTTCGAGGGCTGCCCCGAGTGTCGTCGCGACGATTTCCGATCGAACTATGTGGTCGCCGACGAGGAGTACACGTCCTTCGTCCAACCACCGGTGGACGATCGATTGAGCGGTCTCTGGCGCTGGAGGTCCAGCCTGCCGAGGCTTGCCGATGACACCGAAGTGACCCTTGGTGAAGGGAACACGCCACTCATCAGGTTCGAGCGCCAGGGCTACGCGGTCCACATCAAGGACGAGTCCCAGAATCCGACGTGGTCCCATAAGGACCGGCTCTGTGCGGTGGCCGCATCGCACGCTGTCTCGACCGGGGCCCGGGTCGTGGTCGTGTCGTCGAGCGGCAACCACGCCCTGTCCGCAGCCGCCTACGCGGCCCGAGCCGGACTGCGGTGTGTCGTCCTCACACACGAGGGAATGCCACCGGCGGTCAGGTCGGCAGTCGAAGCGTTCGGCGCGCTGCTCGTCATCGTGCCGGGGCAGGATCGCTGGAAGCTCGTGGAGCAGTCGGTTCACGAGCTGGGGTGGTATCCGTTCTCCAACTACACGGCACCTGTCACGGGCAACCCGGTCGCGGTAGAGGGCTACAGGACGATTGCGTTCGAGATCGCGGAGCAACTCGGCTGGGCTGCGCCGACATCGGTCATCGTGCCCACAGGCTATGGGGAGGCCCTGTGCGGTATCTGGCGCGGTTTCAAGGCAATGCGGGCGGCCGGTGTGGTGGGAGAGCTGCCGAAGATGGTGAGCGTCGAGCCCGCTGTGTCAGCTCCGCTGCACACAAGCCTGTTGAAAGGGCTTGATCGGCCGACGCCCGTACAGGCCGGAAAGAGCATGGCCAGCTCTATCAACGTAAAGGTCACCAGCCTGCACGCCATGATGACGATCAGGCAGTCAGGCGGCGCGGCTCTCGCGGTCAGCGAAGACGACATTGCCGGCGCCCAGCGCGAACTCGCGCGCCACGGCCTCTATGTCGAGAACGCGTCGGCGGCATCGTTCGCCGGTCTCGTGCAGGCGCAGGCAGGCCAACTCGACCTGGGCGAATGCCCCGTAGTGCTCACCACCTCGACCGGACTCAAAAACACCGGTACCCGCAAGAGTGTGAACGAGGTGACCCTTGACGGAACGTGGGAGTCCTTCCTGCGAGCCGTTCCGAAAGATCTGCAGTCGCTCTGAAGATCGACTTCCTCGCCGTGATACCCGCGAAAAAAGGAATGGTGATGACGTATGAACACTGAAACGCAGGATCGTCTGCTCAACACGGACCGTGCCGTTCGGGTCATGGAAGAGATCGGCGTCGACGCCCTGATCGCGACGACGGCCGAGAACGTCACATACTCGAGCAATTTCTGGGCTCTGTCCCAGTGGCTTCGGCGAGGCCCTCAGGTGTATGTGGCGCTGTCGCGGCAGGCGCTGCACGAGGATTCCTGGCTTGTCGTGGGGACCGGGGCGCTGGATCTTCTCGCCGGCCAGCAGGTCTGGATCGAGAACGTCGTCCGGTACGGCTTCTTCTCCCTGAAGGGGTCCGTACCGAGCGATGGGCTCGGCGGCGACCGGGTCGCGGCCGAGCAGAAGCGTCTCAGCGATCTGCTTGAGGCTCCGTACGCGGACGGACCGGCGAAGGCACTGGCCCATGCCCTTGAGAAGATGGGACTGACCGCCGGCCGTCTGGGCATCGACGAGTTCGGGATCGCGCCGTCCGCGCTGGCCGAGATGCGGGAACTGCTTCCTCAGTGCGAGATCGTTCCGGCGAGTGAGGCGTTCAGGAAGATACGGGCCGTCAAGACCCCTGCTGAGGTTGCCCGGCTGACCAAGGCTGCGCAGTTCACCGAGCGGGCGATCGAGGCGACGTTCGCCGTGGCGAAGCCCGGAGTGAGCGAGTCGGAGCTGTCCAAGGTGTTCCTTCGGGAACTTGTCGACGCAGGGGCAGACCCCGCCCTGACCGTGCTGGGCGGCGGAGTACGGTCCGCTCTGCCCAGTGCCACGCCGTCGGACTACGAGCTGTCGATCGGCGACATCATCCGCTTCGATGCCGGTTGCTACTACGAGCACTACCGTGCCGACATCTCAAGGTGTGCGGTGCTCGGCGAGCCGAACTCGAAGCAGACCCGGGTCTACGACGCGATCCTCGCAGGTCAGGATGCGGCTCTGGCGAAGATCCGTCCCGGTGTCCCGGCGCGGGAGATCTACCAGGCTGCCATGGAGGCGGCCCGCGCGGCCGGACTGCCCGAGTACGAGCGCAATCATGTCGGGCACGGAATCGGCATCGAGGGATACGACATCCCGAATCTCACCGCGCAGAACGAGACGCTCCTTGAGGCCGGCATGACGATGTGCATCGAGACGCCCTACTACGAGATCGGCTGGGGCGGCCTCCAGGTCGAAGACACGGTCGTTGTCACCGACACCTACGAGACGCTGATGGCGACGGACCGGCACCTGAGGGTTCTCGACGTCTGACGAATGCCTCGGGCCGTACCGCGAGGGAATCCGGCGGAGACACGGAAGCGGCCGTGAAAGGACGGCAGACATGACAAGCTCCCCATAGGTGGGCCACTTACCGCCCCCCTGATGGCCACGGGTTTCCCCGCGTACGGCCAGATATCTCGCCGCTCGCTTTGGAAGCATCCCGCTCGGCGAGGCTCGGGCGGGCGAAGAGCAGCAGGGAGATCAAGGAGATCCTTGAGGCGTACGACCTCACGAGCAGTCACCGTGCCGCGGACGAGCTGGCCGGCGTCGACCACCACACGGTGGCCCGGTATGCCGCCGGCGCCGGTTCGTCCGCGGGGTGGAGGGCATCGTCGGCGGGGGGAGCGCGAGGTGCTGGCCGCCATCATCTTCGTGGCCACCTCGGGCTGCACCTGGAACCAACTGCCACCAGGCTTCGGCCTGTCGGGCGTGACCGCTTTCCGTCGGTTCACCGAGGGGACCGAGGCCCGGGTGTGGGCCAAGCTCCACCGCCTGGTCCTGGACTAGCTCGGTTCCCGGGGCGAGCTGGACTGGTCGCGGTGCGCGATCGACTCCGTCAGTGTCCGGGCGCTCAAAGGGGGCAGCTGACGGGACCGAATCCGACCGACCGCGGCAAGAAGGGATCGAAAATCCGCCTCCTCGTCGACCGCCACGGTCTGCCTCTGCCGATCGGCATCTCCGCCGCCAACCTCCACGACAGCCAGGCTCTCATCCCGCTGGTCCGCGGCATCCCGCCCATCCGCTCCCGTCGCGGCCCCCCGACGCCGGAGGCCCGGCAAGCTGCACGGGGACAAGGGCTACGGCTACCCTCACCTGCGGCGGCGGCGATGGCTCGCTTTCCGCGGTATCCGGCACCGCCTCGCCCGCAAGGGCATCGAGCCATCCCGACACCTGGGCCGGCACGCTGGGTCGTGGAACGGACCGTGTCCCGGCTGTCCGGCTGCCGACGCCTGCACCGCCGCTACGGGCGCAAGCCGGAACACTTCCTCGCCTTCACTGCCATCGCCGCGACCCTCGTATGTCACCGCAGATGGCCAAGTGACATGACCTCTCAGCACCTCCAGCGCGGTCACAGCCCTGTGCGGTCGATGGAGCGGTTGATGATCGAAAGCAGCGTCCCCATGAGGATCCCGCGGAATGGGTCTGCAGACTCCGGCGTTGTCAGGGTGTGTCAGGTTCGCAGGCCGCCAGAGGCGGTGAGGCGCTCTCCGGTGACCCATGCGGCGTCGTCGGAGGCGAAGAAGACCGCCGCCCGCGCCAGGTCCTTGGGCTGACCGATACGGCCCAGGGGGGTGCGCCCGATCATGTCCGTCTCGGCGTCACTGCCGATGAAGCCGGCCGCGTGGATTCCTTCCGTCTCCACACCGCCAGGGGCCAGGGTGTTCACTCGGATCCCGCGAGGGCCGAGTTCGGCGGCCAGGACTCGCGTCAAGGCATCGACGGCGCCCTTCGTCGCGGCGTACACCGACATCCCCGGCACCGCGCGGGCGCTGTCCAACGATCCGATGTTGATGACCGACCCGCCGTCGGACCCGAAGTACTTAAGGGCTTCCTGGATCGTACGGATCGGTCCGGTCACGTTGACGGAAAGCTGACGGTCTATCTCCTGCTGTGTGACGGTCTCCAGCGGCTGTGCGTGATAGACACCGGCATTGTTGACGAGGATGTCGAACCGGCCGTAGGCGTCTACGGTCCTGGCGAAGAGGCGCTCAACATCCGCAGGCACCGACACGTCGCCCTGCACGGCGATCGCGGTCCCCCCTCGCGCCTGGATGTCCCGCACCACCTGCTCGGCGTCGGCGGCACTGGAGGCGTAGTTGACCACGACCGACGCTCCGGCCGCAGCGAATTCCCGCGCGATGCCCGCCCCGATGCCCTTGGAAGCACCCGTCACGAGCGCGACCTTTCCCGCCAGTCTCGAATCGGCGTTCTTCGGCGATACTCCGTCGCCGCGGCCAACACCTGTCTGATCTGCCATGGTTGCCACTCCCGTCCATGTTGGTGAGCGTCCGGGTGACGCGGGCCTCCGTGGCAACCGCCCGGGATCTGGACGATGCGTTGTCGAACAGAACCCGCCGGGCGGACTCGCCGCCACGGCCCCTCACCGGCACGCCCGTACCGACTCCCGCCCTGATGGCCACCGCTTTGGGCGGCGGCGATCCACCGGACATGCACCACGGTAGGATCCGCGAGACATAGAGACAAATAGTGTCGTCGCATACTTGAGATTGGCATTGTCTATGCCACCGGAAAGTGGAAGCGGATGAACCTGCGGCAATACGAATACGCTCTGGCTGTGGCCGAAGAAGGCTCCATGACAGGGGCTGCTGAGCGTCTGCGCGTCACGCAGCCGTCCTTGTCGCAGCAGATCGGCGCTCTGGAAAAGCACCTCGGTGTGCAGCTGTTCACTCGGACATCGGGTGGGGTCACAGTGACCATGGCCGGACGCGCCTTCCTCGCCGAGGCAGAGATCGCGACCACCGCGTCCCGCAGAGCCGTGCTGGCTGCCCGTGCCGCCTCCGGGGAACCGGCCGGTGAACTCATCATCGCCGTCCACATGGGCCTGGGAGCACGACAGCTCCCTCTGGCACTGGGCCGGCTCCGCCACCGCCACCCGAAACTCCAGGTCATTCTCCACGAGGAGCCCGATCCAGCGGATATGGAGCGGCTGGCCCGCCAGGGAACGCTCGACATGGTCCTCGTCCACCGCATCCCCACCGGCTGCACATTCGATATCCACCCCCTGGGCGAGGAGACCTACGTCGCCGTCCTGCCCGAGGGAGACCCGCTCCTCGCCAGCGGCAGGGCCCTGCGCATGGCAGACCTCGCGACGCAGGGATGGGTGCGCTTCCGCCGCGCCAGCCTGCTCGACGAATACCTCGCCCGTCTGCTCGCCGACGCGGGCATCAGCCCGCCCACGGTGGCCCGAGCGTCACAGATCTCCACCGCCGTGCGACTGGCGGCCCAGGGCTTGGGTGTCACCGTGGTTCCGGCATCGGCCGTGCCCGAAAGCTTCGAACAGCTAGCCCGCCCGTTCCTGCCTTCCCTGACCGAACCCGTCATCGTCGGTACACGCCGCCACCCAGGTTCGGCGGAGGCAGCCGTGCTCGACCACCTCCATCAGCAGAACTGGTGCGGCACCAGCCTCCTCGCCCCGCATACCGCCCTCTGAGCCAAGGGCCTCACTGGTCGTCGGCCGCGCGCTTGTCCCGGAGGGGCCGTAGGCCGCCAGGCAGGTCGGGGAGCTGGAAGGAACGCCTGTTCGGCGCCGGTCCAGGAGAACACCTCCAGCAGCTCCTCGGGAGGTCCACCCTCGGCAGCATCGCGTTCACTGCGGCCCGCAACTCCAGCAGGGAGGCCGGTTCGGGTTCCGGCTCCGGGACCGCGAAGTGGCAGGCGGCCGTCGTCGTCGAAGGCGTTCTGCGCGTTGTCCGGGACCCGGGCGACGACCTCTGGGCAGGTGCCCTCCAGCAGCGCGGCCGGATGCCGGCCCGCCTCCCCGGGCAGGTTCAAGCGAGGCAAGCACGGTCGGCCTTGTCTGCTGCCACGCCTGGCCGGCCAGCATGCCGGCCGGCGCCGTCACGGCGAGCACGGAGATGGTCATGGCAGGGATCAATGAGGGTCGGCAGGTGGGCGGGGGTGAGGCGCAGGACCTGGGGTTCGGGCATGCGGGCGTAGCGTTCGACCGTGCTCAGGGCCAGGCCCGGACGGCGAGAGCGGTCGAGCAGACCGACGCCCTGGCCCAGAAGCTGGTGGAACTTGTTCCAGCGTTCGCGGGTGGTCTGCTCGTGTACTCCGCCGGGGCGGGGCGGGTTGATGGTGGCCCAGCAGCCTGCGTGTGCGCGGGCCTTGGACAGGGCTTTGTCGCGGCGATTGCGCCAGAGGCGCCGTCGGTCGCTGACCTGCGTCGCGTCGGGTAGGGCAGGGCGGACAGCCTCGGCCTAGGTGGCCGAGCCGTCCCGGCACACGACCTCGACACCAGGATGCTCGCGCAGCCAGGACTCCAGCGTCGCGGCCTCGCGGTCGGGCAGCACCGCGCCGCGTGTGCCGGTCCCGGCATCCGTGGTGATCGTGGCATAGCGGTGGCGGCGGCGCAGGGCGAAGGCGTCCACACCGATCACCCGCGCAACCAGCAGCCTGGGCACCGGCAGGCGTCGCAGACGGCGCAGACGGCGCAGACGGCGCAGACGGCGCAGACGGCGCAGTGCGGTGCTGCGGGAAACGGGCGCGGCAAGCAGGCGGGCGAGCCGGGTGGCCGCCCGGCCGCACAACTCCCGCGCCACCTGGGCCATTTCCTCACCTTCTCGCCAACGTCCGACACGAAGGCCAGCGCCGACAGTCCGGAAAGCGCGGCGGCGACAAGAAAGTTGACATCAAGCACGCCCCGTGATCACTGGCGGGAACCCAACGTCACCACCGACCACGGGCCAGAGCCGTTCACCTGACGCTCGCCCCGACCGGCCCGCGCCGGATCGGAAACACTGAGCAGCAGGCGGACGATCCGTTGGTGGTCGGCCTTGCCAGTGACAGCCCTGGGGGCTCGATGGCGCGCGGACCGACAGCGAGGGGGTCCACGGGGCGGTCGGCGGCAAGGCGGTCGGCAAGCGTGCGCTGCTGCCGGCCGGTGGCCACGCCGAGGCGGCATCCCCGGCATGACACAGTCACCAGCCTTCGCCGAAGCAGCATCGGGGATGTTCGAAGTGTGAACGGCGGAGCCGTTGTCTGATTGGCATCTCTGAAAATTCGTCCTAGAAGTTCCAGGTTCACCCGGAGATTTCGGCCCGTCAGATTCTGGACCAGTGCTGTGTCGATTTCGTCGGCTCGCAGGACGAGAGGACCGGCCAGGTGGCACTCTCGTCGAAACACAGGCTGCTGTACTGGTTCACGAGGGTGCTGCTGGTACCCGTGCGCCAGTCCTGGCCGGTCCCGGATCCGCAGTCGGCCATGTACGGCTGGTTGACGTTCACACTCAGGCACTGACCGGTGGACTCGTTCTTCAGCTTGTAGGAGCCGCTCTCACCGGCCTTGGTGGTCCAGTTGGTCGCTGGGCTGTCCGAGCAGGTGGCGAACACGATGCCGTAGGTCACGGACAGACATTTGCCGTAGCCGACGTCCTTGAGCTGGAAGTAGTCGCTGGAGGTGCTGGTTCCGCCGGAACTCGTACTGCGGCCCGAGCTGTTCCCCGAGGTGCCGGAGCCGCCAGAACCACTGGGCTTGCCGGAGCCGCCGGGCCGGCCAGAGCTACTGGAATCGCCGGAACCACCGGAACCGCTCGAATCACTCCCGGTGCCACCGCCTTCCCGATGGCCCGCGCTCGGCGTTGAGGACGGTGACTTTCCGGGCGACGCCGTGCCCGACGGGCTCCCGTCCGACGCGGCGGGCGTCGAAGCGGCCACGGACGTCGGCATACGGGCGGACGCCGTCACCCGCGCCTCGTCCTGCGGTGAGGACACGTACGGCAGATGCTGGATGGCGAGGGTCGTCCCGGTCGCCACGACCACGACGGGGACGACAGCGAACAGGATCCGGGTACGACGACGCTCACGCCGCTCCGGACCGGCACCGGCACCAGGACCAGGACCAGGACCAGGCTCCTGCGCCTCCGGCTGCGCGGGCTCGGTGGCGGGCAGCGCGGGCACGGGCGCCGGCAGCTCGTCGGCCGCCGGCACCCTCGCCGCGAAGGCGGCCCGCTCCGACAGCCGCTCGGTGATGGACGCCGGCCACAGCGAGGACGCGAAGGGGCCGTGCGCGCAGGCGAGTTCGGTCAGCTCCGCCGCGGTGGGACGGCCCTCGGGGTCCTTGTCCAGGCAGGCGGCGACGACATCGGCGAACTCGGCGTCCACCGCGCGCACCGCCGCCAGATCGGGCTCGTCGTGCACGATCCGGTACAGCAGGTCCAACCCCGACCCGTCCCCGAAGGGAGGCCGTCCGCCCGCCGCGTAGGCAAGCAGCGAGCCGAGCGCGAACACATCGGTTGCACTGGTCAACTGCCGTGCCCCGGACGCCTGTTCCGGCGACATGTAGGAGGGCGTGCCGACCACCATCCCGGTCTTGGTCAACCGGCTCTGATCGACGGCACGCGCGACCCCGAAGTCGATGAGGGTAACGCCGTCGAGGGTCAGCATGACATTGGACGGCTTGAGATCCCGGTGCACCATCTCCAGTTCATGCACCGTCCGCAGTCCCGAGGCCGCCTCCCGCAGCAGCAGCCACAGGCACTCGGCGGGCAGTCCCCCACCGTGCAGCCCGACCACCTCGGCCAGGGTCAGCCCCGGTACATAGGCGGTGGCCAGCCATGGCGGCCGGGCGTCGCGGTCGCTGGTGAGCAGCGGAGCGGTGGCGTCCGCGGGCAGCCGGGACAGGTTGTCCAGCTCGTGCCCGAAGTGCCGCAGGAACCCCTCGTCCTCGGCGAGCAACGGCAGCACCTGCTTGACCGCCGCGTACCGGCCCTCATGCACTCCGAGGTAGACCCGCCCCATGCCACCGACCCCGAGCCGGCCGAGCAGCGGGATCGGACCGATCCATCTGGGATCTTCGGCCTCCAGCGGCTCGACCCCGTCGTTCTCCCCGTTCAAAGCGCTTCTCCCCTGACTTCCTGATTTCAGCCTGATCTTGCATGGAACCCCTGGTCCTCAGACCCGGGACGAATTGCATCCTGAGCCGGGCGTCGCGGAGCGACGCCGCGTCGCTCCGTAAAGGCTCCCACGGTTGAAGCCGCGCTCAGTACGGGCGTTCTGGTTCTCGATGTGTTCCTTGACCACGGCCAGCGGTGCGCCACCGCAGGAACCGGCGGCGTAGGACGGGGTCCAGAAGTGTTCACCCCGCAGGTACTTGTTGACGTGGTCGGGGAAGTGCTGGCGCAGGCGTCGGGCGGAGACGCCCTTGAGGCTGCGACGAGCGTGAGCAGTGCGACCGAGGGCGGGACAGTACACGAGCAGGTGTACATGGTCGGCCTCACCGTCGAACTCCCGCGGCTCCGCGCCGAAGTCGGTGCTTCGCGGCTCTCGGGATGCCGGCTGACCTCGCAGCTCGCACTGACGGCGGCCGCCCGGGAGGCTGGATGCGGGGACCGGTCGGACCCGGCGCGCGCACGACTGCGGCGGCTGTGGCGACGCCCGGGCTGGGGCCGGCACCGGCGGTGCCCCATCGGGCCGGAGGGAACCGAGGCCGGCTACGGCTCGGTTGACGTTGCGGCCCGTGCGACGACCGCACCCACAGCACGTCGGCACCAGTCCGACTCGCCCTGATCCCGTCGCGCGTCGAGGACGGCTCGGTGCAGGCGTGTCCAGACCCGGTCCCGGTCCCACTGGGCGAAGCGCCGGTAGACCGTCTGCCAGGACGGCCCGAACACCGGGGGCAGCTTTCGCCAGGCGCACCCCGAGGCGGCCGCGAAGAGGATTGCCGCCAGAGTCTCGCGATCACCGGCCCGGCGCCGCCCGCCGCCCTGGGGGCGGGTCACGACGGTGGGCGGGACCACGCTGCGGAACAGCTCCCACAGCTCCTGCGGCGCCATCTGCTCGACAAGCCCGTCCACGGCCGCTCCGGTCGCCCCATCCACCAAAAGAAACAGCTGGCGGTCCGGCACTCGGTCAGCTCCCCCGCTTTCCGGTGTGCCGGTGTCCGTGTCCCCGGCCTCCTGCCCGGTCGCCGCCGCATCCGGAGCGAGGACGTCATCAGGACGCTCCCTGCGCGCGGCGTGGAGGAACATGTCCAGGGCACGCGGAAAAGCGCTGTCGGCCATGTGCGCGACCAGTAGGTCGGCGGTGGCGGCGATGCCGGGATGCGTCGCGGCGGGCAGGCGGGCGTACGTGGTCTGCCACATGGCCTCGTCCGCCTCCCGGCTGCTCGCGGGCAGGGCGGCCGCGGCGGCGTCGAGAGCGGCGAAGGCCAGGCACAGGTCGATGAAGACGTGATAGATCCGGACGGCCCCCAAACGGGTGAAGCCCGCTTCCAGGAGAAGCGACAGGATGATCTCGTCCGCGGCGATCTCGTGCGGGCGGCCGCTGACGCGGCTGGCGGTCAGCACCGCCGCCTGGGGGTGGTCGAGGTAGGCCCGGTGGATGCGCAGGCCCAGAGTACGCAGGTCGTGTTCCCAATTCCCGTCCGGCGCCCACTGGTTGAGGGCACGGGCGATGAGGGCGTCTCCGACTGCCAGGGTGAGGTCGTCCATGCCGGGGAAGTAGCGGTACAGCGTACTGGGGTCGATGTCGAGGGCGGTCGCCAGCCGGCGCGCACTGAGCCCCTCGCGGCCGTGCTCGGCCAGCATCCGCAGCGCGGTGTCCACGATCAGTTCCTCGGACAGCACCACCCCGGCACGGGTGCGCCGTCGGCGGCGCGGGGCCGCGCCGATCATCTGCTTCGCCATCGGTCCTCCTCCAAGACTTATGCCAACAGCATTGACCTTACTGGTGGCTCGCCGGTTGGCTCGTAGCACACCGCGCCGGACGCATCCGGCGTGGACGGACACCGACGGACGACTGCAGAGGAACGAACATGCGTATATTGCTCGTTGGGGCCGGCGGCGTGGGGACCGCGATCACCCGGATCGCCGCCCGGCGCAGCTTCTTCGACCGGATGGTGGTGGCCGACTGGGACCTCGCCCGGGCCGAGGCCGCGGTCGCGGCCGTGGACGACCCCCGCTTCGCCGCGACCCGGGTCGACGCCTCTGACCAGCAGGGTGTGTCCGCGCTGCTCACCGAGCACGACTGCGACGTCCTGATGAACGCCACCGACCCGCGTTTCGTGATGCCGCTGTTCGAGGCCGCCCTGGAGTCGGGCACCCACTATCTGGACATGGCGATGTCTTTGTCCCGCCCGCACCCGGAGCGCCCCTATGAGGTGTGCGGGGTCCGGCTCGGCGACGAGCAGTTCGCGAGGGCCAAGGAGTGGGAGGCATCCGGCCGCCTGGCCCTGGTGGGCATGGGCGTCGAGTCCGGCCTCTCCGACGTCTTCGCGCGCTACGCGGCCGATGAACTCTTCGACGAGATCGAGGAGATCGGCGTCCGGGACGGCGCGAACCTCACCGTGGACGGCTACGACTTCGCGCCCTCCTTCAGCATCTGGACCACGATCGAGGAATGCCTCAACCCGCCCGTCGTCTATGAGTCCGAGCGCGGCTGGTTCACCACGCCGCCGTTCAGCGAGCCGGAGGTCTTCGACTTCCCCGAGGGCATCGGCCCGGTCGAGTGTGTGAACGTCGAGCACGAGGAGGTGCTGCTGATCCCCCGCTGGGTGGACGCCAAGCGGGTCACCTTCAAGTACGGTCTGGGGGACGCCTTCATCAACACGCTGAAGGTGCTGCACCAGCTCGGTCTTGACCGCACCGAACCGGTCTCCGTGCGGTCGCAGGACGGTCCGGTCAAGGTCTCCCCGCGTGACGTCGTCGCCGCCTGCCTGCCCGACCCGGCCACACTCGGCGAGCGCATGCACGGCAAAACCTGCGCCGGAACCTGGGTCAAGGGCGTCAAGGACGGCAGACCTCGCGAGGTGTACCTCTACCACGTCGTCGACAACCAGTGGTCGATGCGCGAGTACGGCAGCCAGGCCGTGGTCTGGCAGACCGCGCTCAACCCGGTGACCGCCCTGGAGCTGATCGCCACCGGTGCCTGGGCCGGCACCGGCGTGCTCGGCCCGGAGGCCTTCCCGCCCCTGCCCTTCCTGGACCTGCTCACCGCCCACGAGTCTCCGTGGGGCCTGCGCGAGCAGTGACCGCGGCTTCCGCCGCAGCCCAACTCCGTTTTCCACAAGGCATGTCAAGGCCGCTGTCTGCTCCCGCTCCCGGAGAAACGACCGATGAGTCCCCTTCCGGAGGCCGCCCGCACGGGCTCCGGAAGGGGACCCGCGGGTGCCTGCGTGCAGGAGCACCTGCACGCAGGCGGTGGTGGGGCCCGCAGTGGTTACCAGTTCACCTCGGTGCCGTGCGAGGTGTCGTACGCCGATGCCCAGTAGTAACCCGGTGCGACGATCCGGTGCACCTGGAATCCCACCGCTCCGGTCAAGGCCGTGAGCGGGATCGAGGCACCGGCGGCCTGCCCGTCCGTATCGGTGGAGAGCGTGACGTACTGGCCGGCCGACTCGGTGAACCGTCCGCCCACCGACGCCGTGAGCCCGCGACGGGTGGTCAGGTCGACCACTTTCAGGGACACATGCCCGACACCGGTCGTCGCATCCCGGGTGACGTCCAGCCGGTCGACGACGATCGGGCGAAGCGTGGTCCTCTCGGTCCGTGCCGAAGTGGCCGCAGACGCCGGCCCCACCTTGCCACTGGTGTCCACCGCGGTCACCCGGTAGTAGTACGTGGTGTTCGCCAGCAGACCGGTGTCGGTGTACCGCAGTCCGTGCGTCTGTCCGGCAAGGGTGGCCGGACCCGGTGTGAAGTCACGCCGGGTGGACCGGTAGACGTTGTAGTGGTGCACCTCGGAGTCGTCGAAGGACCGGCCGAAGCTCACGTCGACACTGCCGTAGTCGACGGTCTTCGCCGTCGGCGGCGCGCTGACCGGCGTCGGTGGTGTGCTGTCGGAGGGCATCGGCGGGTAGAGCGCCGACGGACCCCACCGGGACGGCAGATCCATGATCGAGTCGTAGTGGTGCATGGCGATGCCGCCGTACCCCGGATCGTCCGCGTAGGCCGCGTCCACCTTGGCGACCTCAGTCTCCAGCCCGGTCCGCCCCTCCTCGTGGAAGGTGACCCAGGACGGATCGCCGCCGGCCGCGACCAGGTCGATGGTCTCGATCCCGATGAGGACCGAGCCCGGCTTGCCGATCTGGTCGGCATAGGCGATCTCGGTGGAGGCGTCCTGGACGATCGCAGCGCTGGAGTCGCGGTAGTCCATGAGCGACACATAGTCGGACATGTCCTGGAAGTGCTGCGCCATGGTCTCGGTCCGGCCGTGCCAGGTCACCGTCTCGGTGTCGAGCCAGACCGGCATGGCGGGCCCGAACTGCAGGCCGGTGCCCGAGGCGTTCCGCCGGTCGATCAGTGTCTGCAGGGTGTCCAGCCACTGGGTCTGGTAGGACGGCGACCCGGTCGCGTACTCCGGTCCCAGGACGTACGGCTCGATGTCGACGTTGAGGCCGTCGAAGCGCTCATCGGGTGCGGAGGACAGGTTGTAGTCGAGGACCTTCTCCATCTCCTTTACGGCGACGTTCCGGAAGCGGGCCAGGCCGCCGAGCGCCGGAGGCTGGGTGCCGCCGGCTATCAGTGCGAACACCTGGTAACCGTGGGCGTGCGCCCAGGAGAGCAGGTCCCGCGTCCGGGGCCTGAGGTCCTTGAGCATGTCGGTGCTGCCGTCGCGGGCCACACCGAAGTAGAGGGTCCTGACCGGACGGGACGTCGACGTCGGCTGGTAGTCGGCCAGGGACTGGAGCACCCGGCGCGAACCCTTGTTGTGGACCAGGTTGTAGGAGGACTCCTCCCACAACCACATGGCGCGGTCCTGCGGGGTGCGCACGACCGGCTTCGGCTGCGCGTTGCCGACGGGTACGTAGGTGCTCGTGCTGTAACCGGTGTTGCCCCGTACGTCGGTGGCGCGCGCCTCGATGCTCGCAAAGGTGTTGCCGAGCGGGTGCGGATCCCAGAGGTAGGAGTATCCGTCGCCGTCGGCGACGGCCCGCTGCCAGGGGCCGCCGTTGACGCGCACGTGGACGGCGGAGATGGCGTTGCGGCCCTGCACGCCCAGCCGGATCGGCGTCACGCCGGTGATCCGCGTGCCCTCGGACGGGCTGAGGACGGTGACGTCCGGCTTGGCGGCCCTGGGGTTGTTCACGCTCAATTGCACCCACGGTGAGTTGACGCCGTAACGGGTGGCCGTTGAGGTGCCCTGGACGGCGATCTCGAAGGTGCCGTCGTAGACGCGGGTGTCCAGATCGTAGTACCACCTACCGGTGTCGTCGTTCTCCGGGTCGAGAGTGTGCACCCGGTCGGTGTCGCGGCCGTTGAGGAAGATCTTCAGGTCGTATGCGCTCGTGTAGCTGCCGGAGACCCGCACTGTGCCGACCGGTAGCCGGTCGCCGGTGTGGACCGAGGCGATGGTGACCGTCGTGTCGGCCGCGTGTGCCGCCTTCTCTGGCAGGGCGACGCCCATGACCAGCGCGAGCAGCACGGCGAGGAGTGCGCCGGGCCATCTTCGCGAGGTGATGCCGGTGTTGCTCATGTCGCTTCCTTCCGCATGGTGCCTGGTGGTGATCCGCGAACGAGTGCTGTGGTTCAGCAGCCCGAGCCCATGGCCATGTTTGAGAAGGGCTGGTAGTAGTGCACCGAGACACCCCAGTACTTCGGGTCGGTGGCGTAGGTCTGGCCGGAGAGGTCGAATGCCTGCTTCATGCACAGGTAGCCGGACTCGGCGAAGGAGATGCCCTTCAGGTCGGGGTCGGGCTGGACCTCGGCGCCGAAGGTCATGGCCAGGCCCCCGGTGTCCAGGGCGATGTCCTGGTTGATGCCGCCGACGCCGAAGTAACCGTTCATCCATTGGTCAACGGTGTTGTGGTAGTTCATGACCGAGATGTAGTCGACGACCCCGCCGGCCATGTAGGCGTTCCAGATGTCCTGGACGTCATGTGCGTACCAGTCGGGGGTGTCGTTGGTGACGCCCAGTCCCATCTGGTGGCAGGTCCTCAGGATATGGACGAGATTGTCCTCGTAGGTGTCGTTGTAGGCGTCGGTTCCGGCGCCGGTGTCCGTGGTCCAGGAGCCGTCGTCGAATGTGTGCGGCTCGATGTCGTAGTGGACCCCGTCGATGCGGTCGGACGGGGAACTCGCCGCGTTGAAGTCGACGACCTTCTGGCAGTGGTCCACGCCGGTGCTGTCGGCCGCTGCCCTGCTGACCACCCAGGTCTTGTCACCGTCGAGGTACTCGACCTTCATCCCGTTGCTGTGGGCACGCCGGTTGAAGGCGCGCAACTTCTGCGTGAGCGCGGTGTCGGTGAGCGAGGTGTCGCCTGTGGCGATGTAGACGGTGGTGAGCTTGAAGGAGCTGTCGCCGTGCGGTGCCGCCGCGAAGGCGAAGAACGCGTCCTGGGCCGAGGTGCTCTGGATCATGTCCAGCCCCTGCCATACCCATGTGCCGCGGTGGGCGTTGTCGGCGGCCGAGGCTGTGGTGGGGTCCGGGCCGATGAGGGTGGCGCATACGGCGACCGCGGAGAGCGCCGCGACCGCGAGTTTTCTGAGCATGACGACCTTCCTTGTCCAGGGGTGGGGAAGGGGTGTCGCTCGGCACCCCTGCGCGCCCAGTGGCGCAGCCGAGTGTCACGGTCACGCCGTGCGAGAGGGTGGCCGCCGGGGTCCGGGCGATATGGAACTCGAAGACGGGGGCACGCGTGTGCCGGGTGGGGAGGGGTCGTGCTGCGGGTCGTGCATCGGGCGGGCCGCGACCGAGCGCGGCCGGAGGCCGCAGCACCGTTCAGCCCCTTTGTGCGGCCGACGCGACGACCGGCGATGCGGTGGCGGACGGTGCAGCGCTCAGCCGGTCGGCGAGATCGACCAGATCGACCCCCGCGGTGTCCGGCAGGCAGCAGCCTTCGAGCCGGCGGCCGACGGCGGTCCAGGCCGCGGGCAGCGCGGTGAAACCGTTCAGCGCCCCGCACAAGGCCCCGGCCAGTGCCGGGGCGGAGTCCGCGGTCCGGGCGAGGCAGGCGGCTGCGGGGACGGCCTCGGTCAGCCGGCCGTCGGCGGCCACGGCCATCGCGAACGCGACCGCGAGGGTGTCCGAGGCGGCCACGCCGTAGCTGTAGACCGGATCGGTCACCTCGTCGCTGAGCGCGGGGGCCAGAGCGAACGCTCCCCGCGCTTCGGCGGCCAGGGCCAGGGCCGCGCGGACCTCGCGGCCCACGGCGCTCACCGCGGGCAGTTCGGCGAGCGCGGCAGCCGTCACCGCCGGCAGGTCGCCCGCCGGATCGCAGGCCACAGCGATCGCGGCCGCGACCGCCCGGGCGGCGTGGACGCCGTCACCGGACTGGGTCACCGCTGCGTCCGTGGCGGCGACCGCCGTGGCGGCGGCCGGATCGCCGGCGTATCGGGCGCCGATCGCGACCGCGCGTACGGCGGCGGCGTCGTCGAAGTGGTGCGGGTTGTCGTGTCCGCTGGCCGGCGGGCGCAGTCCGCGGTTGAGGTTGTCCAGCGCCGTCCGCACCGAGATCCGCGCCCAGATGCTCTCCTCACCGGTGCGGGCGGCGAGGTCGAGCCACGCCGACGTGATCGCGGCCCGGTCGGCGTCGGGATCGCGGCGCCCGTGGACGAGCAGGGCCAGCGCGGTGAACGCCGCCCACTCCGCGTCGTCCCCGGGGCCCAGCCGCAGCGGCACGACGGGCTGGTTGAGGGCGAACGGCACCGGCAGCGTCGTCAGCCGGTGGTCCTCGGCGAACCGGTCGAGGTTGTTCCGCGCCCGCCGGGTCCATTCGACCAGCCGGTGCGAGCGATGCCACCCGGCCGGCCAGCCGGCCGCGTCGCCGATGGCCAGGCCGACCAGGGCGCCGCGGACCCGGTCGGTCGTCTGATGCTCCGTCATCGTGGTCATCGTGTCCACATCCCGTCTTGTAGTGCGGCCTCGCACAGCAGGTCCGCGGCCTCGGCGGGGTGCACACCGGCCACCGCGTCGATGCACAGACCGCTCAGCGGCCCGATCCGGTCCGCCCACCGTGCGGGGATCGTGGCCAGGCCCTGGCCGGCGCCGGCGATCGCGCCGGCGATCGCCGCGATCGTGTCGGCGTCCCGGCCGAGGTTGGCCGCGGTCACCACCGACTCCTCGACATCGCCGTCGGCGGCGAGGTACGCGCCGAGCGCCAGCGCCACGGCTTCGGGTGCCAGGTCGCTGAAGTCGTAGTGGCGCGGTACGGCCGCCTCGTGCAGGGCGTCGGTGAGGTCGTCGCCCCGGGCCCCGCTCGCCACCGCGGCGCGGGCCCTGCCGGTGGCGCGGGCCGTCCAGCTGTCCGCCGGTATCGTGGCCAGCGCGGCCTCGACGACCTCGCCGGGCGAGGTGACGGTCATGGCGGCGGCCACGGCGGCGGCCACCACGCGGCCGCCGAGGATGCCCTCCCCGTCGTGGGTCACCGTGCCGTCGACCTCGGCGAGCCGGGCGGCCTCCAGCGGCCGGCCCGCGGCGTAGATCCCGTACGGTGCGGCGCGCATGGCCAGTCCGTCGCTCCAGGCGTGCCGGTGCCGGCCCGTGTGGGGCGGATCCAGTCCGCGCCGCAGCGCCAGGACGGCGCCCAGCTCGCTGAATCCGGCCACACCGAGGGTCTCCCGCCCGCACAGTGCGGCCCTCCAGGCGTCGGCCACCGCGTCGGAGGTCAGTGCCTGGCCGTGCTCGGAGAGCAGCATCACGACGAACACGGCGTACTCGGTGTCGTCGGTGCCGCCGTAGCGACCGTCGGCGTCGGGCAGCAGCTCGGTCAGCCGGCCGTACTGCCGGCGTATCTGCGCCGGCTCCAGGGTCTCCACGGGCCGGCCCAGCGCGTCGCCGACCGAGAGCCCGAGCATGCAGCCCCGGGCGCGGTCGCGCAGGTCACTCGCTTTCATCTGGTTCCTCTCTTCATCGCAGTGCCCCGCCGGTCACTCCGGCCTGGATGTGACGCTGGAACAGCACGTACACGATGAGCACCGGCAGCATCGAGATGACCAGGCCGGCGAACAGCCCGCTCCAGTCGCTGCGGTACCCCTGGCTGACGGCGAGCGCGGCCAGGCCCTGGGCGAGTACGTAGTGGTGTTCGTCGGGATTGAGCACCACGGGCAGCAGGTACTGGTTCCACAGGCCGAGGAAGTTGAAGATGCCCACGCTGATCAGTCCGGGCCTGGCCATCGGCAGCATCACCCGGAAGAACACGGCGGTGTGCGAGCACCCGTCCACGAACGCCGCCTCGGCGACCTCTTTCGGCAGGGTGCGGAAGAACCCCGTCAGGAAGAACACGGTGAACGGCAGGGCGTAGGCGGTGTAGACCAGGATCAGCCCCTGGAAGGTGCCGAGCATGCCCAACTGTCTGACGATGAAGAACAGCGGGACCAGCGCGAGAAAGACCGGGAAGGTCATCCCGCCGACGAACAGGTAGTAGATCAGCCGGTTGCCGGGGAACTCGTAGCGTGCCAGGCAGTAGGCGGTCATCGCGCCGAGCAGCATGGTGAGCACCAGCGCGCCGCCCACCACGATCAGGCTGTTGAGGAAGTACCGGCCGATGGACGCGTGGGTCCAGGCCCGCACCCAGTTGTCCAGGTGCAGCCGGCCCGGCAGGCCCCACGGGCTGGTGATTATCTCCCGGTCGGTCTTGAACGAGCTGAGCAGAGCCCACAGCAGCGGGAAGGTGACGAGGATCGCCCAGATCGCAAGGAAGGCGTGGGAGAACGGCCGGAACAGGCCGGTTCTGGCCGGGGCTTGGGTCCGGACGGGGCGGCCCGGGCGTGCCGGGCCGGCCTCGGTGTGCGGCGGCCACGGCCGCTTGGTGACGGTCGCCATGGGGTGGCCCTCTCAGTACTCGATCCGCTCGCGCCGGGACAACCGGAGCGTGAGCGCTGCCAATGTGAGGGTGAAGAAGAAGATGGAGACGCCGAGGGCGGAGGCGTAACCGAACCGGCCGTAGGTGAAGGCGTTGCGCCACAGTCCGAGGCCGAGGACCTCGGTGGAGTTGTCGGGGCCACCCGGCCCGACCGTCATGATCTGCACGAGCGCGAAGCCGTCCATCGCGAGGATGCCCAGGTAGACCAGAGCGACCTGGACGTTCTCCCACACCAGCGGCAGCGTGATGTGCCGGAAGGTCGCCAGGGGGCCGGCTCCGTCCAGCAGCGCCGCCTCCAGGACCTCGCGCGGGATGGACTGCATGGCCGCGGAGAAGAGGACCACGTAGAAGCCCACCGCGCTCCACACCATGACGGCCATCACCGCCCACAGGGCGACGCCGGGGTCGGCGAGCCAGGAATCGGTGAGCCCGCCGAGCCCGATGGCGTTCAGAAACCCGTTCAGCAGACCGGAGTTCGGGGTGTAGATGAAATTCCAGAGTACGGCGACGACCGTCACCGACAGGACCTGTGGGAAGAAGTAGACGATCTTGTAGACCGCCGCTCCGCGCACACCTTCGACGGCTGCCCGCCGTCCGCGCCCGCCGAGATTGAGCAGCGAGGCGAGGACCAGGGCGAGGGTGACGGTGGTGAGCGGCACGACGAGCAGCATCAGGCCGTTGTTGCGCAGTGCCGCCCAGAACATCGGGTCGTGGGCCAGACGCACGAAGTTGTCCGCTCCGATGAACTTCCGCTGGGCGGAGACACCCCGCCAGTCGGTCATGGCCAGGTAGAACGCCTGGCCGTACGGGGAGAGGACCAGCACCGAGTAGAGAGCCAGCGGCAGGAGCAGGAAGCCTGCGAGAAAGCGGTACTTGCCGTAGCGCATGATCGCCTCCGATCAGCGCTTGTACTTCTTGACGGAAGAGTCCCTGGCGACCTTGTCGGCGGCCTTCTGCATGCGTTTGATCCACTCGGCGGGCTTGATCCGTCTGGTCAGGAGGTCACCGGTGGCGCCGGCCGCCTCTGTTGCCATCGGGGCGTACCAGCCGCCGAAGTTGAAGATGAAGACATCCTTGCCGGCCGCGTTGACCATGTCGCGTACCGAGGACAGACCGCTGGACAGGGCGACGCCGTCGGCCGCGCCGACCGCGCTGGGCAGGGCGCTGGCGAGCTGGGCGAACTTCCTGGTCGCCGTCCGGGAGAGCATGATGCGCAGGAACTCCATGGCGCCATAAGGGTTCTTGGCCTTCGCCGGGACGAAGAAGGTCTCCGTCGCACCACCCTCGATACCGGTCATCGGCATCTTGTCGGCGGCGGAGAGCCGGGGCGTGGGTGAGACGACCATGTCGAATCCGGCCGGGGTCACCCCCTTCTGCTCGCTCTCCAGCCATGAGCCGCACGGGATGAACGCCGCCTTGCCCTGTCCCCAGGCGGTCTGGGCCTCGGTGTGCGTCAGTCCGTCCGATCCGCGCATGATGTAGCCGCGGGCGGCGATCTCGTGGATCGCCTCCACCGCGGCCGTCATCCCCTCCTGATGCCAGGCGTTGGGCTCCAGGTTGTCGATCGCGGTGATCAGTTCCATGCCGCCTGCCTTGGCGGCCATGCTGAGCAGCGGGTCGTTCATGTACTCGGGGTACTTGCCCTGGTAGGTCCAGGGGGCCAGGCCGGTCTTCTGGATCTCGGCGCAGAGCGCCATCATCTCGTCCCAAGTCTGCGGGTACTGCCAGCCGTGCCGGGCGAACAGCGGCTTGGAGTACCAGATCCCGTAGACGGTGTAGACGTAGTTGAGGGTGTAACAGGTGCCGTCGAAGGTGCCGGTGTCCACCACTCCGGGGAGCAGGATGTCCCTGATTGTCTTCGACGGGTCGTCGAGCGAGGGTGCGTCGAGCAGCGGGGCGAGATTCATGAGCTGCTTGTCGTTGACCAGTGAGACGAGGTCCAGCCGGCCCGCGCCGGTGTTGTCGATGACGTCCGGCGGGTCTCCGGCGACCAGCCTCGGCTGCATGGTCTGCCCGACCGTTTGTATGCCGCGGTGGGTTATCTTCGCCCCGGGGTACCGCTGCGTGTACAGCCCCTCGTCGAACTTGGCGTACTCGTCGCTGTATCCGCCCTTGAAGACGACGACCTCCAGCGGCTTCCCGGCCGGCACGCCGAGCGGGTTGTCCTTGCTCACGGTCCCCTTCGGGGCCGGGGAGGCAGTGCCGGAACCGGAGCCGGTCGCACAGGCGGACAGCAGGCCGCCCGCAGATCCTGCCAGGATGGTGGCCGTTGCCGCGCGCTGGAGTACCGCGCGGCGGGTGGGCGAGGCGGGTCGGTTTCTCATGGTGGTGTTCTCGCCTTCTGTTCGGTCGGTGCCTCGTGCTGTTGCGGTCGGTGCCTCGTGTTCTGTTCGGTCGGTGCCTCGCGCGGTTGCGGTCGTGCGATGTCGCTTCCGGTCAGGCGCCGCGGCGGATCCGGCCCGCGTAGAGCGCTTCGAGCCGGTCGTTGTGCTCGTCGCCGTCGGGGATGTTGGAGGAGAGGTAGACGGGCGGGGTCTGCCCTGCCCTGATCAGCCGGTCGACCACCTCGGCGACGACCATCTGGGCGAGGGCGGCCGCCGTGACCGAGGAGGCGGCGCAGACCGCGCCGCCGCCGGGCAGCGCAAGGACGGCGTCACCGTAGGGCGCACCGTTGTCCAGTGCGACGTCCGCGATCTCGTACAGGCGCTGCCCGGAGGGATGACGCGAGTTCATCCGCCGGGTGTGTTCCATGGAGGTGATCGCGATCAGGCCGTGGCCGCGCTCCTTCACCAGCCGGGCGAGTTCCACGACCACGCCGTTGACTCCGGAGTTCGACGCGATGACGAACACGTCGCCGGGCTGTACCGGAGCCAGCGCGTAGATGCGGTGCGCCACTTCCGGGGTGCGTTCGAGGTTCGTGGCGTGCAGCGCGTCGGCCGGCTCGCCGCCGTAGAGGACGATGTCGCGCAGTGCGAGCCGGTTGGTCGGCACCAGGCCGCCGGCGCGGCCGCTGACCTCCATGGCGAGCGCTTCGGAGTGCCCGGACCCGAACGCCTGGAGCACGCCACCGGCGGTGATCGACTCGGCGATGAGATCGGCGGCCTTCTCCACGGCCGCCGACTGGCAGCTGGTCACCTGCGCGAGGGTCTTCATGAGTTCCGCGACGTAGGCATGCTGGTTGATGCTCATCAATCCTCCGTGGTGGTGTCGGTGGTCGGTGGCGCCTCATCACGCAGGCCGGGACCGGTGCCGCGCCGGCCGCCCTGCCGCCTGCCACCGGCCGGGGGTGTCGTCGGCAGCCGGTGCCCGCTGACGGCTCGTGCGGTCACCGCGAACCGTTCGGAGCTCTGTTCGTAGGTCCGCTGCGCCAGTGCCACATAGAGCAGGTCGAGGACAAGGAGTTGGGAGTGCAGCGCGGCCAGCGCCTCCGGCCGGAAAGTGGTCTCGTGCGGGGCCGAGGTGAGGACGATGTCCGCGGCCTCGGCGAGCGGCGACTGGCTGAAGCTGGTCACCGCGGCGGTCGTCGCGCCGTGGCTCGCCGCTTCGGTGATCACCTCGACGACCTCGTGGGTACGCCCGCTGTGCGACAGCCCGATGGCCACGTCGCCCGGCGCGAGCAGCGAGGCGTTGGTCAGCGCGCTGTGGACGTCGCAACGGGCCCAGCAGACAACGCCGATGCGCTGAAGCCGGAAGACCAGCTCCGACGCGGCGGTCGCGCTGCTTCCTATCCCCAGCACCTCGACACGCCGCGCTTGGGCGAGGGCCCCGGTGAGCCGGTCCAGCGCGTCCAGATCGAGCTGTGCGGCGGTCTCCTGGACCGCCCGGCCGGCGGCCGAGGCGACGATCCCCAGTACCCGGTCGAGAGGGTCGGCCGGGAGGATCTCCCGGCCGATGTCCAGGTCCCAGCGGGCCTGGTCGGCCCGTCCGGTCTCGGTTGCCAGCGCCACTCGCAGCCCGGCGTACCCGCCGAAGTCGAACGCTCGGCAGAAGCGGGTCACCGTGGCGGTCGAGGTACTGCTGCGCTCGGCGAGATCCACGATCGTGGCCAGTGCCGCTCCGGCGGGGTCGGCAAGGATCTGCTCTGCCACCCGCTGCAGAGCCTCGGGCAGGGAGGATCGCTCCGCCCGTATGCGGCCCAGCACGCCGCCCGAGGGTAGGGGCGACGAGGAAGTTGAGGCTGCGGTCACAACGAACATTCCTTTCACAGTCTGCGCGGTGCGGTAAAAATTATTATGAGTGATGGTCAAGCGTCAACGAGGAGAACATTTTTCACCCCGCCTCTTGCCATCACGTGCCACCCGGCTCGACGATGAGCCGCGCTCCCCTAGCTAGACCCTGGAGGTCGGCCGTGGCCGCTTCGGACGCACTCGTACTCGGCATCGATGTCGGGGGTACCGCCTCCCGCGCCCTGGTCGCCACCCTCGCCGGCGAACGTGCCGGCTACGCCGAAGGACCCGGTGCGAACCCCAACACGCAGATGCCGCCGGTGGCGGCCCATTCGGTCGGGTCGACGGTCCGCGCGGCGCTGTCCGGCGTCGACGCTGCGTCGGTCCGGGCAGCGGTCATGGGCATCGCCGGTGCGGGCCGGCTGACCGACCCCCACGTCGCAAAGTCGTTCCGGCAGGCCTGGCGCGAGGCGGGACTCACCTGCCCGGTACAGGTCACCGGCGATGTCGTCGTGGCGTTCGCCGCGGGTACCCCGGAACCTGACGGGGCGGTACTCATCGCCGGCACGGGAGCGATCGCCGCCCGGATCGAGGACCGGAAGCCGGTGCGCAGCGCCGACGGACTCGGCTGGCTCCTCGGTGACGAGGGATCGGGCTTCTGGCTCGGCAGACAGGCCATGCGCGCCGCCGTCCGGGAACTGTGCGCCGCACGTCCTCCGGGACCGCTGAGCCGGCTGGTGGCGGCAGCGGTGCTGGCCACCGGTCCTGCCGCGCCTGCGACGGATCCGCCGTACTCCTACGATG
Source organism: Streptomyces sp. NPDC001508 (assembly GCF_040298665.1). Classification (NCBI taxonomy): domain Bacteria; kingdom Bacillati; phylum Actinomycetota; class Actinomycetes; order Kitasatosporales; family Streptomycetaceae; genus Streptomyces; species Streptomyces sp. NPDC001508. The sequence continues at coordinate 31,898 of NZ_JBEPAP010000001.1, forward strand.
TGACGGACCCTGAGGAGACCGCTCGCAGACTCGTGCTCTCGGCATACGACCGCTCGGCCCCCGAACTGGCCCGTCTGGCCCCGCTGGTCAGCCAGGCCGCCGAAGCGGGGGATCCGCTGGCCCGTGACATCGCACGGACGGCCGCGCTCCGGCTGGTCGCCACCGTCGGCGAGATCCGAACACCCGCCGACCGTACGCCGATCGTCCTGGCGGGGAGCGTACTCACCTCTCCCGGGCCGGTCAGGACCGCCGTTCAGGAGGCGCTGGCCGAGCGCTGGCCGGGGCCGGTGCTGTTCTCGGCGCCGGGAGCCGCGGGTGCCGCGTGGCTCGCGGCGCGGTCGGCCGGCAAATTCGGCGAGCAGAGGGCTGTGGCGCTCCACCGGCGGCTCTCCACCGTGCCGGCGGCAGGGACGAGGAGACCGGCCTGACGTTCGTCGAGCAGATCACGGGAGGCCGCGTCGAGTTCAGTGGCGTCCATGGTCTCTCCCGAAGATGGTCGCGGTGACGTGGTGTCAGTCGGTGACCAGCGTCGTTGCTCCCCCGAGCCGAAGCTGTGGTCGCTCTCTTCACCTGTGTATGTGCCGCCCTCGGCAAGCCCGCGTCTGCTCCGCGTTCTCGCTCACTTTGTCGGCAGCAGCACGCAGCGGCGCCGGGATCGCGCGATATGTCTCAGCTGATCTGGTCAGGCCCTCTTGGCTCTTGACCTTGCCCGAGGGTGAAGGACGACAGTGTCTGCGGCAACCAAGTCGGCGCGCTGAGCGTGATCGGCCTCGACCGAACCCGGACGAGAGGAACCTTCATGGATGACGACGCTCTCCTGGCAGAGCAGCTGGCCTACTACCGGGCCGGCGCGGCCGAATACGACCGTCCCTACGCAGAGTACGAAGCCCTGCAGGACTTACTGGCTGCCGTCGATGACCTCCCGATTGCCGGGGATGTACTGGAGTTGGCCTGCGGAACGGGCCAGTGGACCCCGAGGCTCGCCGCGCGGGCGCGGTCAGTGACGGCTGTCGACGCGGCAGCCGAAGTGCTGGCCCTCGCCCGTGCGCGCACCGCATCCCCCACCGTCCGGTTCGTCGAGGCCGACCTGTTCGAGTGGCAGCCGCCACGACGCTACGACACCGTGTTCTTCGCCTTCTGGCTCTCCCATGTCCCGCCGACACGGCTGCCCGACTTCTGGAACACCGTCGCCGCCGCGCTCGCACCGGGCGGCAAAGCGATCTTCATCGACGACGGCCCTGCCGCAGCGGCATGCGAGGAAGTCCTCGCGAACCAGCCGGCCCCGGCGGCACTGCGCCGACTCGATGACGGCAGCCAGTACCGCATCGTGAAGGTATTCCACGATGCCCAGACCCTCACCGACGACCTCACAACGCTGGGGTGGTCGGTCCACCTCCGGACCATGGCCGGCAACTTCATCGGCATTGCCGAACCGCCGACCAGCCCTGGCTGAGAAGCCGCGACACACAGGCGAACCAGGTCACCTGAGACCGCGGGCGAATCGGACCAGATCATCTGAGGCAGAGGCCAGATCGACAGAGACGGGACAACGGGTTTGGGAGGCCCCCAGATCCTTGGTCGGGTGGATGTTCACGAGCTTTGGGCTCTGGCACAGATCCTGGGGAGCGGTCGCGGAGAGTTACCAGGGCACCGGCTGGCGAACCCGCCGTTGGCCGTGTTCGTCCGCCTCGGCGGCCGCGGGCGGGTGGTGGCTCGGGCCGGGCCCCTCGGTGTCCTCCCCACCAAGCCCTCAGAGCCGACGAGTGGGGCCTGACCTGCAGGTCAGGCCCCACCTGAGTACGCAGTCCCATGGTGCGGGTCCGTGGCAGGTCCTCTCGGCAGCAGTCCTGTGCTCAGGCCGCCGTGGCGAGGCGTGCCCGGCCGGCACAGCAGGCTGATCCACCGGCCACGGATCCCCCACTGGCTTCGGCCGGAAGCCTTCGGTCCAGGGTCACCGCTGTGTGTCCAGGTGTCCCTGGGCCGGCAGTTCCCCTGCGATCACGACGGCTCGGGTCAGAACGTCTCACCGGTAAGGACAAACTCTTCCGGGCCGCCCTCTCGCCCACCGGACGGCATGGTCGCCTCGCGTCCCTTGGTCGATGGACGTTCCTTCTCCGGACGGCTATAGACGTGCTTGCCGCCCACATACGTCTCGTTGACCCGCACCCCCTGCAGATGGTCGGGGTGCACGCGGAAGATGTCGTGAGACAGCACGATGAAGTCGGCGTACTTGCCCGCCTCGAGCGAACCCTTCACGTCCTCCTGGTGTGTTTGGTAGGCACCGGCGATCGTGTAGGCGCGGATCGCGTCTTTGAGGTCGAGGCGCTCCTCCTCGTAGGCGTAGCGCTTGCCGCTGCGACCGCGCCGCGTAACGGACGTGTAGAGCCCGGTCATCGGACCGCTCGGGATGACGTCGGAGGAGTTGGCGAGGGTGACGCCATGCTCGATCAGTCTCCCGGCCGGTGCCACGTTCCTCCGGACGACGGGCCACAGGTAGTCGTCGTACAAACCTTCCAGGCTCCAGAGGAAGTTGGTCTGCTGCACCACACCGATACCGTACTGCGCCATGCGGTCGTAGTACTCGTCCGGCAGCGGCACTTCCAAGTGCATGAGGTGATGGCGAATGTCGAGATGGGGCCTCTCGGAGAGGACCTTGGCGAACGCATCGATGACGATCCCCTCGGCGCCGTCACCGGCGGTATGCACACCAACGGGCCAGCCCGTGTCCGTTGCGCGACTGAATATCTGGAGGAACTCGTCAGGGGTGAGGTTGAGATGTCCGTGGAACGCGCCGTCGCCCATCCCCTTGTAGGGCAGGGTCAGGCGCGCGTCGGGACCGGTGAAGCCGCCGTCGGCGAACACCTTGAGTGCGACGGCGCGCAGTCGGTCGTCACCTTCAAATGGCTTGATGCCGGCGGGGATGTCCGTGGTGCAGGTGACGTAGTAGGAGGCGCGAGGGAGGTCGGCGCCGAGCTCGTCGTAGATCGCACGCCACTTTTTGAAGGTGTCGACGCTGCCCATTGCGTCCGTGAAGCTGGTGATGCCTAGGCGCAGGTAGGACTTCAGTCCGGCGACTGTGCCTTCTCGTTCCTCCTCCGGCCCGAGGCTCGGTACATGCTGATGGACCAGGTCACCTGCGGTCTCAACGAGGACACCGGTCGCCTCGCCGTTCTCGTCGCGCTCGATTCTGCCCCCCTTGGGGTCGGGGGTGTTCTTGTCGATGCCGGCGATCTTGAGGGCAAGGCTGTTGGCGACCGAGCTGTGGCCGCCCTGGCGGTACAGGTGCACCGGGTTGTCCGGCGCGCCCTCGTCCAGGTCCTGCCTGGTGGGCTTGCGTCCCTCGGCAAAGATCGTCTCGTCGTAACCGGACCCGGTGATCCACTTGCCCTTGCCCAGCTCGCCCGTTTTCGCGGCGAGCAGGTCGCGCATCGCCTTGATCGAGGTGGCACTTTGGAGGTCACCGATCGACCGGTGACTGAACGTTCTGGCGTGCGAGTGGGCGTCGTTGAACCCGGGCAGTACGGTCTGTCCGCGCAGGTCTATCTCCTGGCTGCCCGTGAAGCGCTTCCGCAGGTCCGCATCAGGGCCTACGGCGACGATCAACCCGTCTCGGACGGCCATCGCCTGCTCGATGGAGAAACGGTGGTCCACCGTGACCAACCGCCCGTTGTACACCAACAGGTCGACCGGCTCCGGCTTTTGCCATGATGCAGGGGTGTCCCACTCGCGCTCGCTCGCACCGGGACCACCGCCCGGCGCGACAGGGGTAGCGGAGTCGGCATCAACCACCCGCCCGGAGGACACAGCCGCGCTGTCGGCAGCAGCCACCCCCGCGGAGGACACAGCCGTGGTGCCCGCAGCCACCGCGGCACCCAGGCGCAACGCATTCCTTCGGGAGATCCCGCTTTCCATTCCGGCCTCCTTGTTAGCACTCATGGTCATTGCTCCTCGTACCGGAAGACAGACATGGCCCTGACTCCCCCGACGCCCACCGCCACGGCACCGACATCCTCATCCGCACCGACAGCGCCGTAGGAGCCCAGACATGCCTGTCCCGCACCTGGCCTTCCCGAGCGTGTCGTCCACACCTTCTCGGTCGGGTATCCGGTCACCGAGCCGGTCCGCCACGCGGTCCGCGCGCTTCCCGAACACGTCTGGCATCCCGTGCCAGAGCAGGAAAACAGCCTCCGCGCCGGCGCAGAGGCCGCCTTCTCGCCGCCATGCGGCGGTGTTGCGCCCACGAGGGCCGGAACACGGGGGAGGACGCGGTGGCCGCGAGGGGTGAGGCGGTTCCGCGATGCCCGAAAAATTAGAGCATGATGAACACTTAGACAAGCCCCCACGTCACGGCGCTGCCACTGCGCGTTCGGCGGCATCGGGCACTACGAGATATGCACCCCCCGGACCCCCTTGTTTTTTAGATCCCGGTGAACTATTTTCCTCTCTGCCATCGGTCCCGGACGGCCCCACGACGCCGATGCCCAGCGGCGTGGCCGCGATCTTCAGGTCGCGGCCGATCTGTGCGGCCTCGACCTGGCCGAGGCAGTCCGCGATCCCGCCCACCCGCGTATGCTCCCGCAGTCCGGTCGGAAGGCTGCGGCCACTACGCCCCCACGGCAGCCGTGATCGCGACCCGCGTCGCACGATCCCATGGCGTTGGGATGTCAAGCGGCGGTGGTGAGGGTTGCGTGGGTGTGACCAGGCGGTGGTCTCGTCATTGAGGGTGCGGGCCGTGGACACCGGCTTGTGGAGGGCGTCCGCCGGGCGGTCGTTGCGTGCGTAGTGCGCCTGGACAGTGCGTGTCCTGCCCAAGGCACGGGTGATCGGGCTGGTGCCGGCGTAGTTCTTGCGGCCTTTGCGGAGGCCTAGCGGGTGGGGTCGTCCCCGAACTGACAAGCACCCGGGCGCCGGGTGAGCGTGCCGATGCCGGGCATCGACAAGGTGGATCTCAGCGTCCGGGTGCGCGAGAAGATGCGCCCTTACCTGCTCTTCCCCGTACGTCTGTCTGCTCGTTCAGAGCGAGCAGAAGCCTCGCGTGTGCGACGGCCGCGGGGCCGTAGGCGGCTACCGGGGCTGCGGTGCTGAGACGGGGCTCGCGCAGCGCGGCCTGGAGCGCGGCGGCCTTCTGGTCTCGGTTGCGGCGGCGGTGCCGGGTCAGGACTGCGGTGATCTGCTGCTTGGTCTGCTTCGCCGGCACCTCGGGCGTGGGGGCCTTGATCAGTGGTTCCAGCGCGTTGGTGCTGGTCAGTTGCAGGTGGCGTAGGCGGTCAGCGCGCCGGGAAGTACTCGCGCAGCGTGTTCCGCAGCCGCTGGAAGGTGTGGGTACGCTCCCAGATCGGGCTCTGGCGTGCCCGGGCGACACGCGAAGCGCCTGCGCTTGGTCGCTGTCCCCGGCGGCCGGCCGCGGCTGGGCGCAGTCGATGCGGACCATGTCCGCCAGTGCGTGCGCGTCGGACCATGTCCGCCAGTGCGTGCCGGTCGCCCTTGTCGCCCTTGGCCCCGGTGGTGCCGTACCGTCTTGAACCGGCCTGTGGGCTGCTATCGCCACAGCACCCTGGCCATGCTCGCCCACACCTTCCTGACCGCCTTGGCAGCCAAGGACCGGGACACTGCAACGAGGGCAGCAGAAACAACACCACCAGCCTCCCGACACCTCGCGGGCACTCTCCTGCCTCACACGCCGGGAGTCAGTCGCCCGGCGGGAGCCGTCACTCCTCGTCGGCGACGATGGAACCGACACGTTCGGCCAGGCTCGGGTCGCGCCGTACCAGGCGCGTCGCGTAGCCGATGGCGGCGAGCATGGCGGCCAGCGCCGCGACAGGGAACCAGCTGTACGGCGCGGGCTGTCCGGGCTTGGCGAGGTAGTAGAGCGGAACCAGAATGACCAGGGCGCCGATCGCGGGCAGCACCAGGTGCCGTACGACGCGGAACTCCTGCGGTCGGTACCTGCGGTAGTAGAACGGCAGGGCGATGTTGGACGCGAGGTAGACCAGCAGGATCAGAATGGCCCCCAGGCTCGAGCACTCGGTGAAGAAGACCACGGGGTTCATCGAGCCGCCGTCGGCCCCGAGCAGATGGCTCAGGCCCCACCCGCCGATGATCAGCAGTGAGGTGGCGGTGAACGTGACAATCGCGTTGGTCGGCGTGCGACGGGTGGGGTGCAGATAGCCGAAGAAGGACGGGAGCAGCCCCTCGCGCCCGGCGTTGAACACCAGGCGAGCCTGGGAGTTGATGCCCGCGATCAGCACGCCGAGGGTGGAGGTCAGACCTCCGACGTAGGCGAGGAACGCCAGCGCGCCGAGTGTGTCGTGGGCGACGTCGATGAAGGGGATGCGGGCGTCGCCGAGCCTGTCCATGTCGTAGTCGAAGCCGGTTACCGTCGCGTAGGAGAAGAGAACGTAGCTAACGGTCATGATCGCGACGGAGAAGAACACGGCGCGGCCGACGTTGCGCCGCGGGTTCTCCGTCTCCTCTGCCAGCGCCGCCGAGTTCTCCCATCCGATGAACAGGAACACCGCCACCGGGAAGCCCGCTGCCAGGCCCTTGAGGCCGTGGCTGACGTGCCCGGGCAGGAACGGGTCGGCGGAAAGGTGGCCCCGGTGTTCGACGATCGCCGCGATCGAGACCAAGACCAGCACCAGCATCTCTACGCCGAAGAAGTAACCGGCCCACTTGGTTGAGACCACCACCCCGCGCACCATCAGCACCACCGACAGCCCGGTCAGCAGCAGCGTCCAGATGATCCACGGAATGTCGACGCCGGTGTAGTGGTGCAGGCTGATCTGCACGAAACCGCCCGAGATCGCGATGACGGAGGCCATCGCGATGATGTAGCCGAGCCCGGCCAGCAGCGCCGTGGTCACCGCGCTGACCGGTCCGAACGACTTGCCGACGAAGGTGATGAAGCTGCCCGCCGAGGGGTGCGCCCTGGAGAACTCGGCGAGCGTGTTGCCCAGCAGCGCAACCGCGATGCCTGCGGCGACGATCGTCAGCGGGGACGCGATGCCCGCGGTGGCGGCAAGGAAGGCGAAGCCGAAGAAGAAGCTCATGGCCGGGCCGACGTTGGCCATCGTGGCGGCGGCGATGTCGGCCATTCCGAGAACGCCGGCATGCAGGCGCTGGGGGGTGCCGCCGACGGGTCCCGGCCTCGACGACGGGCCGGAGGCTCCAGGATCAGGCATGGCGGCAGCTCCTTCTGTGGTGTGGCGGCGTAAGGGCGGCGCAGGGGTATCGGCACTCGGTCGGCGGCAAAGAGGCGTCAGTCAGGGCGGGCATGCCTGTGTTTCTTCACCGCCCTCACGGCCGGGTCCATCGCGCCGCGGCCGAGCGCGGCGAGCAGTTCGATGTGGCAGCGGTTCTGCGCCCGTAGCACCGCGGGTGCCGGAGCGGGCAGCAGCAGGCACAGTCGACCGAGCAGGTCTGCGGCGACCTCGCGGATTCCCGCACCGCCGAGCGCCTCCGCGAGGTCGAGGTGGAAGCGCGTCTCCAGTTCGAGTAGTCGTGCCGGGTCGACGGCCAGATCCATCTCGTCCACCAGCGCCTGCAGTCCCGCCAGTTGGCCACTTGGAAGCTCGCCGGCGCTGTGCGCTACGAGACCGCATTCGAGCAGCAGGTGGAAGGCGTCCAGTGAGTCCGCCTCCGCGGCGTCGTGCATCACTGCGACAACCGTGTCCCAGCCCGGCGCGACGAAGGTCCCGCCCGCCCGGCCTCGTCGGCGGTCGAGCAGGCCGTCCTGGCACATTCCCTCCAGCGCGCGGCGTACGGTGATCTCACTGATCCCCAGCTCCTCGGCGAGGACGCCGGCGTCCGACAGCCGGTCTCCCGGTGACACGGACCGCAGGCGCACCCGCAGGGCGATCCTCGAGCGGACGAGCTCCGATCCCGTCTGGCCCCTGCCGGGCAGGACACGAGCTTCTTGCACCCCGGCAGCCGAAGCCGGCCGCGACGGACCCGGCTGGTTGTAGGGGCCGAACTTGCCTGCTGCCTTCACCACGGCACCACATTAACGGCCTGCTGAGCAGGCCGCGGAGGCCGGGGCGACTGCGCACCTCGCGACCACGCCGTAATGGTATGCACAGCGGCTCCCACAGAGGTCGGGACAGGGGAGACGAAGCACGGTGGCCGGCGCGCGAAGCGGCACGGTTCCGAGGTGCCCGAAAACTTAGAGCATGGCGAGCACTCGAACAAGCCTCTGGTGTGGGCGGGTGCCCGGGGCACTTGGGCTCCACGAAGAAAACGACCGACGGACACCCTTGTCTTTTCTGATCGTGGTGAACTATTTTCCTGTCAGCCGCCCTGTACCTGCTGTTTCAGCCTCGGGCAAGGCGCGGCTCGCTATGCCCTTACGGCAACTCGCGACCCCTCCGACACATGTCCTCGACTGCCCTCGTCCGCACTCCCCCATGGAGTCTAGATGACCACACGTCTCCCTCGGCCTGCCGCAGACCCGGTGATGACCGACCAGAGCACCGACGCGGAATCCGGCTTGAAGGCAGGGCTGAAGAACCGCCACCTGTCGATGATCGCGATCGGCGGTGTCATCGGCGCCGGCCTGTTCGTCGGCTCCGGCTCCGGCATCGCCGCGGCGGGCCCTGGCATTCTCATCTCCTACGGACTCGTTGGGGTCCTCGTCGTCCTAGTCATGCGCATGCTGGGTGAAATGGCCGCGGCCAACCCCACGTCCGGCTCGTTCTCCGCCTACGCGGACCGCGCGCTCGGCCGCTGGGCCGGCTTCACCATCGGTTGGCTCTACTGGTTCTTCTGGGTCGTGGTACTGGCGGTCGAGGCGACCGCCGGGGCAACGATCCTTTCCGGCTGGATCCCGGCGGTCCCGCAATGGGGTTGGGCACTGATCGTCATGATCGTCCTGACCGCCAGCAACCTGGCCTCCGTCAGCTCCTACGGCGAGTTCGAGTTCTGGTTCGCCGGCATCAAGGTCGTCGCGATCGTCGCGTTCATCGCGCTGGGCGCCCTCGCGATCTTCGGCCTGCTGCCCGGCTCGGACCACCCGGTCACCGGCTTCTCCAACCTCACCGCGCACGGCGGGTTCCTGCCGCACGGTCCGGGGGCGATCCTCACCGGCGTCCTTATGGTGGTCTTCTCCTTCATGGGCAGCGAGATCGTCACCCTGGCGGCCGGCGAGTCTGAGGACCCGCAGGGCGCAGTCACCAAGGCCACCAAAAGCGTGATCTGGCGGATCGCCGTGTTCTACCTGGGCTCGATCCTGATCGTGGTGTCGCTGCTGCGCTGGGACGATCCGGCGATCCTGAAGGACGGCTCGTATGTCGCCGCACTGAGCTCGATCGGCATCCCCCACGCGGCCCAGATCATGAACGCCATCGTGCTGACCTCCGTGTTGTCCTGCCTCAACTCCGGCCTGTACACCGCGTCCCGCATGGCGTTCTCCCTCGGCCGCCGGAGCGACGCCCCGGCCGGCTTCGGGCTCACCACCGCACGCGGCGTGCCGCAGACGGCCATCCTGGCCTCGGTGGTCTTCGGCTTCGTCGCGGTCGCCTTCAACTACCTGTGGCCCGACACGCTCTTCCAGTTCCTGCTCAACTCATCAGGCGCCATCGCCCTGTTCGTGTGGCTGGTGATCTGCTTCTCGCAGCTGCGGATGCGCAGGATCGTGCAGCGGGAAGCGCCGGAGAATCTGATCGTCAAGATGTGGCTCTACCCCTACCTGACCTGGGTCACCATCGCCCTGATCACCTTCGTGCTGGGCTACATGCTGACCGACACGTCCGAGGGCGGAGGCCGCGACCAGGTGGTCCTGTCCACCCTGGTGGCCGTAATGGTGGTGGCTGTCGCGCTCGTCCGCGTGCGGCTGGGCCGCAGGCGCAACGCGGCCACCTCGTTGTAGGGGCAGGGCCCACGACGCACCTTTGACCGGCCATCACTGCGGGCTGCTCTTCCAGCTTCCCGATCAACGAAACCTTGGCGGTACTGAACCCACGCTTCGCCGCCGGTCAGGAACTCGCCCACAGCGAGATCCTCGGGATGCCCGACATATGTCCTGCCGAGGTGTTCGGTGTCGACGCGCACCCAGCGCCGCTGGTCGGCGTTCCGGTACTCGGTGATCCAGTGTTCGACGCGCCGCAGCTCTCCAGGGAAGTAGGTCCCGAAGCCGCACCGGGCCCGAGCGGGAATGCCCCGCACTCGGTGCCCCTCCGGACGGCGGGCCACCCGCCAGGACTGCACACCAACAAGCCTCCCTCCGAGTGTCACCGCCGCCCCAGCTGCCGAGCAGGCCACTATGACGCTCTCGCGCCCTGTCGCTGTCGGCTCGTTGGTGAAGGTCATCAACGGCACGGCGTCCTTCCGGAGTTGGAAAGTGGGCTCCGTGCCGGGCAGGCCCGGCAGCGAGCTGCGCAGCGGCGTATGCGTGGCCCTGTTTCTACCTGCGAGTCTGGGGCGCTCGCGAGGAAGAGCGTGTCGAACTCCATACTTCGCGACATGTGACGCAGACCAAATATCGACAGACCATCCGCGCAACATCGCTGCCGAGCAGGCCAGGGAGTGTGCCGCCACGGGTGAGGTGATCGGCATTCCGGTGTCGGCATCTTCCTCGGCCCGACGCCCCCGGATACCCCACGGTGCCGTGGCCGTGGTTCTGGGAGGCAACGTCTGTCGCGTCGCTGCGGTGGTGTGCCAGTAGCTCGAATGGCGCCCTTGCTCGGGCTGGCCCGCTGCTCCTCAGATGAGAAGTGAGGGAAGACGTGCCTGCCCAGCCGGGCATTCCGTGCCATCCCTGAGCGGACGCGGCATGCAGGCGGCAATGAACACCGTACGGTGCTCCCGGTGCGTCCCGGTCGGGTCAGGCCCGCAGGTAGGTGAGGACGGCCAGGACCCTGCGGTGGGTCTTGTCCGTCGGAGGCAGGTCCAGCTTGGTGAGGATGTTGCCGATGTGCTTGCCGATCGCCGCTTCGGACACCACGAGTTCTTTGGCGATCGCGCTGTTGGACTTGCCTTCGGCGATCAGGGCCAGCACCTCGCGTTCGCGCGGGGTGAGCTGCTCCAGCGGATCGCGGCGGCGGCGCAGCAACTGGCGCACCACCTCGGGGTCGACCACCGTCCCGCCGTCCGCCACCTTGTGCAGCGCTTCCACGAACTCCTCGACCTGGCCCACCCGGTCCTTGAGCAGATAGCCGACGCCCGATCCGTCGCCGGAGTCCAGGAGTTCGGCGGCATACGTCCGTTGCACGTACTGGCTGAGGACCAGGACCGGGAGTGTGGGGCGCTTCTCGCGCAGCCGCACTGCCGCGTGCAGGCCCTCGTCCTGGAAACCGGGCGGCATCCGTACGTCCGTCACCACGATGTCGGGGGCATGCTCCTCGACCGCGGCGATCAGTGCCTGCGCGTCCCCGACAGCCGACACCACCTCGTGGCCGCAGCGGCTGAGCAGGCCGATGAGCCCTTCCCGCAGCAGCACGCTGTCTTCGGCCAGCACTACGCGCAGCGATCGGCCGACTTGGTCAACTCGCAAGGAAACTCCACACGCAACAGAGTCGGTCCACCCGGCGGACTGGTCAGGGCAAGTCTGCCATCCAGGACCGACACCCGGTCCGCGAGACCGATGAGGCCGCTGCCCGCCGAGGGGTCCGCGCCGCCGCAGCCGTCGTCGCGCACCTCGAGGAACAGGCGTCCGCCGCCATGACCGCCGCTCACCTGCGCGCGGTGTGCCCCACTGTGTTTGGTGATGTTGGCGAGCGCTTCGCAGACCACGAAGTACGCCGCGGACTCGACCGCCTGGGTGGGGCGGCCCGGCAGTTCCAGGTCGACGTCGACGGGGACCACGCAGCGGTCGGCGGCGTCGGCGACCGCGGCTTGAAGGCCGTAGTCCGTGAGGACCTTGGGGTAGATGCCGTGGATCAGCTCGCGCAGCTCCGCGAGCGCCTTGCCCGCCTCCTCGTGGGCCTTGGTGAGCTGGTCGGCGAGCGGGCCGGACGGGGCATCGAGGCGGGCCAGCCCGAGGGCCATCGTCAGGGCCACCAGGCGCTGTTGGGCACCGTCGTGCAGATCACGCTCGATACGGCGCCGCTCTGCCTCGAAGGCATCCACCAACCGGGCACGGGAGCGGGCCAGTTCGACCACCTTGGCGCCCAGCTCGCCCTCGCCGGAGGCAATCAGCAGCCGGACCAGCCCGGCGCGGGCGCCCGCCGTGGCGCCGAGCACGTAAGCGCCCAGACCCATCAGGAGCAGCCCCAGTACGGCGACGCCGAACGCGGTCGGCCAGGTGGTGACCGTCCACTGCTTGAGCACCTTCGCCTCGCGGCCGTCGCCGACCGTGGCCATCAGCAGCGGGGTGGCGACCAGGGACAGCGGGATGAGCAGGGCGACCGTGACCACCAGGGCATCTACCGGCCACAGCACCCCGGCGAACAGCAACGCGTACCCGAGCTCCCGCCAGGTCGCCTGTTCACGCAGCCGGGTGGTCAGCCAAGCCCACAGCCCCGGCGCGGCCGGCACCTGGTGCCGGCCGGATACCGGGTTGCGGTCGATCAGGCGTAGCCTGCGCCGCTCCACCCAGGCCACCGGGATCCCGCTGAGAGCGACCACGACGAGCAGGGGCAAACCCACCAAGACGATGGCAAGCGCACCGCAGACCATTGCCACCGCGACGAGCCCCACCAGGGTGGCAGCACCGGTCACCACACCGGTGAGCAGATACGCGGCGGAGCGCAAGGGCCAGGCCGACAGCAGGAAGCCCGGCCGGGACATCGCGTGCCACACATGTCGAGGGTGCATGGGCATGACCGTAGGTGACCGAACCGGTCCGCTGCCATCGGTCCAGGGTCCGTATCGGGGGTAGGTCTGGCCCTACCCCGGGTCTCGTTCCCGCCGTACTGCGTCACGAGGGGGTTCTGCGGTTTCGTGGAGGTACCAACGAGCCAAGGGAGCAGGTACTGGTGGGGGGACACATGCCCAATGACGCGATCCGATTGCGCTCCGTGACCCGGCGGTACGGCTCGGGCGGCACATCCGTCACCGCCCTCGACGAGGTATCGCTCGCCTTTCCGAGGGGGACGTTCACCGCCGTGATGGGCCCCTCCGGGTCCGGCAAGTCGACCCTGCTGCAGTGCGCCGCGGGCCTGGACCGGCCCACGTCGGGCTCGGTCACCGTGGGCGACACGGAGCTGACCACGCTGAGCGAGACCAAGCTGACCCTGCTGCGCCGCGGGCGCATCAGCTTTGTGTTCCAGGCGTTCAACCTGCTGCCCTCGCTGACCGCCGAGCAGAACGTGGCCCTGCCGCTGCGGCTGGCCGGCCGCCGCCCGAAGAAGGCCGAGGTGCGCGAGGTGCTCCATCAGGTCGGACTCGGCGACCGTGCGCGGCACCGCCCCACGGAGATGTCCGGCGGCCAGCAGCAGCGGGTTGCCCTGGCCCGCGCCCTGATCACCCGCCCCGAAGTGCTGTTCGGCGACGAGCCGACCGGCGCGCTCGACTCGCAGACCGGCCGCGAGGTACTGACCCTGCTGCGTGGCATGGTCGACCGGGACGGCCAGACGATCATCATGGTCACCCACGACCCCGTCGCCGCCTCCTACGCCGACCGCGTCGTCTTCCTCGTCGACGGCCGTGTCAACGGTGAGCTGATCGGCGCCTTTGCCGAGGACATCGCGGCGCGCATGAGCAAGCTCGAGGCGGCGCCGTGCTGAGCACCGCGCTGCGCACCCTGCGCACCCGCTGGGTCACCTTCGTCGGCAGTTTCGTCGCCCTCTCCCTGGGCGTGGCGCTGATCGCCGTGATGGGGCTGGCCCTGGCGTCCTCGCGGGACGCACCCGACCGGGGGCCGGAGCGGTTCACCGCCGCGCCGGTCGTCGTCAAGGGCCAGGACACCCTTGAGGTGCCCACCTCGATCGGCGACCGCACCCAGAAGCTCGCGCAGCCGCGTGCCGTGCCCGACGACGCGGTCGTGAGGTTGCGGCGCCTCGGGGCCGTCGTCCAGGACCGTTCGTTCGCCGTGAGGGCCGAGGGCGGGCCCGCCGATCTGGTGGGCCACCCCTGGTCCACGGCGGCCTTCGCGCCGTACGAACTCGACACCGGACGCGCGCCCGAGGCCGCGGACGAGGTCGTCGTCAGCGGTGACTGGGCCCGTCCGGGCACCCGGGTGCGGACCGACGGCGGCACGGTGCGCGTCGTCGGCACCGTGGCCGGACTCGGCTTCGAGAACGCCGTGTTCTACACCGACACCCGCGCCGCCGAACTGTCGCCGCGCAGCCTGCAGTTCGTGGTCGACGCCGATGCGGCGGCCGTGCGCGAGGCGGTGCGCGGCAGCGAGGGCGTCCAGGTCCTCACCGGGGACGCGCGCCGGTACGCCGACGCCGACCCCGACCGGGACAGCGAGGCCCTCACCGCGATGAACGCCATGTTCGGCACGGCCGGCGGCGTCACCGGGTTCGTGTCGGTGTTCGTGGTGGCCTCCACCTTCGCGTTCGCGGTGGCCCAGCGGCGCCGCGAGTTCGGGCTGCTGCGCACCGCCGGGGCGACCCCGGGCCAGATCCGCCGCATGGTCGTCTCCGAGGCGCTCGCGGTCGGTGTGCTCGCCTCGGGCGCCGGCTGTGTGCTCGGTTCCTACGGGGCTCCGAAGCTCGCCGAGTGGGCGGTCGCCGAGAGCCTTGCGCCCCGCTGGTTCACCATCGGCGACTACACCTGGCCCTACCACATGGCGTTCTGGACGGGCCTGTTCGTGGCCCTGTGCGGCGTGCTGGCCGCGTCCTGGCGAGCGGGTCGCACCGGTCCCACCGAGGCACTGCGCGAGGCGTCCGTCGACACCCGGGCGATGACATGGGGTCGCTGGCTGTTCGGCGCGGCTTTGCTGATCACCACCGCCGTGACACTGACCCTGGCCCTGGTGACGAACCCGGGCGACCTGCTGCAGCGCAAGACCTATGTGAGCCGGCCCATGCTGCTGATCACCGCGGTCGCGCTGCTCGCGCCGCTGCTGGTGCGGCCACTGGTCCGGCTGATCGCCTGGCTGCCGGCCCAACTGCCCGGCGCCGGCTGGATGCTGGTGCGGGAGAACGCCGCCACCGGGGTCCGCCGTACCGCCGCCGTCGCGGCGCCCGTGCTGGTCACGGTCGCGCTGGCGGGCTCGCTGCTGGGCGCCACCGCCACCCTCGACGAGGCGAAGGCAACCGAGGTGCGCGAGCAGACGGCCGCCGACTTCGTGGTCACTCCGGCGGGCGACGCCGGCTTCGACAAGGCGACGCTGCGGCGGCTTCGGGCCGTGTCCGGTGCAGAGGTCTCGGCCGGCTCGTCGAGCGCCGTGTACGTCCTGGAGGACGGCGTGGCGCTCATCAGGTCCGATGCCAGGACCGTCGAACCGGAACCGCTCGCGGCAACGGCGCGTCTCCCGCTCGCCGCGGGGAAGGTGAGCGACCTGGACGACGACTCGATCATCGTCAACGAGGAGTGGGAGAAACACACCGTGGGCGAGCGGGTGGACGTGTGGCTCGGTGACGGCACGAGGAAGTCCTTGAAGATCGCCGCGGTCATGACCCGCGGCACCGGCAACAACGGCGTCTACGTCACCCCGCGCAACTCCCCCGCGGCGCCCGTCGACCGGGTCGACGTACGCCTCGCGGACGGTGCCGACGCGGGCACCGTGGCCGCGGGTCTGCGTCAGGCGGTGCGGGCGTCGGGCGGGCAGGTCCTCACCAGGGACGCCTGGATGCGGGCGACGTACCCCGAGACCAACCGGACGACCCGGACGGGCTTCTTCCTGGTCCTCGGGATCGCTCTCCTCTACACCGGTATCTCACTGGCCAACACGATGGTCATGGCGACCTCCGACCGGGCCCGCGAGCTGGCTGTGCTGCGGCTGGCCGGCGCCACCAGGTGGCAGGTACTGCGGCTGGTGTGCGCCGAGGCGCTGATGGTGGTCATGGTCGGCGGACTGCTGGGAGCACTGGTCGCCGGGCTCAACATGGTGGGCATGTGGAGCGCGCTGGGCCTGCTCTCGGTGCGGACGTCCCTCGAGATCCCGTGGGCGACGCTCGCGGCGGTCACGGGCGCCTGCGCGGTGCTCGCCGTGATCTCGACGGTCACTGCGGCCGGCCTCGCCCTGCGCCGCAGGGCGGTGGAGCTGTCGGGCACACGGGAGTGACCTTCTCACCCGGCGCCGGCCTGCCCGGATGCCGCCGTGCCCCGGCAACCGGGGCCTTCACCACGGCGTCGGTCGACACGGTGGCCGCCGCGCACCCCGAGATCGACCGGGAGCAACGGCGCAGCTTCGGGAAAGGCCGGCGCTCTCCGCCCGTCGCTCTGCAGCCCTCCCCGGTCTGACCGGCACGGCGCTGTCAACGACGATGCTCCCCAGGGCTGTTGCGTGAAGGAGCGTCGCCGTCTCCGACGACCCTGTCCTGACCTTTGAGGACAGGCGACGTGCCCCAGGAGACGGCTGCTCGATGCGTCCGAACAACACTCGTAAGCAGTCGGCCAGGAGCACCCCGAGCCCAGCCCCGGCCAGGTCCGCGGCCGCGTGCGCGTGCGCGTCGAGGCCAGCGCAGCCTCACAGCCGGGATCGCAGCACGTCGACTTCACAGCCCGGCGCGGTCGGGTCGAAGCCGTGCTCGACCAGCCAGCGAACCGCCAGCAGGCTTCGCAACGACCACCACGCGCGGATCACGTCGAGGTCGACGTCCGTGCCGTAGCCGGCGAGGACGTCGCCGAGGTGCTCCTCGTGTCCGAGCGTCAAGGTGGCGAGGTCGAACAGGGCGTCACCCCGGCCCGCCTCGGACCAGTCGATGATGCCCGTGATCTCGTCGCCGTCGACGAACACGTGACTGATCTGAAGGTCGCCGTGCGTGAACACCGCAGTCCACGGCCGCAGCGCGGCCTCGGCGACCTGGCGGTTACGGGTGACCAGGCCGGCAGGCAGGACGCCGTTCGTCACGAGCCACTCGCACTCGCTGTCGAGATCCGCCGCCAACTCCTCAAGGCGACGGCCGGGCCAGGGCGGCAACGGCGCGTCGTGCAACTTCCGGATGGCGGCACCCACCGCGGCCCACACCGCCGGCGACGCGGTCGACGGCTCGCCCAGGCGGCCGAGCGCCGTCCCCGGAACCGCGGCGATCGCGAGCACGGGCGGCTTGCGCCACAGGACCTCCGGGGTGGGGACCGGCGCCAGGGCCATCGCCCCGACCTCGACGTCGACGCGCGCCTGATCGGCGTCCACCTTCAGGAACACGTCGCCGACGCGCAGGGTCGCGCGCTCGGAATGGGCAACGACGATCTTGACCTCATCCATGGCGACCAGTATTCCGTGACGACCGCCGACGCCGACCTCGTACCAGGGATTGCCGCGGTTCAGCCGGGGCAGGGTGTTCACCCACACCGCGACGGTGATGCCGTGCACGGCGGTGAGCGCCCGGCGGCGGTTGCCGAGCAGGTGCTCCGCCTGGCCCACCAGGACGAGGTGCGGCCGCGGGAAGGTCTTGGAACGGGTACGGCCGTGGCGCTGCCAGAACGGGACCGTACGGCCGTTGGTGCCGTGGGCTCCTTCCCCGACGCGGTGCCCGGCATTGCGCTCGTAGTCCCGGACCGCATATGCGAGACGGCCCGGGACATGGCGCCGTTGCCGGTCACCAAGAGGCGGACCTCGCTGGACGGGCACCACGCCGGAAATCGTTCGCGGCACTGCTTTGCGGGCCGCCCGACGGGCACTCAGCCCGCTTCGACCAGGGCGGGGCGCGGGTCCGGCCCGGGCTGCCGGGCGGTGCCGGTGTACGTCGTGATCAGACTCCTCACACAGACGACGGCAGGATGCCGGACAAATCCCGCCGTCATCTGCCAGAGCTGTGCGGGACACCGATGGTGTGACACTCCGCCGGACGTCGCCGCCCAGGCGTGATCATCAGGCGGGCGTGGGCCGCGGCCCGTCGGCGCGATGGCCGGCAGGTACGGCGTGGAGCACAGGCTTGACGTTGCCCTGGGGCGCGAGTCCGCGGGCACGGACACCGGGGCCCGCTTGGCTCAGGTGTTCGTGGTCCAGCGGTTGGCGGGGACGGGCAGGCCGAGGTTGCCGCGCAGGGTGTCCGCCGTGTACTCGGTGCGGAACAGGCCTCGCTTCTGCAGGATCGGGACGACGCCGTCCACGAACAGGTTGAGTTCGTCCTCGACGCGGAAGGCGAGGATGATCCCGTCGAAGGCCTTGGCATGGAACCACCGCTCGATGGCGTCGGCAACCGTCTGCGGCGCGCCGACGAACGGCGAACGGCGCAGCTCCGAGACGGTTTCCACAACTTGACGCAGGGTGAGGTTCTGGGCCTTGGCGCGGGCGATGAGCTTGACGGCGCCGGTGCGGCCGCCCTTCTCTGCGAGGTGGGCGACGTCCGGGAACGGGGCGTCCAGGTCGTGCGTGCTGAAGTCGTAGGCGCCGAAGGAGCGGCCCAGGAGGGCGAGGCTGCGGTCGAAGTCGTGGTCCTCCTCGAAGATCTCTCGCTCGCGGCGCAGGGCGGCTTCGTCGGTGGCGGCGACGATGGGATCGCCATGGATGAAGATCTTGATGTGCTCGGGATCGCGGCCGTAGGACGCGGCGCGCTTCTTGACGTCCGCGTAGTACTCCTGGGCCTGCTCCAGTGAGGTGTCGCCCGGCGCGTAGACGCCCTCGGCGACCCGGGCGGCCAGGTCGCGGCCCTCCTCGGACACTCCGGCCTGGAAGATGACCGGCTGACCCTGCGGGGAGCGCGAGATGTTGAGCGGGCCCGCCACCTTGAAGTGCTCGCCCTCGTGGTTGAGCTGGTGCAGCTTGGACGGGTCGAGGAAGATGCCGCGCTCGACGTCGGCCGGGAAGGCGTCGTCCTCGTAGGAGTCCCACAGGCCGCGGGCGACCTCGACGCACTCAAGGGCCCGGCTGTAACGGGCGGTGTAGTCGAGGTGCTCGTCAAGCCCGAAGTTGCGGGAGGTCCCGCTGTCGACGCCCGTGACGACGTTCCAGCCGGCGCGGCCCCCGCTGATGTGGTCCAGGGAGGCGAACCGGCGCGCGAGGTTGAACGGCGAGTTGTACGTCGAACTCGCCGTGGCGACCAGGCCGAGGTGCCGGGTGTGGGTGGCGACGGCCGACAGCATGGTCAGCGGTTCCAGCCGGTTGAGGTAGTGCGACGGGAAGCCGGCGCTGACGAACTGGCTGTCGGCCGTGAACAGGGCGTCGAACAGGCCGTGTTCGGCTGCCTGTGCCTGCCGGATGTAGTAGCGGATGTCGGTACTGATGTTCTTCTCGATGCGCGGGTCCTTCCACAGACCGTGCTGGGCGGGGCCGCCGACACCGTATGGGTGGAGGGCGAGGTGGAGCGTGCGGGACATGGAGGTCCTCTCTGCGATTCGTCAGGCGTGCGGCAGGGCGAGGACGCGCAGGGCCTCGCACCCGGCCCGGTCGGCGGGTGCCGCCCACGGGGTGGGGCGGCGGCCCCGGGCGGGCGCGGCCGCAAGCGTGCGCGGGGTGGTCGACGGCTTCGCGGGCCGCGCCGGTCGGCCAGCTCACCCTGGCACGGCGCGGCGACACGGTCGTCGGTCCCGGCTGCGCAGCCGAGGTCGTGGAAGACCCCGGCGAGGGCCGGGCCCGCCTGCTCGCGCAGGTCGGCGAGCAGATCGAGAATATCTCGGCCTGAACGGTGACGTCGAGGGAGGTCCTGGACTCGACGGCGACCGCACGACGCGACGCGGACGCGCGCGGAGCATGCCGCCCCGGCAACTCGGCGGATACCGGCCGCGGACCGGCTGTACTGACCGTGGACCGGTTGCGGCGCGGGTGTGAGTTGGGCAGGTATGAACCGGTTCGGCGTGAATATCTACTGGACCTATTCGGCTGGGTGTCGGCCGTGGACCGGCTCCGGCTCGGCCGCCGGCGTCGGCACAGATTCGCTCGGGACGCGAGGTTCTGGCCGTAGATCGGTTCCGGTGCGGGCGTGGCTGCGGACCGGTTCTGCCGCGCGAATCGGCGTAGATCCGGGCCCGCTTGGGCCCGTGGCCGGCCCTCGGCGGGTCTGGGCATGCCGGTGTGCCACGTGGCGCGGCGGCCTCTTCTTCGCTTACCGCGGCGGCCTGTTCTCCGCCTATTTCGACGCGTGTCGTTACACTCCGCATTCGAATGGGTACCGAGAGGCGTCATGTTGCGCCAATGTTAAGAACGTAACGGGCAACTTGGGATACGTTGACGCGGTGAAATGCGGGGGGTTAGGTTCATGGTCATGATGAAGGATGTTCCGCTGGTGCGACGCCGGCACGTGGACTTCAAGAGGCTCGACAGCGCGCTCTGTCGCTAGCGTCGGGCTTTCGCCTGCCCATGGGCCGGGGGATCCTCACCCGTTCGCCGGCCGGGGGCACGCGACCCGTGTGTGATTGCTTCCTGTCCGGGCGGCCCCCCTGGTGGCCCACCGGGCTGTTGGGCTGTCTGCTCGGCGTCGCGTCGACGGCAGGGTGTTCCCCTGCGGCGGCGTGGGCTCCCCCGTAGGCCGGCCGTGGGCGCAAGTCGGCTATGGGTACGGATGTCGCGCCACCTTTCCCGTGTTATCACCGCCACACCTCGCGTTTCCCAAGAGTGACCGACGGCCCGCTGTCGCGCATTCCAGATGGTGAGACCGCTTGTGTTGCTGGCCTGATCGGCATCTACGATCCGGCCCGGACTTAACGTCCGCTATCTCTGGGAGGCTTGATGTCGAATCGGCTGTCAAGAAGTGTTTTCCGGGCGACGGCAACGGTTGTCGTCACGGGTGTGATCGCATCCGTGGCCGGCTGCGCAAATGACTCCAAGGACTCCTCGTCCGACTCCACGCTGCCGTCGTATTCCGGGTTGGTGAATCCGGACCATAAGGTTACGGTGACCTGGCTGGACGCGGCCAATACCAATGTGCAGATAGGCTCGACCATCAAGAAGTTCGAGGCCGAGTACCCCAACATCAAGATCAAGTACGAGTCGGTTCCGTTCGCCGACTTCGAGACTGTGCTGCCTTCTCGTCTGAAGTCCGGCAACATTGATGTGATCACCGTCGATCAGCACTTGACAGCCCGTTACGTGGCGGCCGGCTACCTGCGCGACATCACCCCGGTATTCAAGAGTGAATTCGGTGCGCTGGATGATGCTTCGCTCGCCGCTTCGACGGTCGACGGAAAGCTCTACAACGCGCCGGAACAGTCGGACAGTTCATTCCTCTTCTACAACAAGAAACTCCTCAAAAAGGCGGGCGCCTCGCTGCCGTCGTCCGACCCTTCGAAGCCCGCGACCTGGGAGCAGATCACCGCGGACGCGAAGAAGGCGCAGAAGTCCGGCGCGGAGTACGGCATCACCTGGGAGCGCATCGCCAGCTGGTACTACCAATGGTTCCTTTCCCAGGGACTCGGTGGCGGGTACGGAGCCGAGGGCTCGCACAACCTGACCCCGAAACTGGACAGCGCAGCGGCGACAAAGGCGTTCAGCTGGTACGCCGACCTCTACAAGGACAAGGTCAGCCCCCAGGGGGATGCCAACAGCGTCTACACGAGCCTGTTCGCCTCGGGGAAGTCCGCGTTCCACATCGGCGGCGACTGGGACATCGCCGAGCTGAACAAGAACAAGAACCTGGACTACGGGATCGCACCGATGCCCCGGTTCGCCGCGGGCAAGGCCGTCTCGAACGCCGGCGGCGTGGCCCTGGGCCTCTACAAGGGGTCGAAGAACGAGGACGCGGCCCTGACGTTCATCAAGGCGATGGTGTTCAAGGGGTCCGGAGCGGCTGCCTACAATGCCGACACCAGCTCGCCGCCGGCCAACAACGAGGGTAAGAAGCTGTACTGGCAGCAGGAGGCGTTCCAGGACCCGCGCGCGGCCGACGCGCAGAAGATCGTGAACTACCAGCTGTCTCACGGCATCGCCAAGAAGCGGGTGTCCACCGTCGGCTGGAACGAGTTGAATTCGGCGCTGACCTCGGCGCTGCTGTCCATCAGCAACGGTGAGGACGTCGCCAAGGCCCTCAAGTCGGCGCAGTCGACGGCGGACGCGGCCCTGGAGAAGTACAGGTGAGCAGTCGCACCCGCCAGGTCCGGCTCGGGGCCCGCACCGGTGTGCTGCTGGCTTTCACCGGTCCGGCCCTGGCCGTGCTGGTCCTCACCAGGCTCGCTCCCGAGGGTCTCTCGCTGTTCGCGTCGTTCGAGAAGGTCGACCCGTTCGACGGCGACTCGTGGTCCTTCGTGGGGTGGGCCAACTTCCGGCAGCTGTTCGCCAGCTCCGCGTTCTGGCACGTGCTCGGTGTGACGGTGTGGTTCGTCGTCCTGGCGAGTCCCGTCATCGTGGTGGGCTCGCTCTACCTGGCCTGGCTCTACACCCGCACGATGCCCATGCGGGGGCTGTGGCGCACCGTGGCGTTCCTGCCCAGCGCCATCCCCAGCCTGGGGCTGACGGTCATGTGGGGGGTGGCGCTGAAGCCCACCGGAGTGGTCAACAAGACCCTGGAGGCGATCGGTCTGCCCGCTCAGGGCTTCTACACCTCCGCGGCGCAGGCCCTGCCGACGATCGCGTTGATCACCGCCTGGGGCGGTGTCGGCTACTGGATGGTCTTCCTCATCGCCGGCCTCCTGGACATCCCACGTGAGGTTCTCGACGCCGCGCGGGTGGACGGAGCGACACCCTGGCGGGAGTTCCGCTCCGTGGTTCTGCCGCTGCTGCGCCGGCCGCTGCTCTTCGTCCTGGTCGCCAACACGGTCTGGGTGTTCCAGATCTACGCCCCGATCCAGGTGCTCACCAACGGCGGCCCCTCGGACGCGACATCGACCCTGATGTTCGACACCGTCCGCACCGCGACGGTCTACTCCAACCAACAGCAGGCGATGGCCCAGATGGTGGTGCTGCTGGTGCTGCTCGGCACCACGGTCGCCGTGCAGTTCGCCCTGCTCGGGGAGCGCGAATGACAGCGGACGCGCAGACACGGGTACGGCGGCTCGGCCTGACCGCGCTCGGCGCGCTCACCGGGGTCGTCTTCCTCGTCCCGATCTGGTGGCTGGTCGTCGCGGCGTTCCGGGACCCGACCGAGGCGCTCAGCAGCACATCGGTCCTCGACACCCTGATCCCCCGGTCCTTCTCGCTGGACGGTTTCCGGTCGGCGATCGAGGACGGCTACCTGCGCGCCGTCGGCATCTCACTCGCGGCGGCGGTCGGTACCGTCGTGGGCGGGCTGGTCGTGTCGTCCCTCGCCGCGTACGGGTTCGTCGCGGTGCGGACCCGGCTTTCCAAGGTGCTGTTCGCGGTGGTGGTCGGCAGCTTTCTGCTGCCGTTCGAGACGCTGGCGGTCCCGCTGGTGTCGGTCTTCTCCGACCTCGGGCTCTCCAACGGGCTGCCCGCGCTGATCCTGCCCGCGCTCGGCAACGGGCTGGCCGTGTTCAACCTGCGCCAGGCCTTCCTGGGTGTTCCGCTGGAGCTGGCCGAGGCGCAGTACATGGACGGCGCCGGACATCTGCGCCGGTTCTGGCACCTTTATCTCCCCCTGGGCCGCTCAGCGCTGATCGGTTCCGGAATGATCCTCTTCGTGTCACAGTGGGACTCCTACCTGTGGCCGCTCCTGATCATCTCCGACAACCACAACACCACGGCGAGCGTGGCGATCGCGTCGAACTTCGGACCTCTTTCGTCCAATACGCAGCAGGCGTTCGCCGAGGTCCTCGTCCTCATCGTCATTCCGGCGATCCTGCTGCTGTTCACCCAGCGCCGGCTCATCGCCTCGTCCTCCACCAGTGGTATCCGGTGACACACAGCAAGGAGCAGACCATTTCGGAACGCGACCGTCCCCTGATCTTCAATGCCTTCGAGATGACCGGCGTCGGCTACTACGCGCACGGTACCTGGACCCATCCCCGTAGCCGACGGGAAGGTTTCACCGACCTCGCGTTCTGGCTGGACCGCGCCCGGCTGTTCGAGGAAGGTCTGTTCGACGCGGTGTTCTTCGCGGACGTGCTCGGGGTGTACGACATCTATCGGCAGTCCCCCGACCCCGCGGTCCGGGGCGCCGTCGACTTCCCGCTGCTGGACCCGGTGACCGTCATCCCGGCCATGGCCGCCGTGACCCGGCACCTCGGGTTCGCCGTCACGGTATCGACCACCTACGAGCACCCGTTCGCCCACGCGCGTCGGTTCGCGAGTCTCGACCACCTCACCGGTGGCCGTATCGGCTGGAACGTCGTGACGTCCTACCTGCCGAACGCCGCCCGCAACTTCGGCCTCTCCGAAATGCCGGGGCACGCGGTGCGCTACGCCCGGGCGGAGGAGTTCCTGGAGGTCTCCTACAAGCTCTGGGAGGGGAGCTGGCTCGACGACGCGGTGCTCTACGACAAGGAGAACACCGTCTACGCCGACCCGGCGAAGGTCCGGCGCATCGACCACCACGGGCAGTTGTTCGACGTGCAGGGGCCCTCGCTGGTGCCGCCGTCGCCGCAGCGCACCCCGGTGATCTACCAGGCCGGGGCCTCCGAGCGGGGGCGTGCCTTCGCCGGCCGCCATGCCGAAGCCGTCTTCGTGAACGGCACCAACCCCGACGCCCTGGCCGCGGCGGTCATCGCGACCCGTGACGCCGCCGAGGCTGCGGGGCGCCGTCGCGACGACCTGCGTGTGGTCACCGACCTGTCGGTGGTCATCGGCCGGACCGAGGAGGAGGCGCAGCACAAGGCGGACCTGGTGCGGCGTTCCCAGTCGCGCGAAGGCGCCCTGGCCGGCTTCGGCGGGGCCAGCGGCATCGACCTCTCCACCGCCTCCGGGCAGGAACGGCTCAGCCCCGCGCCGGGCGAGCACTCCCAGTCGGAGGCCGCCCGGTTCACCCGGGAGAAGCAGGCCCCCGACCGGGTGGAGGATGTCGTTCGCCGCCTGACCGACCTCAGTCCGTACTCGGAGACGGTGGTCGGCACACCCGCCCAGGTCGCCGACGGCATCAGCCGGATCGCGGAGACGACCGGAGTGGACGGCTTCAACCTGCACGAGTTCGTCACTCCTGACGACTTCACCGAGTTCATCGAGTCCGTCGTCCCGATCCTGCAACGCCGGGGCCTGTACCGCACCGCGTACGAGCCGGGCAGCCACCGCCGCCGCCTGCTCGGCGCCGGCGACCGGGTGGCCGACACCCATCCCGCTGCGGCTTTCCGGGAGGTTCCGTCGCCGTGACGCGACACTGACTGACGCCGCGGGGGGGGCGGTGCCGGCTGTCGCCATGGCGGGAGGCGGTGCCGGCCGACGCCCCGGTTGTGAGTCGGTGGCGACCGATGCGTGGTGGTGGCGGGGGCCGACTGGCGTGTGTGGTCCTGCCGCCATGAGGCCGTGACGTCGATACCGACGCGGGGAGGCCGTGGTGGCGGCGGGGTGCTCGTTGACGCCGTGGCTGTGGCCCGGCGTTCACCGGCACGGTCGCTGCGGCGCGGTGCCTGTGACGCCGCGAGGCCGTGGTGCCGGTGTCGGTGCCGTCACCGCGGAGGCCGTGAGGCCGTGACATCAGGGCGACGCAGCATGGCCAACTCGCCTTTGATCAGCTGGACCAGCTGCTCGGTCCAGAGTGAACTCGCCGTTGTCGTGACCTACGCCCTCGTGGCCGGGGATGAACGACGGGGTGCTTGACGGGCCAGTCGCCCTGCGCGGCGTGGATGTCGGTGTGGCACAGCCCGGAGGCCTCGACGCGGACCTGGCCGGGGCCGGGCTCGGGGTCGGGGTGCTCCTCGATCACCACATGCTCGCCGAAGGCCCGTACGACCGCTGCCTTCATGATGTGTTCTCTCCTGTGGAGGGTCGCGTCAAGCCGGGCGCCGCTGCGACAGCATCAGCCGGCAGTGAGGTCCGGCCGGATCAGCGTGCCCGACCTGCCGTGGACGATCTCGTAGGCCGCATCCAGGGCACCGATCGCCGCCAGACCGCCGGTGCGCTCCACAAACCGTGCCGCGGCCTGCGTCTTCGGTCCCATCGAGCCGTCCGGGAACCCGCGGCCACGCAGGTCGGCGGGGGTGGCGTCGAGAACCGGCCGCTGGTCCGGAGTGCCGTAGCGGTCGTAGACGCAGGGGACGTCGGTGAGGATGAGAAGGAAGTCCGCCTTCAGGTCCTCGGCGAGCAGGGCCGCGGTGAAGTCCTTGTCCACGACCGCCTCCACGCCGCTGACGGCGCCTGTGTCGGAGTCGGCGGTGACGGGAACGCCCCCGCCGCCGGCGCACACGACCAGTTCGCCGCCCGTGAGCAGCTCATGGATGGTGTCCGTCTCCAGAATCCGTTCGGGCGACGGTGAGGCGACGACACGGCGCCAGCCGGTGGTGTCCTGGGCGACGTGCCAACCCAGCTTGCGCGCCAGTGCCTTGGCCATCGACGCGGAGTACACCTGGCCGACGAACTTCGTGGGCCGCTCGAAAGCCGGATCGTCGGCCCGGACGAGGGTGTGGGTGATGAGCGCGGCGATACGACGGCCCGGGAGGGCGTTGTGAAGGGTACGGGCAAGCAAGGAGCCGATCATGCCCTCGGTCTGGGCACCGAGCAGGTCCAGCGGGTAGGGGGCGCTGAGCGCGGGGTCGGCCGCGCTCTCCATGGCGAGCAGCCCGATCTGCGGGCCGTTGCCGTGCGTGATGACCAGCTCGTGTTCCTGTGCCAGGGCGGCGAGGGCGGTGGCGACCCGGTCGATGTTGGCCTGCTGGACAGCCGCGTCAGGGCGTTCGCCCCGGTGCAGCAGGGCGTTGCCGCCGAGGGCGGCGACGATGCGCATGGTATTCAGTCCTCCAGGGTGGCGACGAGCACGGCCTTGATGGTGTGCAGCCGGTTCTCCGCCTGGTCGAAGACGATCGAGGCGGGCGAGGAGAAGACCTCGTCGGTGACTTCGAGGCCGTTCAGGCCGTATGCCTCGAACAGTTCCTCACCGAGCCGGGTGCGCTGGTCGTGAAGGGACGGCAGGCAGTGCATGAACTTCACGTCCGGGTTGCCGGTGAGGGCGAGCGTCTTGTCGTTGACCTGGTACGGCAGCAGCAGTTCGATCCGCTCGCGCCAGGTGCCGGCCGGTTCGCCCATGGAGACCCAGACGTCCGTGTGCAGGAAGTCGGCGCCGCGGACGGCGGTCTCGACATCCTCGGTGAGGGTGATGCGTGCACCGCTTCGGTCGGCCACTTCACGGCAGGCGGTGACCAGCGCGGGTACCGGCCACAGAGCCTTGGGCGCGGCGATGCGTACGTCCATGCCGAGCAGCGCGCCCATCGAGAGCAGGGAGTTGCCCATGTTGTTGCGGGCGTCGCCGAGGTAGCAGTAGCTGACGTCCGTGAGGGGCTTGGCGCTGTGCTCGCGCATGGTGTGCATGTCGCACAGGCTCTGGGTGGGGTGGGCGGTGTCGGTCAGTCCGTTGTAGACGGGGACGCCTGCGTGGGCGGCGAGTTCGGTGACGATCGACTGGGCGGAGCCCCGGTATTCGATGCCGTCGAACATGCGGCCGAGGACGCGGGCGGTGTCGGCGATGGACTCCTTGTGGCCGATATGGGTGTCGGCGGGGCCGAGGTAGGTGGTGCGGGCGCCCTGGTCGGCGGCAGCGACCTCGAAGGCGCAGCGGGTGCGGGTGGAGGTCTTCTCGAAGATCAGGGCGATGTGCTTGCCGGTCAGCCGTGGCTGTTCGATGCCGGTGCGCTTGGCTGCCTTGAGGTCGTGGGCGAGATCGAGGAGGTGGTGGATCTCAGGGGCGGTGAAGCCGAGTTCGCTCACGTAGGAGCGGCCTCGCAGGTCGATGGCCATGGTGGTGTCCTAGTGGCTCAGATGATCGGGTCGCGTTCGATGGGGCAGCTCATGCAGCGGGGGCCGCCACGGCCGCGGCCGAGTTCGGCGCCGGCGATGGTGACGATCTCGATGCCCTGCTTGCGCAGGTAGGTGTTGGTGGTGACGTTGCGCTCGTAGCCGACGACGACGCCGGGTGCGAGGGCGAGGAAGTTGCTGCCGTCGTCCCACTGTTCGCGTTCTGCGTTGCGGATGTCCTGGGGTGCGGACAGCATGCGGACCTTGTCCAGGTCGAGGGCTTCGGCGAGCGCGGTCGCGAGATCGGAGTTCGTGGTGACGTCGAACCCGGTCTCGCGCTCGGAGTTGGGCCGCAGCGTCCACGAGCGCAGGGAGTCGGCGAGGCCGGGGTAGATGACGAACGCGTCGCGGTCGACCATGGTCAGCACGGTGTCCAGGTGCATGTACGCGCGGGCCGCGGGCAGTTGGACGGCGATCAGTCGGCGCGACGTGCCCGACGCGAAGAGTCGGGCGGCCAGGTTTTCCACGGCCTGGGCGGTGGTGCGCTCTCCCATGCCGACCATGACGGCGCCGTTGCCGAGGACGTGGACGTCCCCGCCTTCGAGGGTTCCGACGGGTCCGTCGAGGAGGGGGGCGGGCGCGACGCCGGCGAACATCGGGTGGAACCGGTAGATGGCTTGCGCGTGCAGGCTCTCACGCCGTCGGGCTGGCTTGGCCATCGGGTTGACCGACACCTGGTCGTAGATCCAGCAGGAGTTGTCGCGGGGGAAGAGGTGGTTGGGCAGCGGGGCGAGGGCGAAGTCGTAGGCGCCGAGCACGTTCCACACCAGGCTGTGCGGGGCGGCGAGCCGCAGGTCGCTCTTGAGGAGGCCGCCGATCAGATAGTCGGCGAGGGTCTCCCCGTCGAGTGCGGCGCACAGTTCGCGCACCGGGTCGAGGAGGGCAAAGCCCACGGTGCCGGGAGTGACGACCTGGTCCAGGAGCCAGTCACGGGCCTCGGCGATATCGAGGGTCTGCGCCAGCAGGTCGGCGAAGTAGTGGACGCGGGCGCCGTGGTCGCGCAGGACCTGGGCGAAGGCGTCGTGCTCCTCGCGGGCGCGCTTGGCCCACAGGATGTCGTCGAAGAGCAGGGCGTCGACGTTGCGCGGGGTGAGGCGGGAGAGTTCGAGGCCGGGGCGGTGCAGGATCACCTGGCGCAGCGCGCCGACCTCGGAGTCGACGTGGAATGTGTTCATCGCGGAGGTTCCTCTGTGTTCGGGGCGGTCAGTCGTGGTGGTGGAGGCCGTTCCGCTTCCGGGGTCGGTCGACGCTGCCGGTACGGAGCCCGCGGGAGAGCCGCTGGGCCGGCGGGGGTGTCTCGGGTGGCCGTTCTGACCGGTCCACCGTCGCCGCGCTCCTCGGGGCCGTGGCCCCGCCGAGGGTGTCCTGGCCCCGCTTCAGCCAGACGTAGACGGGGACGCCGAGGAGCAGGACGAACAGGCCGTAGTAGACGGTCTGGTAGCCGCTGCCCTGGATCGACCAGTAGGAGAAGGCGAGGGCGAGTCCGGCGACGGTGACGTCACGGGCGAGCCTGCCGGGGCTGAGGTTCTCCCGGCCGCGCACCAGCAGCCAGTACAGCTGGGCGGCGGCGGAGAAGAGGTAGGGGATCACTGCGGTCAGCACGCTGAGCAGCACGATCTTGGTGAAGACGTCGTCGAAGCGCGTGTAGCTGAACACCGTGATCAGCGAGGCCAGCACGGTGGAGGCGACGATGCCGAAGGCCGGCACGTCGTTCTCGCCGCGCAGTCGGGCGAAGGCGCGCGGGAAGAGTCCGTCGCGGGCGGCCGCGTACGGCATCTCGGCGCACAGCATGGTCCAGCCGTTGAGGGCGCCGATGCCGGAGATGATCGCGGCGACGGCGACGATGTCGCCGGCCCAGCTGCCGCCGAGGATGCTGTTCGCTGCGTCGGTGAACGGTGCGGTGGATCCGCCCAGTTTGCCGTGCGCGACGGTGCCGAAGACGGCGAGGGTGCCCAGGATGTAGATGGCGGCGCAGACGAGCGTGCCGTAGACGGTGGCGCGGGGGACGTTGCGTCCCGGCTCACGGACCCGGCCGGCCACCACCGAGGCCGCCTCCAGACCCAGGTAGCTGAACAGTGCGATGGCGCCTGCGGCCGAGATCGCACCCAGTGCCGACTGACCACTGGCGTTGAACGGGCCGAAGTTGTGGGCGTCGATGAACAGCAGTCCGACGGTGGCCATGAAGATCAGCGGGACGAACTTCACCACAGTGGTGATCACCTGGAACGCGCCCATATTGCGGACGCCGGTGAGGTTGATCGCGGCGGGAATCCAGAGTCCGACCAGTGCGAGAAGCAACGAAATCCACTTATTGTGCCCGGTGTTGACGAACACCTCGACGTAGCCGACCCAGGCCACGACGATGGCCGCGTTGCCGGCCCAGGCCGTGATCCAGTACGACCACGCGTTGAGGAACCCGGCGAACTCCCCGAAGGCCTCGCGGGCGTAGACGTACGGGCCACCACTGGCCGGAACCCGCTTCGCCAGCGCCCCGAAGGTCATCGCCAGCGCGAGCGCGCCCAGGGTCACGGCGACGAACGCGACGAGGGAGATCGGTCCGTACGGAGCGAGGGCAGAGGGCAGTGCGAAGACTCCGGTGCCGATGATGCTGCCGATCACGAGTGCAGAGGCGGCGGGAAGGCCGAGCGGCGTCGTGGGCGCTGTCCCCTTTCCGCCTCCTGTGGTTCTGGGCATGGCTGAGGCTCCTTACGGACCGGCGTGGGTGAGCCGATCCGCTACCGATCCTTCTGCCCCTCGGCCGCGCGCAGTCAGCGGCCACACGGCCCACGCGCGACCCCGATGGTCCCGCTGCCATGGGCCGGGCCAGCCCAACCCGCCCGCTTCCCGGTGCTGCTGGCCCCAGGGCATAGGCCGTTCGGTCCCCCGCATGGCCCGCCCAGTCCCATCGTCGGCACCGCGGCTGGCTCGGCAATCGAGCGCAGGAGCCACGGCCAGGCTCGCGACACGGTGCCGACCGGTCGACAGTGCGGCGGGCCGAGGCCACCGCGCGGCGACCGGCCGCCAGGACGGAGTCCAGGATTCGACGGGGGCTTGCTCCACCCGGCCCCCGCTGAGGTGGTGCGGACCCCGGTAAACGACGTCGTTTATACGCGGCGGCTCCTCGGCGACGGCGAGCGTTCCGCCCGCCTCGTCGCCGACGATCGCCGTGGCGCAGGAGATGCCCAGGTGAATGGCGAGGATGATGCTCACAGGGTGCTTCCGCCCGTGCGGCCGGGGCCACCCGTCAAAGCATCGTCGATCGAGCGCATCTCGGGCATCTGCAACCCGTGCCGTCCGCGTCTGCGCAGCAGCCAGCCGAGGTACGCGAGGCCGCTGCCCGCGGTGACTGCGCAGTACAGCCACGGGTCCGCGAAGGCGGCGTCGCGGAAGATGGACAGCTCGAACAGCAGCCAGATCAGCGCGAAGACCACCACCGGAAGCTCGAAGCGGCCGAGGCAGAACCCGCGCGCCGCTGGGAGCTTGCGGCGGCGGAGGAGATAGAGCAGCACGACCGCGGTGTAGATGATCGCCGGCAGCAGGGTCGCGGCGGCGAACAGGTTGAACAGGGCGTGGGTCTGGCTGGCGAAGACACCGAGGATGACTTCGGTGACCACGAGGAACAGCACGGCGGCATTGCGTGGGGTGTGGGTGGAGGCGTTGATCTGGCGCCAGGCGCGCCAGCCGGGGAAACGCTCATCACGTGACATCGCCCAGATCAGCCGCACACCGGTGATCATGATCACCAGGCCGCAGGCGAAGATCGACAGGGCGACCGATCCCAGCAGGGCTGTACCGGCCGTACTGCCCAGGACCGTGATGATGACGTCGGCGATGGGCGAGCCCGACCTCGCCAGTGCCGCCGGGTTCCCACCGGCCATGGTCACCGCCACCAGGAACAGGAATCCCAGAACGCCGGAGGCGAGCACCGCCTTCACCATGGCACGCGGCACCACGGTCTCCGGCTGATGCGTCTCCTCAGCGAGGTTGCAGGCGGACTCGAAGCCGACGATGGTGAACGCCCCGAGGAGGAAGCCCAGCATCCACGGCCCCGCGTGCCCCCAGCTCCCGAAGCCGAAGTAGCCGTGTGCCGCGATCGCCCCGGTGCTGAAAAGATTCCCGGTCGTGAGCCGATGGCGGATGGCTGCCACCACGAGCAGCAGCGCCACCAGGGCGACCATGCTCAGCAGCTCCGCAGTGACGGCGGTGCTGTTCACCCGTTCGGACCACTTGGTCGAGTAGGCGACCAACAGGGCCTGAGCCAGCAGTACAACCGCGGTGACCGCCCAGTCGTTGCCCGCAGTGCTGTGGTAGGCGAACAGGGCCGGCAGCACGCCGGAGGCGATGGTGTAGTCGACGGCGACCGCCGCGATGGCCAGGAAGGTGAACGACACCCAGCCCAGCGCCCAGCCGAGGACGGGGTTGGCCAGCCGGGACATCCACTGGTAGGCGTAGCCGGTCACCGGGATGCGGGCGCACAGTGCGCCGAACACCAGCGCCACGGCGAGCTGGCCCACCACCACGATCGGCCACGTCCAGATACCCATGGGGCCGGAGGAGGACAACATGGAGCCGTAGGCGGTGAAGATGCCGGTGGCGATGGACACGAAGGCGAAGGCCACCGCGAAGGAGGCGAAGCGGCCGGTGCGGCGCTCCAGCGTCTCCTGATAACCGAATCTCGTGATGTCCGACTCACCCTGCCCGGCCGCGCCGGAATGGTGCGTGTCAGGCATGGCGCTCTCCTCCACTTCGGAGCAGCGGGCGCCCGGGCGCGGCTTCGAGTGCCGAGCAGGTCGTGACCCACCGGGCGGCTGGGTGAGACCGGTACACGGATCGTTTCTCTTCCAAAGTAGGCCGGACTACGATCCGGGGCCTCCGCTCCTCTGCCGACACCGACCGTGCGGGGCCCTGCCCGGCAAGATCCACCAGGCACTGCCCGGCCTCGGTGCCGGTCTCATCGCCCACCGGCACATGAACGCCTTTGCCGGCAATTCTTACCCCGGCCATACCCTCTGCCGTCATCCGAGCGCCCGCCGCCCGCATCACACGTATCGCGACCCGAACATGGTGAACACGGTCTTCCGGTTACCCTACTGAGTAACAGCAGAGGCCCGGCAACATTCTGGCCGAGGACCGCGATCACGGACTGCAATGTGTTCTGATCTCGCTGTAGTCCGAGACGTCTCTGATCCATACAGGTCCTCCGAACCAGGGGACATTTCATGAACGAGTCCACGAGCGTGGGTCATCCCAAGCCGAGGCGGAAGCGGTCGGTCGAGCGCATCGACGCGGTGCTGTTCGATGTCGGTGGGACGATCTACGACGACGAGCGCTATGTCCAAGCGCTGCGTCAGGCGGTCGCCGAGCTGGCCGGCGATGTCGACGACGTCCGGTTCTGGACACAGTATGACAAGAACCGCGAATACTCGGACATCAGCCTGCGCGCCGCGTTCGCCAGCCAGTTTGTCCCGGGAGGCGATGCGGAACTTCTGCACCGGCATATCGTCAAGCACGAGGAATATCCGGTCGAGGCGCTCTACCCTGACGTCAGGCCGTTCCTGCACGCTTTGGCGCAGCAGTACCAGCTCGGTATCGTCTCTCTCTCAGCACCGCAGGTCAGGGACGCGCTGCACCGCGACGGCCTGGCGGGACTGTTCGATGCGATCCTGCTCGGGGGCGAGCCCTTCCAGAAGCCGGATCCCCGCGCTTTCCTCTCCGTGCTGGATCAGATGGGTGTGCCCCCTGCCAACGCCGCCTACGTCGGCAACCGGCTCGACGCAGACATCCGTCCCGCGGCACGGCTCGGCATGCGGACCGTGTGGATGCTGCGCGGCGAGGCACCACCGGCGCCGACCCGAAGCCAACTCGACGAGCCCGACGCAGTGATCACCTCACTGACCGGGCTGCCGATGGCTCTCGCCCGGCTGACGAACCGTCCTGCTCCAGCGGCGACGCGTGTGCGGGGCATGTCGACCGCCGCCGTCGACATCACCGGCCAGTACCGCGCCAGGCAGCGGCTGTCCATCGTGAACGCGGCCAGCGTCCGCATCGGCAGCACACTCGACGTGACGCGCACCGCTCAGGAGCTCGCAGACGTTGCCACCGAGCGCTTCGCCGACTTCGTCGGCGTCGACCTGTTCGAGTCCGTCTTCCAGGGCGCCGAGCCGATGGTGAGGCCGACCACCGAACCCGTCGTCCTTCGTCGAGCCGCACAGCAGTCCACCTTGCAGGGATGCCCGGAGTCGGTGGTCGAGCCCGGGCTGCTGGACCGCTACCCGGACGACTCCCCCATGGGACGTGCCCTGGCCACCGGAAAGCCGGCGCAGTACTGGGCCGAGGACCCGGTCATCCAAGGGTGGCTGGCGCATGATGCCGCGCGCTCCCGCACCGCGCGCGAACATGGCATCCACTCGCTCATCGTGGTGCCGCTGCTCGCCCGCGGCACCACCCTGGGCCTCGCCGAGTTCCTGCGGCACCGGACGCCGGACGCCTTCGACGCGAACGATCTCCTGCTCGCCGAGGAGATCACGGCCAGAGCCTCCCTGGCCATCGACAATGCCCGTCGCTACACCCGCGAGCGCAACACAGCGGTGGCACTGCAACGCAGCATGCTCCCCCGGCAGGCGCCACGACAGACCGCGGTGGAAGTGGCCTCCCGCTATCTGCCGGCCGACTCCACCACGGGCATCGGCGGCGACTGGTTCGATGTCATCCCGCTTTCCGGCGCCCGGGTCGCACTCGTCGTCGGCGATGTCGTAGGCCACGGCATCCACGCCTCAGCCACCATGGGACGCCTCCGTACAGCCGTCCTCACACTCGCCGACGTCGACATCCCACCCGACGAATTGCTCACCCAGCTTGACGATCTCGTCCTGCGCCTCGATCGCGAGCAGGATCCGTCGGCCCAGGAGTCCGTCGAGCCGGAAACCGAGATCGTCGGCGCCACATGCCTGTACGCGGTCTACGACCCGATCTCCCGGCGCTGCACCCTGGCCCGCGCCGGGCACCCCGCCCCCGCCATCGTCCACCCGGACGGCACAGTCGACTTCCCCGACCTGCCCGCCGGCCCGCCATTGGGCCTGGGCGGCCTGCCCTTCGAGTCCACCGAGCTCGAACTGCCCGAAGGCAGTCTGATCGCCCTGTTCACGGACGGCCTCATCGAGACCGCCGACCGCGACGTGGACATCGGACTGACTCGGCTGCGCCGCACCCTGAGCAACGCCCCACCGTCCCTCGAAGCCACCTGCGACAAGGTGCTCCAAGCACTGCTGCCCACCGACCCCGCCGATGACGTCGCCCTGCTCCTCGCCCGCCCCCAGACCCTCGCCGCCTCTCACGTCGCCACCTGGCAGCTTCCCTCCGAGCCGGCCATAGTCGCCCACGCGCGCCAACTGACAGCGGACCAACTCGCCTCGTGGGGATTGGACGAGACATCCTTCATCGCTGAACTGGTGGTCAGTGAACTCGTCACCAACGCCATCCGCTACGGCCAACCGCCCATCCAGCTGCGCCTGATCCACGACGCCAATCTCATCTGCGAGGTCTCCGACAGCAGCAGCACCTCACCTCACATGCGCCGGGCGCGCACATATGACGAAGGCGGACGCGGTCTCCTCCTGGTCGGCCAGCTGACCGAGCGCTGGGGCACCCGCCACACCACAACCGGAAAAACGATCTGGACCGAACTGCCCGCGAACGCCCCGACCGACCGCGCCACCAACCCGGCCAGGCCCGCCGGGGACACCGCACCGTGACCGGCTGCCGGTGCATCGGTTCCCACAGCCGTGACGGCCTCAGCGCCGCCGTCGGGGCCTGGAAGTCGGTGCCCGCTTCAAGTCCAGCGGATGTAGTCGACCTGTGCTCATACCTCGCCGACGGGGACCGTCATCGGTGAACTGCACCGCCGTCACCGGGCCATCGAGTTCACCTGCTGACCGGCAAACACTGGTTGAAGACCGTCGTCGTGAACTGTGGGTTCGCGATGCGCATGCCACCGTCGAGGACGACTGATGAGCCGGTCATCCACGACGCCTCCGCCGAAGCAAGGAACGCGACCAGGTTCGCGACATCGGCCGGCGTTCCCACCCGCCGAAGTGGAAAGATCTCTCGGAGCCGCTCAAGCATCGACGGATCGCGTTCGAGCCTCGCCAGCCACGCCGGAGTCGCGATCGTTCCCAGGACCACGGAGTTCGCCCGGATGCCGTCGATCCCGTGGCGGGCGGCGACCGAGCGGATCAGGGCTTCCAGTCCCGCTTTGGCCGCCGAGTACGCCGGCGAGCCGTAGTCCTCGTGGGCGTTCACGGACGAGATGGCAACCAGCACACCGGAGCGCCGGGGTCGCATCGCCGTCACCGCCGCGCCGAACAGGCCGAAGTTCGCGGACAGGTTGATCGCCACGTCCTCCTTCAGTGCCTCTTCGGCCACACAGTCGATGTCCCCGTCCGTTGCCCGGCCGGCGTTGGCGACCACGACGTCCACGCGTCCATGGGTCGCCAGTGCGGCATCGATGATGTGCTGCCCGGCACCGGGCGCGGCGAGGTCGGCACGGATCTCGGTCACGCGATCGGAGGCGCCGCTACCGACAGGAAACTCCCGATCGGAGGCCACCACATGTGCCCCCTCCTCGACGAACCGCGAAACGATGATCGAGCCGATTCCCCCGGCCGCACCGGTCACGACCACTACTTGGTCGGCAAACCGCATCTCTGTCGATCCTTCCAGCTCAATGTTCCGGCGAGTCCGCGCATCAGACTTCCCGGCCGCCTGCCCAGGTGAAGCACCCCGTCGCCGACTTGCAGACGTCCTTTCCGTCTCATCACGGGGACGGCATCGGCAGCCACCTGTTCGTGAAACGACGTGACGCCGGCCGTGCCCTCCAGGCCGGCGGTGATGAACCCGCTGCTCACCTCGGTCATCCGCGCTCCTGCCCGACGATGCGACGCAGCCACGGCACCACCGCCGCCTTCGCCGCACGGGACAGCGCGGCTTGGGGCGCGGAGGACACGAAGCCGTGATACCCGCCCGGCCACACATGCAGTTCGGCCGATCCCCCGGCGTCCCAGATTCGTGAGGCGTAGGCCACCGCCTCGTCGCGAAACGTCTCAGCCGAGCCGACGTCGATGAACGCCGGCGGCAGGCCCGACAGGTCATCCGCACGAGCGGGCGCAGCGTAAGGCGATACATCGGCTCCGCCTCGTGCGGACCCGAGCAACGCTGTCCAGCCGACCTGGTTCGCCGACCGGTCCCACACGCCGAGCCCGTCCATCTGCCGGGCCGAGCGGGTGTCGTTGCGGTCGTCGAGCATGGGCCAGTGCAGAAGTTGACCAACCGGCTTCGGACCGTCGCGGTCCCGGGCCAGCAAGGCGACCGCGGCGGCGAGCCCTCCGCCTGCGCTGCCGCCGGCGACGACCACACGCTCCGGGTCGATTCCCAGTTCGTCGGCGTGCTCAACGGTCCACGCCAGGCCCGCGTAGCAGTCCTCGACCGGCCCGGGATGCGGGTGCTCCGGAGCCAGCCGGTATTCCACCGATATGAGCGCCGACCCGAGTTCGGCAGCGACGTCGAGCGCCAATGGAGCGAGGCTTCGCGATCGGCTGGTGCCGGCCAGCATGCCGCCGCCGTGGATGAAGTAGATCGCGGACGCAGGCGCGGTGGCGGCCGTCGGCAGGCAGATGAGCAACGAGATGTCGTCCCCGTCTTTTGGGCCGGGCACTGCCCGTTCGGATACGGCAAACGTTCCGTCGACGCTCAGTTCCTTGTCGGTCAGGTCGGCAACACCGGCGATGGCCTTACGGTGCCACATCAGCGGATTGCTGACGGCGATGGCTGACTTGGCTTCAGCAGTGGCCTCCAGCACCGCCGCCAGCTCCGGATCGAACGGGACCGGCGGCCCGATGTCGGGCTCGTCGAACGGCGCGGCGTTGTCTGACCGCACGGGGCGTCCTTCCGTCCAGCGGTGTAGGTGAGTCAGGTCAGGGTCTTGTCATCACGACATCGGCGCAGTGGGCCTCGGCGACCAACGCCGCATCGGCGAAGATGCCGATTCCCACGCGCAGATCGGGTCCCATGGGCACCGTGACGCTGCCCATCTTCGTCCAGGCGCCGCCCTGCCCCAGATAAGCGGTGAACACATCGCCCTGCTTTGCCAGTCGCAGCTGCACCGGGAACGCGGCCGACGGGAAGGCCATGTACCAGGAGTTCGGATGGTCGGCATTGCGATACTGCAGGACGAGGCTGCCGCCCTGCTGGGTACGCCAGTTGACCTCGTTGGCCGAGTCCGAGTCTCCGTCGCGGACAAGCAGTCCGAAGCCCGCGTACTGGCCCGCCGTGCCGCTCTGGAACGTGGCGCTGACGGTGACATCGGGGGCTTCGGAGATGTTCTGGTGCAGGAAGGTGCAGTCGTCGGTGTCGTTCCATATGTTGGCGCCGTCGCCGGCGACCCACCACACACCGTTCTCCCAGGTCGCGGCCCCCTGAGTGGGAACGGTCCCGCCGTGCACCGTGTGCCCGAGATTTGTCACGCTCCACCCCTCGGGTATGTTCGCCTGCGCAGAGGCGACGATGATTCCCCACGTGGCGTCGGCGCTGATCCCGTCCTGGACAGCGGTTGCGGTGATGACCGCGACACCCTTCGCCACGGGTGTCACGGTGCCGGCTTGGTCCACGGTGGCAACGGTCGGATCCGATGTGCTGAACCGCAGATCCGCCGGCGCGATGTCGGCCGGGTCCCCGTTGGTGAGCGCACCGGTGACGGCCAGCGTCAACTGGTCGCCGCCGACGGTCAGCAGGTGGGTGCCGGCCGTGGCGGTGATCGTCGCGAGCAGGGCAGTGCGTACGGGGACTTGGACGATGCCGGTGTGCGTCATGCCGCCGTGGCGCGCCCGGACGCTGAGGCGGGCGAGACCGGCAGTCAGTGCGGTGGCGGTGTCGCCGGAACCGGTCTTCGCCACCCGAGGATTCAAGGATGTCAGTGTGTGTGCAGGGAAGACGTTGACGTATCGGCCGGAGAGCATGTCACCCATGGCCCAGACCTTGAGGCTGTCGCCGATGGCGATGGCCGACTTGGTGGCGTGCGCGGTGACGTCCTGGAAGCTGTCGCCCGAGACCGAGGCAAGCAGGCTGCCGGCCAGTGGGACCAGGCCGGCGGCAGCGCTCTGCGAACATGTCTGGTGTGCGGCTGCGTTCTGGGACACTGCCACGAATCTCGCCAGGGCAGTTGCTGCGGCTCTCCGGTTGTCCCTTGCGAGCGCGTTGCGGATGTCGTTGAGGATCTTGTAGAGCCGTCGGCTCGTACCCTCGCCGATGTCACCGGTGCCTTTGAAGGCCGCTACCAGGTCGGCCAGTCTGTGGAACACAGCGTCGTTGGAGAACCGCCCCACCAGGCCGGCCGGTATGACGGCGAAATCCGCAATGTTCGCGAGAATCGCCGAGTCGCTTCGCAGGTAATGGCGGGAGCCGTCGATGTTCACGAGCCCGATTGCGGTGGAGGCGGTGACCCAGTTGTCTTCCATTGAGAACGCCTTGCCGTCGAGAGCCTTGCTCCCGACGATCTCGACGGCTTCGCCGTGGTAACCGCGGTAGACGATCGGCGCCCCTTCGGCGCCGGAATCCCGCGTCCCCAGCGTGAAGGTCGAGGACCGTTCGTGCCGACCGCCGCGGAGGTACACGGTCACGCCCCCGGCCGGCAGCCTCGACCTCGACTTCAGTGCGCGGATCGCGTCGCGCGCCGCCTCCAGTGTCGCGAACGGGGCGGTTCGTGTGCCGTTGTTGCTGTCCGCGCCCGTAGGCGAAACGTAGAAG
The DNA here is from genome assembly GCF_040298665.1 of Streptomyces sp. NPDC001508. Lineage (NCBI taxonomy): Bacteria > Bacillati > Actinomycetota > Actinomycetes > Kitasatosporales > Streptomycetaceae > Streptomyces > Streptomyces sp. NPDC001508. The sequence continues at coordinate 71,445 of NZ_JBEPAP010000001.1, forward strand.
GTGAGGCTCGGTGTCGCACCGGCATGACGAGACCGGTCCTGGGTGACCGTCGGCACGGTGCCCCCTGCGGCGGAGAGCCCGGCGCCCTTGAGTACGGTGCGTCGACTTACCAGAGGACCTGCTGTCGTCGAATCCATGGTGGGCTTTTCCCTTGGCTCGGTGTGTGTCGACCGGCGACCCACGCGCAGGACTTGGCGAAGAGAATGTTTAGGAGTTATTGTGGCCGCAAGGCGCTGTGCGCGGGCGGAAAACTGTGAGACACACAGTCGCCCGTTCGCGGTCGACTGTCAAGGGTCGCACTGCGGATTGGCCGCACAAGGCGGAGTTCCCCGACAACCGGCCACTTGAATAACTACCAGAAGCAAAATGCCAGTTGATGATAGATGCTAGTCTTCCCCCATGAGTTGGCGGAGAGGGGTCCAATGAGGTCGCTGGAGAGTCCCGAGGGGGGCGAAGCGTCCCGGGACGACGGATACACTCCGGGTTATGTCCGCGCGGCCCGACAGATCCTGAGCTTGATCGAGCGCGACGGCCTGTCGCCCGGGGACCGGCTGCCTGCGGAGAACGAACTGGCGCGGACCCTCGGCTTCAGCCACACCGTCACCCGCGAGGCGGTGAAGGTGTTGTCGGCGGTCGGCAAGATCAGCGCGCAAAAGGGCCGGGGACTCTACGTCGCGAACGACCCCGTCATGTTCCACGACGTGGAGCCTCGCTACATCCCTTTGGACGTCGAGGACGTCACGGCGCTGTTCGAGTACCGGCGCCTGCTGGAGGCGGAGCTCGCCGAGTTCGCCGCGGCCCGGGCGACACCTTCGGAGATGCGCGCGATCAAGGAGGCACTCGACGCGTACTGGGCCGCCCTGGAGCGGAACGAGTTCACCGCGAACGCCGAGGCCGACGAGGCGTTCCATGCGGCGGTGGCCGACGCGGCGCACAACAAGTTCCTGCGCGCGTCCGCAGCGAATGTACGCGGCCTGGTCAGCCAGTCGGCGGCGATGGTGCTCCAGCACGTCATCGCGGGTCGGCACCATGACGCGGCGCGGGAACATCAGGCCATTTACGACGCGATCCAGCACGGCGACGGACCGGCCGCGCGTACCGCCGCCGTCGCTCACATCGACCGCACCCTGGTGGATGTCCGCAAGGAGATCCTGCGGCGGGTGTCCGGGCACCCCGCGGAGTGATTCCGCGGGGTGCCCGGTGCGCCGCGTTGCCGCACCCCTCATTGCAGCCGGACCGGACGGCAGTCAGCAGTCCGCTTCTTCCAGCGTGAGGTCAGGGAAGTTCAAGGTGGCACCGGTCAGTGCGCAGTGAACCTCCACCAGGGTCTGGCCATGCAGGTTCGCGGCCACGAGCCGTTCGAGCCGGTCTCCGAAGAAGGCAACGCCAGTCGGCGCGGAGAGGGTCAATCCGCTCCAGTCGGACACCAGCGGTTCCACTGTGGAGCCGTCCCAGACATACAGGGCATCGGGGCGATAGCAGCAGATCACAAGGCGGCCGTCGGCGGCGAAGGCGATGCCGTCGGGCACGGTCCTCGGTGTCTCGACAACAACCTCGCGAGCGCCGAGGCGGCCGCCGTCAAGGAGGGGAAACCTGCTGACACATGGAACCGACGATTCGGCGACGTAGAGGTGGCGGCCGTCCGGATCCAGGGCGATGCCGTTCGCGAAGCCACGGGCCTCGTCGCTCGCGACCCGGACCGCGCCCTGGGTGGTTCTCGCGAATATCAGGCTGTTGTTCGCGCCCCAGTCACCGGAGTCGGAGAAGAAGAGCGTTCCGTCTGCTGTGAACGTCGCCATGTTCGGTACTCGGACCTCGGTTTCGGCGAATCCGGTCGTGATGTCGTCCACGGTGCCTGATCGCGGGTCGACGCGCAGGACCGCGTGGCGGCCCATGTCGCAGACGTAGAGCCGGTCCGCCGCGTCGAAGGCCATGCCCAGCACAAAGCCTCCGGTGTCTGCGACCTTTCTGACCGTGCCGGACGACGGGTCGACCGCATATATCTGTCCGGCCTCTCCCCCGGCGGCGAGCCAACCCTGGCGGGACCACGCCACCGCTTCCGGGTGATCGAGTCCGGTGGCCAGTACGGACAGGTCTACAGTCATGTCCTTTCTACCTTTCCCCTTGACGGGCGCCGGCCTGTCGGAAGTCCGCGAGGAGGGCCGGGTCGGGTTCGTACCGGTAGCACCGCGCGGTAGCAGCCCCGTCGACGGCGATGCATTGACCGGAGAGGAAGGAACTCTCGTCCGACAAGAGGAAAGCGACGACCGAGGCGATCTCCGACGGCTCGCCCAGCCGGTCCAGCGGGTGCAACGCCGACATGTCCCGTTCCTCGCGTTCGGAGTCCCGGGAGCCGGCGATGACGTCACGGACCATCTCGGTACGGATCGCACCCGGAGCAATGGCGTTGGCGCGCACACCGATCGGCCCGTATTCGACGGCGATGTAGCGGGTCAATGCGTCGATGCCGCCCTTGACCATGTCGTACGCGGCCCAACCGTTGAAGGCCGCGCGTCCGTGGATCGATGACATGTTGACGATCGAGCCGTGCGCGCCCTGGTCGAGGAATGTCTGCACCGCGACACGTGAACCCCAGAAGTGGCTCATCATGTTGATGTCGACGACGGCCTGCACATCCGCCGCGTCGGCTCGGTGCAGCATGCCGCCCAACGCGACTCCGACGTTGTTCACCCAGCCGGCCAGTGGCGCAAGGCCCCGGGCCACTTGAGCCGCGTGCTGCAGCGCTTCGCGATCGCGGACATCCGCGGTCAGGATCTCTCCGCGGTCGCCGATCGCGGAAGAGGTCGCCGCGGCCTTGTCCGGGTTCGCTTCGACGCCGACCACTCGGTAACCGTCGTCGGCCAGGCGCTCGATGGTCGCTCGGCCGATTCCGGCGCCGCATCCGGTCACTACAGCGCTCTTGGTCATCGCTCGTCCTCGCGTTCGGTATCGCCGCGACCGATGCGGACCAAGTCTTCTGGCCGCGCGAAGCCGGGCTGTTTGTAGATGAACCATGACGTCGACAGCGGGCTGTCTTCGTCGTCGTCATAGAGCAGGGGGCGTAGGGGGTGGCCGTAGTCCTCTGCCGGCCAGTGTTCGAGGAACAGGCTGCAATGGGTGCAGTACCAGGGGACGCCGACCTTTCCCCAACTCCAGGGCTGCGGGGTGCGGTTGACGCCGGTTGTCGGCCAGGGCCTGCCATCGGTCTCCGGATCGCCGTAGCGGAGCATCCCACCGGTGCCACAGACCGCGAACTGCATCCGGTAGCGATCGCCGTCGTCGAAGACCTCGAACGCTCCGTCGCGCAACGGCCCGCCGAAGTGGGTTCGCATGCCCTCGCAGGAGAGTTGCAGCTTCTCCTCGGGGGTCAGGTCGTTCCACGAGCGGTAGCGGTCGCGCCAGATCGTTTCGTAGGCGCCGCGCATCGCCTCGATGGGTGTGTGTTCGCCTTCCCGTTCGTCGAGGGCCGTCAGCAGGTCTTGGATGAACCGCACGGTCTCGTCGTTGATCGTCTTGAACATGAGGCGAGTCCTGTCCAACGCCGCGCCCGCCTGGGCGACGTCGCCTTCCGCGACTGCGGTGACCGCCTCCGCGTGCAGCTTCCGGCCTACGGCGTGGAATGACTCCCACACGTGCTTGCCCGGGACCCGGAGCACGGTCTCCAGCTCAGGCACCTGCATGCGGCCCACGGTGTGCTCCAGCAACTGGCGGAGCCAACCGTTCAGCACACTCTCGAAGAGGATGGCGAATTCTTCTGCCATGTACTCGGCGAGGGCCACGGCTGCGTCCGGTTGGCCCTGCTTCAACGCCTCAAGGACGAGGCGTTGTGTGGGTGTCCCGAGCTGCCAGTACGGATCTTGCCGGATCCGGCGGCCGAAGGTCTCGGAATGCCTCAGCACGCGGATGTCGAGGGGGAAAGCCGGGTCGGGAGGAGTCATCGGTTCTCCGTAGGGTGTTACACGGCCCGGGAGGGCCGGGTGTGGCTGATCGGTTCTTGCCAGTCGTGGCTTGCCAGGAGTGGCCGCCCGGCTCTCCGGGGCGCCCTGGTCGCTGATCGAAATGCGCGGATCGGTCGCTGGTCACGGAGATGCCGACGGGGTGTTCCGCGGGCCGTCGGCAGGAGCAGCGGTCCGAGCAGAGACAGGTGATCAAAAAGCGGGCCGCAATCCGGGGCGGAATCGATGCGGGAAAGGCCCATCGCTGGGCGGCGGCGGGCGACGAGACCGACACGGCCTCGGCGCTGTGGCCGGCCCTGCTCACCGCCCACGGGCGGTAGGCCGTCCACGTTCCTGGCCGGAGCGTCGACCGCATGGCCGGCGCCTACCGCGGTGAGACCGGGACGGACGCCCATGCGGACAGCGCCGCCGCGATGGTCGGCTCGGGATCACCGACATGACGTCCGGGTTCCAGCTCGTCCACCGCGGTCCATATGCCCTCGGGACACATCTGCCGCAAGGTCTGGACAAAGTCCTCGCCGGTCTCGCGCGTACGCCGCGCCGCGTCGTAGACGAGTTCGTGCGCCCGGTCCCGGCCCAGCACAGGAGCGAGCCGCATCATATGTGCCTCGGCCATGACCAGCCCCGCGTCGGCCCGCAAGTTCTGACGCATCCGCTCCGGGAACACGCGCAGGCCCCGGGCGATCGAACCCGCGACCAGCAGACCCGAGCACGTCAGGGACACGAGCTGCGGCAACGCCTGCCACTCGACCTGCCACTCACCGGCCGACCGCTCATGCCCCGCCTCCATCGCGCGCAGCATCGCGACACTGAGGGCTTCGGCGCAGACCGCGAAGCCGATCACCGCTTCGGACTCGATGGGGTTGCGTTTTTGCGGCATCGTCGACGAGGCGCCCCGCAGGTAGCCGTCGGCCTCGGCCAGTTCGGCAATCTCCGTTCGGGACAGATCGACGACCTCCCGGGCGAATCGCGCGGTCGTCGCTGCCATGGCCGCGCACGTCGACGAGTACGCCGCGAGGCTGTCGCGGGCTACGTGCCAGGGGACGTCGACCGGACGCAGCCCGAGGCGGGCCGCGACGTTCTTCCGAAGCGCGGCAGCCGACTCCCCGTAGGCGGCTGATGTGCCGCCGGCGCCGAAGAGTGAAAGGACGCTGACGTCGCGGCCTGCTGACATCAGCCTGGCCCGGTGCCGGGTGATCTCGGCCAGATAGACCGCGAGTTTCGTCCCCAGGGTGGTGGGGACGGCCTGCTGCGCGTGAGTGCGTGCGGCGATCACCGTGGTCGCGTACCGCTGCGCGAGGGTCGCGATCTGGTCGCCGAGCTGCTGGAGCAGGGTCTCCAGCCGCGCGGTCGCCGCTGTCAGCTGCAGGGCGAGCCCGCTGTCCATGATGTCCTGCGTCGTGGCACCGAAGTGGACGCGTCCGCGGTGCTCCGGCGGCGTGGCGTTCTCGATCTGCCGGACCAGCGGCAGAATCGGATAGCCGACCGTCTGGGCCTCCGTCCACAACAGCCCGAGGTCCACATGCTCCAAGCGTGCAGCGTTCGCGATGGCCGTCGCTGTCTCGGGCTCGATGAGGCCGAGTTCGGCCTGTGCGGTCGCGAGGCTGATCTCGACGTCGAGCCACGATTGCACCAGTCGGCGCTCGGAGAAGATCTGCTCTGCTTCGGCGTCGCCGAACAAGCGGACCAGCATCTCGAATCTGGGCCCGTTCACCGTGGTCCACCTGCCTCGACGAACTCGATCCGGCCGGACCGGACGCCGGCGACGCGTCGGTCGTCGTGGAACAGCGTCGCTTCGAGGGTGGTGGCGATGGTTTGCCCGGGCGCGAGGATCAGCGGCTTACCGGTTTTGGCTGCCAACGCGTCGATTCCCTGGGCCGGTACGGATGTCGCCGGTTCGATGGCGAGGGTGTAGTGGCGGCCGAAGAACGGGAATGCGGATGTCGCCCGGGCCTCGGCCCAGTACCACGCGTGGGGGAAGACGTCGGTATCCCAGCTCAGTGCCACGCCGAGGCGCAGTCCCGGGTTGGTGATGGCGAAGTACCCGCTTTCGAAATCTGACAGATATGCCAGGTGGGCGATGCCCGAGTCCGGTCCGGGTGCTTCGTCGAGACTGAGTTGCCCGCCGTTCCTCGTCGTGGCCTTCGGCCATGGGTTCACCGACCCGGCGATGAGGGCGGTGCCCGGATTCTCGTCGTCGGCGACAACGGTCCGCGCGCCCGCGGACAGCAGGCATCCCGCGTCGAGGAAGGGCGCGCCGAACGCCGGGTGATGCACCCACATGAGTTCGAGGGGCGTCGCGCCTTCGTTCTGCACCGATTCGGTCACTCTGACAGTCGCTGCGGCTATCTCCAGCCGGCGTGTGACGAGCAGGGGAGCGCGCAGCAGCCGTACATACGCGTCAAGACGGGTATCGGTCTGGTCGGTGACGTTCCAACGCAGTTGGCTTGCCTCACCGTGGAAACCCCATTCCGCGCCGCCGCGCCGTCCGGGCGCTCCGCCGTTGGGCAGCAGGACCTGCCATCCCCCGACATACTGCGCCAGCCAGGCTTCGGCCGAGTCGGGCGCATGGACGCCCGGCTGCAGATCGCTGAGCTGTACCCGGGCCTTGGCCAGGACGTCGACACCTGTCGTGAGGTCGCAGAGCTCGTGGATGTCACAGCCCTTGCCCGTCAGGACGGTCACCCGCACATGCTCATTGTGAAGCGTCGCCGATGCGACCATGATTCCCCTCCATGTGAGCGACGGGCGCCAGGGCAAGTGGCGTGGCAAACTCCTTGCCCCGGCGCCGTGTTCGTACGTTCAGGAAGTGCGCATCACGCCGGGACGACGATGAGGCCGTCGACGGTCACATAGGTGCCGCCGGAGGTGCTGTCGTGCGAGCCCTTGACGACGATCTTGATGGTGTGCGGCCCTGGAATCAGGCCGCGCTTGCTGTACACCGCGTTCTGCCGGACAGTGCTGGCCGTGTACAGATCGACGGTCGAGTCGAGGACGCCGTCGATGTAGACGTCCGCTTCGCCACGGTTGTTGGAGGTCGAGGCCAGCCACTTGACCCCGGTGCCGTTGAACGTGTACTGACAGGAGTTTCCGCTGGTGTTCGCGTAGTGTTCGTCACCGAGATAGTTGCCGCTGAGTCCGGTGTTGACGGACCAGCCGCTGCCGCTGTAGGTCACGAGGTCGTCGTTGACATGGTTCGACGTGGCACCTATACCGTCCACGACGATGTAGTTTCCACCCGAGTCGGCGTTCTTGCTGCTGGACACCACGATCTTGATGGTGTGCTGGCCGCTGGACAGGCCACCCTTGTCGTATACGACGCTCTGCCTCACGGTGCCCGCCGTATACGTATCCACGGTCGCATCGAGTACGCCGTCGATGTAGACGTCGGCCTTACCTCTGTTGTTGGACGTGCTGGTCACCCATTTGACCTCAGTACCGTCGAATGTGTACTGGACCGAGTCTCCGGGCGTATCGGTGTAGGTCTCGTCGTCGTTCATGTCACCAGCGAGGGGGCCGGGGTTGTGGGCCCAGCTGCCGGTGTAGGTGAGCTGGGCGTCGGAGTCGTTCGCCCAGGTGTAGCCACCGTTCCCGTATGCCGAGGGGAAGTCCGGCAGTAGCCCGATGTTCTTGTGGTCCACCAGGCTGTCGTTGTATCCGGTCCCCCAGCTCACATTGGTCAGGGTCTCGTTGCTGTTCCCGTTGTTCAGGTACGCTCCGGTCTGCGCGTTCTTCACGTTGATGTTGCTGGCCTTCCAGTAGTTACTGGCGTTGTCGAAGTAGATCCCCCAGACCCCGATATTGGGTTGTACGCCCGATGGAGCCGTTTCGGACAGGCCTGAATTCACATTCCAGCGGGCGGTGTCGACCGTTGTCTGCTCGATGGTGTTGGCCTGGGCCTGGTAGACACTTCCGAAGAAGTAGAAGGCGCCGCAGTCAGCCGTGTCTTCGCACGCCGCATAGAGGTCGTTGTAGCCGAAGTAGTTGTTCGCGAAGTACTGCTGCGAAACCGGAATATCGGGTACCGTGCCTCCGCCGATCAGCCACCGAGCGCCATGGCTGATCTGGTTGTGGGACACCGTGTTCTTCCCGGTGAACAGCATGTAGATCCCCGCGGAGTACGACCCGTGCACACCCACGAAATCGATCTTGTTGTTCTCGATGACATGGCTGTTGTTGACGTCCGCGGTCGCCGGATCGCTCGGATCGTAACCGATCACGCTGATCCCGTTGACCCCGGACTGCTCGATCCAGTTCCCGTAGACCGTGTTGTTCTCATTGAACCGGTGCATGAAGATGCCAGTGAGACCCGCGTTCCGCAGATGGCAGTCCTCGATGGTGATGCGCTGGGTGTTGGTCAGGTAGATCATCGCGTCCGGCGCACGGACCAGGTTGCTGCCGGGCGCCGGGTCCTGATCGACGAAGTCGGAGTAGTCCAGTGAAAGGCCCTGTAGCGCCACGTCGTGCACGAGCGACGTCTGCGACGACCCGACGAACCGGAAGATGTCCTTCACCGTCGGCGCGATGATCGTCTGATCCTGGATCGGCGTGCTGCGCGGGTAGTAGTAGAGGTACCCGCCGGCCTGGTCGAGGTAGTACTCCCCGGGCGCGTCCAGCAGCGACAAGTCGCCCTGGACGAAGTAGCGGCCGCCCGGCGTGAGGCCGTAGGGCGTGTTCTGCGACAAGGTGATCAGGTGGTTCGCCGAGTCGACGCTGGACAGGGGAATCAGGTTCTCGTCCCAGTTGTAGTACCCGCCGGAGAAGATCTGCGCCTGCATGGTGGCGGGGTTCCACCCGGTCGGGTCCAGGTCACCGGTGTTGTACTTGAAGGTCGTGGTCGAGGTGTCGCTGTACGCGATGTTCTTGAGCCAAGGGCCCTGGCTCGTCGTGGTCACTCCGTAACTGCTGCTGACGTTGGGCGTCCTGGCCTTGACGGCGCGCCGGCCGTTCTCGAACAGGTCGTTGAACACCCGCCCGGCTCCGACATCGGCCCGGTAGATGTTGCCCGAGTACTGCGTCCATCCTGTGACCGCCCGACCGCCGAGGAACACGGCGCTGCCGACCGGGCCGTAGTTCTTGTAGCGGATCGTGTGGCCGTTCGTGCCCGAGTCCGACTCGTCGAAGGTGATCGGGGATGTGACCGTGTAGTTCCCGGGCATGATGTACACGATGATGTCGCCGGTCATGTTGCTGTTCACGGTGCGGACCACGCTCTGGGCGCCGGTCAGGCTACACGGGCTCGCCGATGAGCAGGTCGATCCCGATCCGGTCGGCGACACATAGTAGGTGGCCTGAACGCCGGCGTGCGCCGTGCTGGCGGCGAACGGCGGCATGTTGGGAATCCAGAACAGCGCCATCGCCGATAAGACAACGGCGATGGGTCTTACCTTTCTTCTGCCGGCAGCAAGGCTGCCGCGCCATGCGATGACCACTGGTCTGTCCTTTCGAGACATTCGACGAAGAACTGCCTTCAGGAATGGGAAAGTCATTGAGGTGAGATCACGAGTCGTTCAGTGGCCGCGAGCCAGGACGGTGGCGCCGCCGTTCACCGCGAGCACCTGCCCCGTGACGAAGCCGGAACTCGCCTCGTCGAGGAGATAAGCGACGGCAGCGGCGACATCGTCGGGGGTGCCGTAGCGCCCGATCGGAGTCAGCGCCTCGTAGAACTGCCTGAGAGTTTCAGGCTCCGGGGAACGCGCGATCATGTCATCGGTCATAGGGCCGGCGATGAGGCCGGGGGCGATGGCGTTGCAGCGGATGCCCCGGCCGACGTACTCGGCGGCGACTTGGCGTGTCAGGGCCTCGACGCCGCCCTTGCACATGGCGTAGGCCGCGAAGTTCCGCAGTCCGACGCCGGCCTGGATCGAGGAGATGTTGACGATCGCCCCGGCGCGCCGGTCCTCCGGCTGGTCCAGAAAGCGGCGTACGGCCTGCGCGCAGCCGTAGAAGACGCCGAAAAGGTCCACTTCGACACCCCGGCGCAGGTCCTCGTCCGCGAGGTCGGCCACTGTCCCGAGGATGTTGTAGCCCGCGCAGTTGACCCATCCGGCCAGCGGCGCCAGGCCGATGGCGGCCTGTGCGGCCTCGTGGTGGCTGTCCCGGCTCGCGACGTCACCGACCACCGGTATGTCGACATCGCCGAACGCCGGGGCGATGTCGATGCCGACGACCCGCCAGCCGTCCGCGCGCAGTCTCGCGGTGATGCCGGCACCGATGCCGCCGGCGGCGCCGGTGACGACGCAGCTTCGCTGGATGCTCATATCAGCTGCCCCCGCCTCGTGTCCGCGCGTTCAGGCCGTACACGGTCCAGCCGCCGTCCACCACGAGCGTCGTCCCGGTGATCCACGCGGCCCTGTCGGAGAGCAGGAAGGACACCGCGGCCGCGACATCGGCCGGTGTCCCCAGGCGCCCCATCGGCGTGCGGGATACGAGCGTGGCCTCGTCGACGACACCGTCGGCGATATTCCGATCGACCATCGCCGTGCGGACATAGCCCGGCGCGACCGCGTTCACCCGCAGCGCCGGCGCCCACTCGACTGCGAGACTGCGCACGAGCCCCTCGACTCCGGCCTTCGCCGCGCTGTACGCGGCCCGGCCGGCAAAGCCCTGATGCCCGGCGATGGAGGAGATGGCGACCAAGGACGCCTGCCCTTCGGCGTAGCGCGCCGCGAGCCGCAAAGTCTCAAAGACCGCATCGAGATCGACGCCCACGACCTTGTGCCAGAGCTGGGTGGAATACGTGTCGCTGTCGCCTGGTCGGCTGATACCGGCACAGGCCACCACGCCTTCCAGCCGGCCGTACTGACAAGCGGCCCGCCCTGCACGGTCGAGCAGGTCCGCGTCCTGCACATCGCCGTCGAGCAGGTGCAGACGATCCGAGACGACCTCTGCTGCGAACCGCGAGGTGTCCAGGTCGACTGCTACCACGCGGTGTCCCTCTTCGAGCAGCGCTTCGGCCACGGCACGTCCGATGCCGTCACCCGCGCCGGTGACTATTACGCTCATCTGGTCCTTCGCATTCCGGGCAGTGGCTGGTCATCAGGGTTGGCGGGTGTGCAACTCCTTGGCCGCGGACACGATCTGCTCCATGTCCGGCAGCAGGGCCTCTTGCAGCGTGGGAGCCGACGGCACCCGAACGTCCGGCAGGCCGATGCGCCGGACGGGCGCCCTCAACGTGTCGAAGTGATGCTCGGCCAGTCGAGCGCCGATCTCGGCCCCGAAGCCGCCGGTGACATTGGCCTCGTGGACGATGAGGACCTTGCCGCTGCCGAGGTTGGCCACGATCTGGTCCTCGTCGAGCGGGGTGAGCCAGCGCAGGTCGAGGACGGATGCGAAGATGCCCTGCTCGGCCAGCCGTTCCGCGGCGGCCAGACATGTGTGGGTCATCCGGCCCCATGTGATGACGAGCAAGTCCCCGCCGTGGCGGTGCAATCGGGCGCCCCCGACCGGCTCCACCGGGGCCTCGGTGTCGACGGGTGCGCTGAGCTGGTACAGCGCCCGCGACTCGATGATCACCACGGGGTCCGGGTCGGCGATGGCGGCGCGGATCATCGCGTAGGCGTCCTGGGGGTTCGACGGCATTCCGACCTTGATGCCGGGGATGTGCGCCAGCAGCGCCTCCATGCTCTGCGAATGCTGGGCGCACGAGCCCGGCGTGATGCCCTGCTGCATGCGGATCACCATCGGGGCCGAGACGGTTCCGCGGGCGACGTATCGGACGTTCGCCGCCTGGTTGACGATCTGGTCGAACGCGACGAACAGGAAATCCGTCCACATGATCTCCACGACGGGTCGCAGACCCTGGACACTCGCCCCCACCGCGGCCCCGAGGATCGCGGACTCGGAGATGGGTGTGTCGAAGACCCGCTCGCCGAAACGTTTGCGGAGGTTGCGGGTCACGCCGAACGTTCCGCCGGGGATCGCGATGTCCTCACCGAACAGCACGACCTCGGGGCGTTCGCTCAGTTCGGTGTCCAGCGCCCGGTTCACCGCCAGCCCATAGCGCAGGGCCTTGGCGTCCGCATTGAACGGCGTCGGGACCGGCGGCCGCGCGGGAGCGTATACGTGGTCTCGCGCACCGGCGGGGTCGGGCAGCGGACCCGCCAGAGCGAGCTGCTCGCGCCGCCGAAGGTCGGTTTCGACGTCGGCTTCCACCGCTTCGAGCGCCGCAGCATCGACAGCGCCTTCGGCGAGCAGCCGGTCCCGAAGCCGGGCGATGGGGTCACGCGTGGCGTGGGTGGCACGGTCGTCCGGGGTCCGGTAGTGCTCGACGTCGCCGTTGTAGTGTCCGAGGATCCGCGGCACGCGGACCTCCAGGAAGGACGGACCGCCGCCGGAACGGGCGTGCTGGACCGCGGTCTGCGCGGCGTGGAACACAGCCGCCACGTCACTGCCGTCGACGATCTGTGTCGGCAGGCCGTAGCCGGCGGCACGGTCGGCCAGCTGAGCGTTCGGTACCGTGACGGTGATCGGCGTCATCTCCGACCACTGATTGTTCTCGCACACGAAGACGACCGGCAGCCTGCGCGCGATGGCGAACACCAGGGCTTCGTGGGACGCGCCCTGATTCGTGGCGCCGTCGCCGAACGAGACGACCGCCACCGCGTTCTCGCCGGCCGCGCTCAGCGCCATCGCGACGCCTCCTGCGACGGGCAGTCCCGCCCCTACGATGCTGTTCTCGCCGATGAAGCCGTGCTCCGGCGAGCTGAGATACGGGGATCCGCCGCGGCCGCCGTTGGTACCGGTTTCCCGGCCCAGGCACTCGGCGAGCAGGGATTCGGCCGGTACTCCGACAGCGAGCGCCCAGCCGTGGCCGCGGTAGGTCGACAGGACCTTGTCTCTGTCGTCGAGGGCGGCCACGACGCCGACCGGGGCGCTCTCCTGCCCCACACACACGTGGACCGAGCCGCTGATCGCCTCTTCGCGCCGCAACGCGAGGATCCGTTCTTCGACCCGGCGGATCCGCAGCATCGCCCGATACATCGCCTTCGCGTCATGTCCGCGGACGACTTCGATCCCGGCTGTCGCCGTCGAGACGCTCACGTCCGTCATGTCTGCGTTCTCCTTCGCTGAGGGCATCGTTCACGTGGTCCGAAAACCATCGGCCGGACGCGTCACATAGCCCTGGGCCGAGCAGAACGCCGCCGGCAGGGTGATCCGACGCCAGGCCGAGCGGCCGGCCTTGTCCATGGGTTGGGCCGCCGTCTAGAGGAGTGCGAGCGGATTGACCGGGGATCCGCTGCCACCGATGATCGGCAGCGGTGCCGTGACAAGCATGAACTCGTAGGTGTTGCGCTCCTGACAAACATCCGCCAGCTCGTCGAGCTTCGCTCCGTCGATGACTGCCATACCGAGCCTCCAGATCACCGAGTGCACGGGCAGCGTCCTGGGCTGTCCGTCGGCGCGCGTGATCTCGTTCTGGTCCCAGAGCAGAGCAGTGCACTCTCGTGCGCTCAGGAAGTCCACGCATGACGGATCGAGACCCGGGGCGCTGTGCCCGGGGCGACCGGCGGCAACCCATGCTTCGCGTCCGCAATGGACCGCCACCGCATCGCCGACTGTGACGTCCACCTGCTGCTTGCGCGCGATCTCGTCCAGCTCGTTCCCGGTCACCGGCGCGCTGGATTCCACATAGTCGACGCCGCGGTGCCGGACGACGTCCAGGAGAACGCCCCGCGTGACGATGCCCTCGCGCCAAGCGTCGATGGCGCCCCAGGACAACCCATCGGCTTGGATCATTCTGTCGGGGTCTTTGCCGCCCCACATCCCGCCGGAGTCCCAGATGTGTCCGAGGGAGTCGATGTGGGTGATCTCGTCGCCGTGATATTCGAGCTGAAGGCACTCCGTCGCCGCGCCGAGGAACCCGTCGTCCATCTCGATACGCCGCAGGGAGTCATGCCCCTTTGTCACGTCGCCCAGCTTCAGGGGGCGCGCCAGCGAAACGACACGACCCTGTTTGACGAGCCCCGCGGCTTTTCGACGTCGTTCGTCGGTTATGTGGTTGAGTGCACCGACTTCGTCGTCGGCGCCCCAACGTCCCCAGTTCTGGCTCACGTTCCTCACCCTTGCTCCGCGTAGGGCTGCAACTCGCAGGGGTAGTCGAGTCCCTGGGGCAGCGCTATGCCGACTGATCGCGGCGCGTGCACCAGACCTTCGCTGTCCACTTCACGCGGCCGGACGACGTCCAGGCTCGTCACCAAAGACTCGAAGTAGGTGGTGTTGGGAATCGCCATGCACAGATGACGGCTCGCCATGCCTCCGCCGTGGACTTCCGCCCGCACCCGGAACGCATCGGCAAGGTGCGCCGTACGCATCGCGCCGGTGAACCCTCCTCGGAGTTCCGCGCTCGTTCGGACGCCGAAGGTCGCGGAGCCGGCCGCGATGAAGTCGGCGGAGTTCATGTGCGCACCGTCGGATGTTTCGGCCACCAACAGCGGCACGCCGACGGATCTGGCGAGTTGCTTGTACGCCGACACACTGAATTCACGCATCGGCTCCTCGTACCAGAGGTATCCGGCGTCGGCCAGTGCCCGGCCGAGATAGACGGCGTCAGGCAGATCGAAACCGGCTGAACCGTCATACATCAGCGGAACGGAGTCACCGACGTGGCTGCGCAATTTCTGGCACAGTTCCGCATCCGCCTGTGCGTCCCCCCAGGCGTGAAGCTTGATCGCGGTCAGGCCGAGTTCCAAGGACTGCGTCGCCACATCGAGATACTCCGAGACCGAGCCGAACGTCGAAGTCGACGCGTAGGCCGGAATGCTCTCCCGGAACCCGCCGATCACCTGCCAGGTGGGCAGCTGGGAGAATCGGCCGGCGAGATCCCACAGTGCCGTATCGACAACTCCGAGCAGGGGCAGCGGCAGCTCCTCGATGCGGTCCAGCTCCCAGATCTCGTGCCACAAAAGTTCCCGCTGCAGCGGATCCTTGCCGACGAGAAGATCCCGCAGGAGGCGATCGACCAGGTCCTGCAGTACCACACCCGAGCCCGGTCGGCCGGTGATGGCAACGCCCTCGACACCGGCGTCCGTGCCCACCCGCAGCACACCTACCGTGCTGTCAGGCGGGCTCCCGAGCAATCCCCGGCGCCAGGAAAAGGGTGGAGAGACCGCCGGCACGAGTATCTGAAAGCACTCCACATGGGTAATACGCAACGCCCACTCCTCGTCCAGCTGATGGCGCGGTCGGCGCCCTCAGATTTCCTTCTTGTGGCTCAGCAACCGGGTGATCGTGCCGCCGAGTACCGCGGCGGCATCGGCGTCCGAGAGTTTCGCGAACAGCACGCGGCCGAGTCCGACCCTCAGGTCGAGGTAGGGGAAGTCCGAGCCGAACACGACCTGGTCGGCACCGACCTCGTCAACCATGTGCTGCAGATATCTGCCATGCCCCCGAGAGCTGCAGATCTCAAGGACGACGTACGGATGTCGCGCGGCAACGGCGATCGCCTCGTCGTAGCCGGCAGGCATTCCACCCGAGTGCCCGGCGAGGATGGTGACCTGCGGGTGCCGGTCGGCGATGTCGCCGACCATCGGCAGGTCGTTGTACGCCGAACCGGCCCATGTATGGGTGAGTACCGGGGCTGCGGCCGCTGCCGCGAACTCCCAGACGGCGCTGTAGCGCGAGCCGGTCAGCGGGTAGGCGTGCTGGTCCGGGTGGATCTTGATGCCGCAGAAGCGAGCGTCGTCGGCCCAGCGCTCGATCTCGGCGACCGGGTCCTGCCACGGGTTCACCGTGATGTAGCCGCGAAACCTGTCCGGGTATCGCGCGACGGCCGCGGCCGTCGCCTCGTTGCCGGCCCGGGTGTCGAGCTGGACAGCCAGATGTGCGGAAATCAGGGCGGTCGAGACACCGCATCTGTCCATCACGCGGACCATCGAGGTCGGGTCGGGGTCGGGGATGAAGAACAGGCTGAACGGACCCGTGTGCGCGTGTGCGTCGATGACCTCAATGCCGTGCGGGGCGCGTCGGGCCCACACCGCCTCAGTCGTCCGGTTCATGGCCGCCCCAATCTCTCACCGAGGAGCACCCGTGCATTGCCGTGCCCGATCGCGCAGACCTCGTCGTCGTCCAGCTCGGACAGCAGCAGCCGGGTGACGGCCTCTGCCGGGTCGTGCTCCGGCCCTCCGGTTCCGAACACGAGTCGGCCCGGGCCGAAGTGTTTCACCAGCCACTCCAGGCCGCCGTGCGTCACCAGGTTCGCCAGATCGAGGCTGATGTTCGGATGCCGTGACAGCGCTCCGGCCTGTCGTCGTAGGCTGCGATAGCCCGGATTGCAGACGACCACGGACAGCCGGGGTCGCAGGCCTGCGACGGTTTCGATCGCACGGAGATCGGCCTGCGCGGCATCGACCAGCAGCGGCAAGCCCGCATCGGCCAGGGCATCCAGCAGCGGCGCAGCGTCCGGACCGGCGAGGTCGTATCCATGAGCGGCCGGATACGCCCGGACCGCCACGACGCCGCTGTCGTCCGCGGCGCGCACGAAGTCGGCGGGCCCCGCGATTTCGCCGCACGTGTCGGGAAGCATCACCCAGCACGGATGCAGTCGTGGGCTCTTCGAGGCCTCGTCGAGAATCCACCGGTTGCCCGTGACAGGGTCGTGCAGCCAGGAAGCGGTATGGCTCACGACCGCGGCCCCGATCCCGACCCGGTCCATCTCCGCCACCAGGTCGCTGACGCTGCCGTCGCCGACGTCGCGCTCGGGATGGCGGCCGATGAGCGCGTCTACATCGAGGAGGTCCGGATGGCTCGCGCTCATGGTTGGCCGTCGCCTTCTGTGTGTCCGAGCGCGGCTTGGATCTTCGCGAAGGCGTCCGTGATGTCGGCCAGGTCGGACTCGTCGGCGAGCAGTACGTTCTGCGGGAGCCAGACGGTGAGGGGGCAGACCGCTTCCGCGACCGGGCAGTCCTGGGCGGCGGCGTCCGGGGAGATGGAGAGCGCTTCGTCGCGGATCGCCCGATCCCTGTGCAGGAGCGGGTACCCGGCCGAGGCCGGAATCCCTTCAGCTCGAAGCATCTCGCTCAAGGACTGTGTCGTCACGCCGCCGAACACCGCGGGTTCGAAGCGGATCACCGCCAGGTATCGCCCGTGGGAGGTCGTGGAGTCCGGGTCCGGCAGTATCCGGGCGCCCGGGACCTTCTCGCCGAAGAGGGCGGCGAGGTGGTGCGTGGCGCGGGTCCGGCGTGCGTTGGATTCGTCGAGTCGCTCCAGTTGTCCGATCAGCAGCGCGCTCTGGAACTCGGTCAGTCGCAGGTTCCAGCCCACACGCGGGTGCTCGTACCAGCCGCCGCCTCGTCGGCGGCCGACGTTCGCCACCGACCAGGCCGCCTCATGCAGTTCTTCGTCGTCGGTGACGATGATCCCGCCTTCTCCGGCGGTGATGTTCTTGCTCGACTGGAAACTGAAAACGGCCAGGTCGCCGAGCGAACCCGCGGGCCGGTCGCGGAGGGCGGC
This sequence comes from Streptomyces sp. NPDC001508, assembly GCF_040298665.1. Taxonomy (NCBI): domain Bacteria; kingdom Bacillati; phylum Actinomycetota; class Actinomycetes; order Kitasatosporales; family Streptomycetaceae; genus Streptomyces; species Streptomyces sp. NPDC001508. The sequence continues at coordinate 88,850 of NZ_JBEPAP010000001.1, forward strand.
GCCGAGGGCCTGGGCGGCATCCTCGATGATCTTGACGTGCGGGGGGATCACGGCGCGGATCGCATCGACGTCCGCGACGGCTCCGCCCAGGTGCACGGGCATGACCGCCGATGTCTTCGGCGTCACGCGCCGCGCGATCGATTCCGGGCTGATGAGCATCGAGTCACTGTCGATGTCCGCGAACACCGGCACCGCACCGGCCAACAGCACCGCGGTCGCCGTCGCCACGAAGGTGTACGGAGGGATGATGACCTCGTCTCCGCGCCGCACGCCGGCGGCCCGCAAGGCCGCGAACAGTCCGAGGGTCGCGTTGGCGACGGTGACGCCGAAGCGCACGCCGTGGCGCTCGGCGAATCGACGGGCGAACTCCACTCCTCGGGTTCCGTCACGGGAACCCCAAACACCCGAATCGAGCACTTCCAGGAGTGCCGCGCGTTCACCTTCGGTCGGCACCGGCGGCCATTGCGGGAAGGGCTTCGTTCGCAGCCGCTCGCCACCGTGCAGGGCCAGGGTCGGACGTTTCTTCATTTCCACGCTCCATCCGCGTCCAGCGCGTCGAGTTCGTCCCACAGCTCTCCTGGAATCCGCATGCCCGCCATGTCCAAGTCATCAGTCAACTCGGCGACCGAGACGACGCCGACCAGGGTCGCCACGGCGGCGGGGTGCCGGCCGGGAAACTGGAGGGCCCCGGCGCGCAGCGGGACGCCATAGCGGTCGCACACGCTCTTCATCAGCGCTACCCGGGCCATGATCGCGTCGTCGGGTCGCCGGTAGTCGTAGGTGCTCGAAGCCTTACCGGTGGCGAGTACCCCGGAGTTGAAGACCCCTGCCGCGACCACTGACACCCCGCGGTCCTGGCAAGCGGGCAGCAGTTCCTGTGTCGCGGAGCGATCGAGAAGCGTGTATCGCCCAGCGAGCAGCACGAGGTCGATGTCGGTCTCCCGCACGAAGCGCGTCGCCAGCTCGGTCTGGTTGATTCCGACACCGATGGCGCGAACGACACCCTGCCGTCTGAGATCGTCCAACGTGTCATAGGCGCTACCGAGGGCTTCGGTGGCGTGATGGTCCGGATCGTGGATGTACACGATGTCGACGTAGTCGGTCCTCAGCCGTTCGAGGCTGGCATCGAGCGAGGACAACACGCCGTCGCGCGAGAAGTCCCGTGTGATCGACACGTTGTCGTCGCCGACCACATACCCGACCTTGGTCGACACGACGACGCCCGAGCGGTCATGCGAGGCCAGAGCGGCACCGAGCCGGCTCTCCGAATCACCACAACAGTAGAGCGGCGCGGTGTCGAAGTACCGCACGCCTCTTTCCAGAGCCGTTCGGACGATCGCAGCCACCTGCGCCTCCGCGTCGTCGCCGTTGACGGCCCCGAACAACGCGGTACCGACGCCCAGTCGGCCGCCGACCGAACCGAGATCTTCGCGGGCTGGGAACACCGGGCCCTCAGGCGCCTTGCGGATCATCGTCCACCCCACGGTCCGCACACAACGGCTCGATCAGGATGATCTCCCGATGGGTGGCCAGGTAGACCGCGTTGTCCTGGGTGAAGCACCGGTCGATGTCGGTGCCCTCGTAGAGGGTTGCCACCATGCGACCGTCGCGCATGTCCCACAGGTCGAAGCGGCCGCCCATGGCGCGGATGAACATTCCCGGCCGAAAGGTCGCGATGAAGTCACCACTGCCCTCGGGCAGCGGCGACATGTCACTGATGTCAGGCATCGCCGGCGCTGCCGAGGAGAAGGTGAACCATCGCTTCTGCCCAGGCCCGAGCCGGGCCACGCAGAGGTAGCTGTCATCGCTGATCCGACCCACCACCGAGACCTCGTCGGCCGGACCGTCGAGGTCGTAACGCTCGATCGGCAGCAAGGACTCGGGGTCGACGCGCACGATCGCGGGTCGTTCCAGGGCCCGGGGCGCGCTCGTGTTGTCGCCGTCGATGCATGTCCCGGCCAGCAGGGACGACGTTTCCGCATCCCACAGCAGGGTCCGTATCGCCAACCCGGGCAGCGGATCGTCGCGGTAGTCGGCTCGGCCGGTCGCGGTGTCGTATCGGGTGAGCGTGCAGCCGAGTCGGCCGTAGGAGTGGCTGCAGGCGTAGAAGAGGCGTGTGCCGTCGTCGGTCCCGGCCGTGGGCCGCATTCCGTTCGGCGTCGCCGCGACGACGCGCGGGTTCTCCGGGAAGGCGGCGCGTTCGTCAGGCGAGTATTCGGTCAGTACGCCGCCGACGTAGGCCGCGAAGTAGATCTTGCCGCCGATCGACCAGCTGAGTTTCACCTCACCGGCGCCGGGCGCGGCTCTGCCCAGGTCCGCGCTGGTGCCGTCGCTCAGCCTCAGTTCCCAGAAGCGCTGGGTGATGAACGGGGCACCGAGAAGGCGGTCGTGGTCGACCCGTCGGAGGTGGTACACGAGACCGCTGGCGTCGGTCGGCAACCGGCGCGTCGTCTCCAACGCGCCGGACCAGCCGTCGAACCGGAAGAAGTCGCCGTAGATGTTGACGGCGACGATCTTGCCGTTGTCGGACAGCACGAGGCCTTCGCCGGCGAGATCAGGGATCGAGCAGACCCGGCTGATCTCGCCGGTCTTGAGGTTCCAGCGTGCCACCTCGGCGCGGCTGCCGTCCGACCGGACGCCCCAGGCCGTCTCGTCGGTCCTGCCGAACCAGGTCATGTCGGTCTGCGGATCGGGGCCGTCGACGAGCTTCCTCTGCTCCGGGTCGTACCACCCCCAGCCCGGGAGGAACATCCGGCCCCGGCCGTCGTCGATGAGGCGATCGAGACCCTGGAAATGCGACCAGTCAAGGACAGGCGGTTCGGGCCTGTCCAGAGCGAGTGCCTCGACGGAATCGGTGGCAGGGTCCCATCGCAGCAGGGTCAGACCCGGCGATGCCACGGCGATGGTGTAGGTGCCATCGCCGTTGGCGAAGCTGGCCTTCGTGTAGTGATCCGGCGTCACGTCCGTGTGGATCGCCGCCGTGACGCCGTTGCGGTAGTCGAAGGAAAGACTCGACCGTGCACCGGACCCCAGCGCCGCGGCGTAGAGCTTGCCCGATGCGGGATCGCACGCCATGCCCTTGAAGACCAGGCCAGGCGGCGCTCCCGTCTCATACACGTCAACCGCACCGCTGCTGAGGGTCAAGCGCACGACCCGCGTCAGGTCGCCGCAGAGCACCAGGGTGTCATCGTCCACCTGCGCTGCACTGTAGAACCCGCTGTGGGGTGGCTCAAAGCGGTAGACACGTGCGTTGCCGTGCTCGTCGACCAGCGCGCCGGTGGATCCCGAGGCAGCGTTCCACGTCGAGATCCAGTACCGCCGCGGCACGCCGGCGCCGTGCGCAAGCGCGAGCAGGGGCGTGTTGATGAACGGGTCCCGGGTGCGGGGAATCGGGAGGCGGCGCACGGTGCGCTCCGGCGCCGCCGAGCGGGGTACGTCTTCGGGACGCCCCGACGAGTCGGCGCTGGATGCCGCGTGTGATGAAGACATCATCTGGTGTCCTGTCCTGGCCCTACAAGGATCCGGTGCGGCGCTACTTGGCGCTGCGCCAGGCGTCGATCTGCTTCTGCAGTTCGGAGAGAACCTTGCTCATGCCGGCGTCCTTGAGCCGGCCGACGAACTCGGGAATCCCGCTCGACGGGTCGATCTGGCCCATGGAGTTGGGGGTCCGGTATTCGGTGACGACCGCCGTCAGGTTCGCCACCTCTCTCTTGAGCGAGGTCGTGTCCGGGCTGAAGCCGAGTGCGCCGGAGCGCTTCGCACTCTGATTCAGCTTCTGGTCGGTCTGCCAGAGCCCCGCCTTCGCCTGGTCCACCGAGCGGTAGTAGGCGTTGAACTGGTTGCCGAACTGCCAGTCGCTGTTGGGGTTGTAGCGGTCGCTCGCCGCCTTGACGCCGGGTGGGAGCCCGACGACTTCGAGCGTCTTGTCGGTGAAGACGTAGTGCTTTCCTTCGATGCCGAAGCAGATGAGGTTGTAGAAGTCCTTGTCCGTGTTCAGACGTTCCAGAAAGGCGACGGCGTGCTCCGGTGACCTGGTGTCCCGGTTCACCGCCGAGAGTGTGCCCAGGACGCTGCTCGTGGTCAGCAGCGGGGCGGTCAGCGACTTGCCCACGGTCGGGAAGGCCGGTAGGCCGTTGCCGTTGACCTGGGTGAGTTCGATGAGGGTCTGGCCGTTCGACCAGGAGGCGCCGGCGTCCGTCGGCGACGGTGGATTCTTGGCCGTATAGCCCGCGGTGTACCACTTGCGCATCAGCGTGCACGCCGCCCGGAACTCGTCGGTGTCGAACACGTTGATGAGCGTCAGGTTCGGGTCGTCGGGTCGAACGCCGACGCCGAACGTGCCGCCGACGAGGTCGAAGTGGTTCGCGCCGTAGGCCCAGGCGCTGCCGTTTCCGGTGTTGTCGGTGCAGAGGACGGTCTTGCCCGGCTCACCGGACTTGATAGCGGCGAGGTAGGGCTCAAGATCCTCGTAGGTTGTGATGGACGCCGGGTCGAGATGGTACTTGTCGGCGATGTCCTTACGCGCGAGGAACCCGTAGGTCATGGGCCAGAGTTGCACGTTGGGCACGCCGTAGATCTTGCCCTTGACCCTGGCCGCGTCCCAGATGTCCTTGGGCAGACTCGCCCACAGCTTCGGGGCGTACTTGGGCAGCAGGTCGTCCAGCGCCAGATAGTTCCCGGCAGCGGCGTTGGTGTAGTAGCTGTTCACCCAGGAGGCGGTGAAGACGACGTCGCCGGCGCCGCCCGAGGAGAACTCCAAGGGCATGCGCTGTGTGAAGGTGTTGAGGTCGAGGGGCTCCAGTTGCACCGAGAACTTCTCTCCGGCCCCGGCCAGGTATGTGTTGAGCGCCTTCTCCACCGCGGGGGCGTCAGGCAGCGACTGCGTCGAGAAGAACTGATACCGCACGTTCGACCCGCCGCCGGTACCTCCGCCGGAGCTTGAGCAACCGCTCAGCCCGCCGCCTATGGCCAGACCGGCAGCCACCGCCGCCGATCTTCGCAGAATACCTCGCCGTGACAGTTCTGCACTCACCGTTCCTCCTGGTCGGTTGACGTTCGCGGCGGACATTCCGCCGTGTCGCATGCCTCGTTGCACGCCCGGGCTGGGTCAGCCGCGGACGCCTCCTACCGTGATTCCACGAACGAAATAGCGTTGAAGAAACAAGAACGCGCCGATGATCGGACCGATCGCGAGCACAGCCACCGCCATCCGCAACGATTGGACCGGCACCGAGGCCTGTTGGGACAGTTGCTGGTTGGAGGAGATGGCATCCACGTTCGAGAGAATGCGGTACAGCCACAGCTGAACCGGATTCAGCTTGTCGTCGTTGATGTACAGAAGGCCCAGCCACCAGTCGTTCCAGTAGGTCAGCATGGTGAACATGCCGATGGTGGCCAGTGCCGGCCCGGACAGCGGTACCACTACCCGGAAGAAGGTCCGCAGTTCGCCCGCGCCGTCGATTCTGGCGGCGTCGATGACGTCACGAGGAATCCCACGGAAGTAGGTCCTCAGCAGCAGCACGCTCCAAGGGACGACGGCGTAGGGGAGGATCAGTGCGAACAGTGTGTTCTGAAGGTGCAGGTACCGGGTCATGAGGATGTACTGCGGCACCAGCCCACCGGTGAACAGCATGGTGAACAACACGTAGAACGACAGACTTCGGTGGGCGAAGAAGTCCTTCCTGGACAGAGCGTATGCCAGCATGCTCATGACGAGCATGGACAGGGCGGTGCCGGCGCAGGTCACAAGGATCGACACTGCGTAGGCTTCGACCAGCCGTGACGGATCGTGCATCACATAGCGATAGGCCTCGACGGTGAATTCCCGCGGGATCAGACCGTAACCGTGTGCGGAGAGAGCCTCCTCGGACGAGAACGAGGACGAGAGCACGACGACCAGGGGAGCCAGGAAGGCCAGCGCGCACAGCAGCAATGCGAAGTGCAGGACCAGTCGGCCGGGCGTTGTGCTCGGCGCGCGAAGCGCCTTTGCCGGCCGGGCGGTTCCGCCTGGAAGGTTCACAGTGAGTTTCCGCCGCATGTCAGCTTCACCTCCGCTAGTACAGCGCGTTCTCAGGGCTCCGGCGCCGCACCAGCCAGTTCGCGAGGAGCACGAGGACGAACCCGACCACGCACTGGTAGACGCCCGCGGCCGATGCCATGCCGATATCGCCGAACTGGGTCAGCGAACGGTAGACGTAGGTGTCGATCACGTCGGTTCGCGGATACAGCAGAGTGCTGTTGTTGGTGACCAGATAGAAGAGCCCGAAGTCCGCGCGGAAGATGTTGCCGATCGACAGCAGCACTTGGACGACGATCAGCGGCGCGAGCATCGGCAGAATGACGTTGTACACCTGCCGCCACTTCGGCGCCCCGTCGATCTGGGCCGCCTCAAGGAGCTGGGGGTCGATGGCGAGGATGCCCGCCGTGTAGACGATGACCCAGAAGCCCACCGTCTTCCAGACCGCGACGATCGTCAGGATCACCGGCCAGTAGCCGGGTGTGGCGTACCAGTTGTGCTGCCCCATGTGCAGTGCGCCGAGGCCGTGATTCACCAGACCCCTGTCCGGGTCGAGGAACGCCATCGCGAAGTAGCTGACGATGACGTAGGAGAAGAAGTACGGAAGGAAGAGCACTGACTGGTAGAAGCGCGTCAGCCATTTCCACCGGTCCCGCAGCTCGTTCAGCATGAGCGCGAGCGCCAGCGCCGTGACGAGGGTCGCCACGATGAACAGCGAGTTCATGAAGACCGTGTTGAACGTGATCCGCCAGGCGTCGCCGCTGCGGAACAGGAAGTCGAGGTTGTGCAGCCCTGTCCACTGGCTGCCGAACACTCCCCGGACGGGCCGGTAGTCGACGAAGGCGATGTAGATGCCGGCCATCGGCAGGTACTGGAACACCAAGAGCCCCAGGAGCGCCGGGAAAGCCATGAGCAGCAGCGACACATTGTGACCGCGCCAGTGGCGTCGCTTTCCCGGTTTCTGCTCCGACCGGCCGCCGACGGCCCCTCTGCCACCCTGCGGCGCCCCGCCCGCCCCGTCGTCGCCGCGCATTGATGCGAGGGGGCCCGGACCGGGACCTGAATCCTCCTCGTCGGGCTTCGAGGCGGAGTATCTGGTGTCGATCGACCGTGTCATCCCTCACCTCGCATCTCGGACGGACAGCAGAGCATCGCTTTGGGCGTCGTATCCCTGGCCGTGTCGAGGCGGCCTGTTGCACGTTCCACGGCAATGCGAATCACGCGCCTGCCCATCACACCTCCTAGAAATGTGTGCTGTGCCCATACCGGCCCGGGCGGTGCATCGCTTGGCTGAACAGGTCATACGGCCGACGTCTCGGCGTACGGGTACGCCTGTGCCCAGCCGGTCGCAGAGGGTTGAATGAACCGCACTGCGTCAGGTCCGGACTGAGCAGATGTTTAGTAGTTATCTTGTGGGAAGATGCTGTACACTCACGGGCAACTCCGAGGTAAGACTCCGCCCCTCGGCATCTGTTGTCAAGGGTCCGCGACAAACTCAACGGTCCACAGCACCCCAGGCTCAACGGCGGAATGTCGCCGATAACTACCAGACGTGACCAGCACGTTCGAGATAACTAGTACTCTTCCTCTCCCGACCGGTGAAGGAAGCGGCAGGTGGCGTCACCCTGGAGACCTGAAGCACCCACACATGGAATGAGGAGGTCTACCGCACATGCCCGAGTCGAAGTTGCCGACGGCGTTCTACCAGCAGTTCGATGCCGACCTGTCGATCGAAGTCCCGGCACAGGCGTATGGAGGGTGGCAGAAGACCGATCTGCCTCTTGACCTGGACCACACCGCGCTGGTGGTCATGCATGCCTGGGACGTCGGCACTCCTGCGCAAAAGCCGGGCTGGTTCCGGGCGGTGGAGTACCTCCCTCGCTCGTACGCCATTGCCGAGAACGTGTTCCCGCCTCTACTCGAAGCGGCACGCCGGGCCAAGCTGACGGTGCTCCATGTCGTCGGGGGGTCCGACTACTACTCGCGGCTGCCGGGATACTCAGCACACAGCGCGGATCCCCCCGAGGACCGGGATCCTCGCGCCACACCGGACCGCACCTATGACGAGTTGGTCAGATTCCGCGGGGAGCGGGTCTTCCCCGGTGCGAGCAATCAACCCGACATCGATACCGGGCAGGATTTCCACCCTTCCGCACAGCCCCAGGACGACGAACGGATCGCAGCCGACTCAGCCGAACTCGCCGCCCTGTGCGCAGCCGCCGGCATCAATCACCTCGTCTACGTCGGCTTCGCACTCAACGTCTGCCTGCTGTCTTCGGCCGGAGGCATGGTGGACATGACGCGGCTCGGCTACATCTGCTCGACTGTCCGGGGCGCTACGACCGCCGTGGAGAACAAGGAAACGGCGCGGGACCAGCTCAACCTCGCGAGCGCGTACTGGCGCGTCGCGGTACTGCACGGATTCGTCTACGAACTCGACGACTTCGTTGCCTTCCTGGAGAGCAACGTCCGCTAGGTGAGCGGCTCATGCGACGGGCTACGGCTTCCATACGAGGTGCACGGGGTGTCACGTCGCGGGCTGGCATGATGGCCGAGAGTCGGCGGCCAGGCGGGCGGGGCCGGCTGCCAGGCCACAGCGAGAACGGCCTCGATGACGAGGGCGCTCTTCTCGCGGGCCAGGCCCAGAGCGATGTGCCGGCTGGCGCGGTTGGCCGGTGCGCCCTCAACTCATCGGGCGCGATCAACGGCAGCTGCTCACCCCTTCGCCCACACAGGCCGACGACCTGACAGGCCGACACCCACCAAGGACAGCAAAGCTGTCTGTCAGGAGTTCCTAGGCGGGTTACCGACGGTTTCGGTGAGGTGTGGGAACAGGCGGTACGCGTTGCGGGTCGTCAGCCTGAGCCAGGTGTCGTTCTCAGGTTGGGGTGCCGCATCGATGGAAGCGAGTTGCGCTGCCGTAGCGGCTGCGGGCGTGAAGCAGTGGTCACTGCCGTAGAGGATGCGTTCGGTGCCGAAGGCGGAGGTCAGCGCGGGAACCTGGTGGGGAAAGGGAGTTCCTGCGATGTCGAACCACAGGCTGCTCACTTCTTCCAAGACACTCGGCTGAGCGGAGTTGCCGGGCGGGGTGGCGTCGTCGGCGGACAGAACGCTGCGGAACATTTCCATGCGTGGTGCGAGCAGCGGCAGGGCTCCGGCGCCGTGAGTGAAGATCCACGGAATGTCGGGGTATTGCTGCAGGCGGCCGTTGAAGACCAGGTCGCTGACGGTGCGGGTGGTATCGAAGATGAACTCCAGTATGGACCGGGGACGTCCCAGGGACACCGCGTCGAAGTGGGGCGGGGAGGTGGGGTGGACGAAGGTGGGCGTTCGGCGGCGGTCGAGTTCGGCGAGCAGCGGTGCGAAGCGCGGGTCGCCGAGGTAAATGCCGTCAGCGTTGGTGGTCAGGACTACGCCGTCACTGCTGAGTTCGTCCATGGCGTAGGCGAGTTCGTCGAGCGCGGCATCGACATCCGGCAGGGGCAGCGAGGCGAAGTGCCCAAATCGCGACGGGTGTTGGTGCTTCACCTCGGCGCCGGTCTCGTTGACGTGTCGGCTGAGCGCACGGGCCGCGGCGTCATCGCCGAAGTGGGTGCCGGGTGAGGAGATCGACAGCAGCGAGGTGGCGACGCCCCACTCGTCCATGAGATCGAGGTGGCGGGCGGCGTCCCAGGTGGGCCAGGAGGGCATGCCGTCGGGACGGACGTGCCCGGCGGCCTTGGCCTCCTCGATATAGCGAGGTGTGAGGAAGTGGGCATGGACGTCGATCAAACGGGTGGGGTGTGCGTTCATCGGGTGGCCTCATCGGTGGTGCGGGCTCGGTCGGGGTGGTGGCGTTCGGTACCGCCTCGGATGCGGCGGATGGTGCGGGTGGCAGGGATGTCGGTCAGGGGGCGCCGTCCACGAGCGGCGCTGGGGCGCCGCGACATGCTCGCGACGCCCCAGCCAGGTGGTCAACTCACGGGTTGAGCCGGGTGTAGAGCCTTTTGAGGTGCCGGACCGCGTTGGCCTCGATCTCGGTGCGTCCATGGAGGAAACGGGCGTTGTCGATGATGAGCATGTCGCCGGTGTCGAGGCGAACACGGGTCTGCCTGGCGGGTTCGCGGACGGTGGCGGTGAACCGGTGCAGCGCGTTCACATGCGCGGCGCTGGGCGTCTCTGGGGCAAGGTCCGAGGCGATTCCGGCGTCGAGGGCCGCGTCGCGGTAGCGCACGGTGAGGCGGCCGTCGGCGCTGCGGGCGAGCACGCTGGTGAGCGTCGGGGCGAGACCGGTGTCGGTGGGCACGTTCAGGCTGGGGTAGCGGGGTTCCTGCAGCAGTTCGACATCGGTCGCGTCGAGGGCCTCGGCGACGTCGTCGATGTGCGTGAGGGTGGATTCCCCGCCGCTGTCGGGGGTGCCGTTGTGCACGAACGCCAGGAGGAGGACTTCGGGTGGGGCCGGCACCGACGAGTTGTCGGTGTGCGGGGTCAGTGCGACGCGCAGGTCGCCGGTGCGGGTTTGTTCGTCCGCGGCGGGGTTCGGCTTGAGGTCATCGATCAACGGGCGGTCCGGCCGCGAGGGGACTACCGGGCCGATGGCCGAGGCGACTGCTACCACCATCGCGGTGGACTTTGCCGGCAGGCCCCTGAGCACGACGGCCTGGTCGTCACGGACGGCCGACGAGGCTTGGGCGAGCACGGTGGCCAGGCCCTCGACGCGGTCTGCGAGTTCGCTCCGTGCGGCATTCTGGCGGGCGGGATCGGGGTAGTCCGTGGCCGTGAAGGACTGCTCCAGCCACGAGATGTGCGCGCGCAGCTGGGGAGGCAGGGTGAGCACGGTGAGCCGGTCGGTCATGCCCGACGGGGTGTGGATGGGAAGTGCTGTGGACATGGATTCTCCATAGGTGGGGTGTACTCAGGGCGGTTGAGTGCTCGGGCGAGACGTTGCCGGTCTTCGGTGAGCTTCTGGGTGGTGGCCGGGGGCACGGTGTCGTCCCGTTCCCGGGGGACGACGACGATGCTGTCGAGGTCGGCCAGGATGATCGCTTCGATGTCGCGGGATGCGCCGTCGGTCACGGGCCCTGCCAGGCCGCGGGTGAGCGACGTGGCGGGGTGATCGATCCCCGGATCGCCGGGCTCGGGCAGTCGCCTGCGTCGATCACGAGGACGCTGCCGGCGGGAGCGGTTTCGATCGCCTGGTGCACGGTGGAGTGTTCGGCGGCCATGGTGCGTGCCGTCCAGGCGCGGCCGAGCAGGCGGCTACCGGCAAGTGGCTGGAGGGCGGCGTCCATGACTGGAAGCGGTCGAGTGAGTGGGAGATCAGCCCGGAGCCCGGCTCGCGCCGGGAGGTTCGAGTTCGGTCATGGCCGGGCCTCGGTTCGGTTGCCTTCGGAATCGAACCGGTGGATCCGGTCGGGAAGGGCGTGTGCGGTGATGTGTTCGGGTACGGGGTCGTCGGCGCGCAGGCGTATCCGTACGGTCTGTTGGCCGCATCGGAAGTGGACGATGCGTTCGGTGCCGGTCAGGTCGGTGTCGATGACCGGACCGTGCAGGGTGAGTGCGCCGGGCGTTTCGCCGGCAAGAAGGTCTTCGGGGCGGATTCCGATGGTTCCCGGTGCTAGTCCCAGTGGCTGGGCGTCGAGGAGGTTCATCGCGCCGAGGAATCCGGCTACGAATGTGGTGGCCGGAGATCCGAAGACCTGCTCCGGGTTCCCGGAGTGCTCGATCCTGCCGTCGCGCAGCACGACGAGCTGGTCGGCGAGAGCGAGTGCTTCGGTCTGGTCGTGCGTGACGTAGACCATGGTCGTGCCCAGCTTGCGTTGCAGGGCGCGGATTTCGGTGCGCATGCTCACCCGCAGCTCGGCATCCAGACTGGACAGGGGCTCGTCCATCAGCAGGACGGCGGGCTCACGGACGAGCGCTCGGCCGATGCCGACCCGTTGCCGTTGCCCGCCCGACAGCTGGGCCGGCTTGCGGTCCAGCAGATGGTCGATCTGCAGCAGACCGGCGACCCTGGCGACACGGTCCCGCCGTTCTCCCTTCGGTACCCGGGCCAGTCGGAGCGGGTATTCGATGTTGTCGTGCGCGGTTTTGTTGGGGTAGAGCCCGTAGTTCTGGAAGACCATCGCGACCCCGCGCTTACGCGGGTCGGTCTGGGTCACGTCCCGGTCGCCGATGCGGATGCTGCCGCCTGTGGGGGTTTCCAGGCCCGCGATGCACCGCAGCAAGGTCGTTTTGCCGCATCCGGACGGTCCCAGCAGCACGGTGATCTCGCCCGGCGGGCAGTGCAGTCGGACCTCGCGCAAGGCGACCGTGCCGCCCGCGAAGGTCTTGGCGACGCGCACGCAGTGCACGTCGGCGGCGCGTTCGACGGGGACGATGTCGGACGGGTGAGCGGTCATGGTGTCGGCGGTGGTCATGGCAGTAGAGCTTCCGTCTGCTTGGTGGCGTCGGCCAGCGCCTGGGACACGGTCTTGCTGCCTCGGCGAGCGGCGAGGAAGTCGTTGCTGATCAGCGTCATGATCTCCGTGGCGTGGATGCCGGGGAACTGGTACCAGGGCACCACATCCGGCGCCTCGGACACCGCGACCCGCATGCCAGGGTTTTGGCGGTAGAACGGCGCCAGGTACGACCCGCTTCGGGCGGCGGCCCGGTTGGCGGTGAGATAGCCGCTGGCCTTGGTCAGGGTGGTGGCACCGCCCCGGCCGGTGAGCTCGGCGATGACCGCCCAGGCGGCGGCCTGCTTGTCGGGGTCCTTGCTGAGCACCACCAGCCCGCCGCCGGCAGCCGGTGCTTTGCGCGCGCCCCCGTCCGGGATCGGGAAGGGCGCGAAGCCGATCCGAAAGCCCGGCTTCGCCGATGTCAATCCCACGATGTGCGAGTTGGTCTGGAAGAACATGGCCAGGTCGCCGCGGAGGAACGCTTCCTGTTCCGTTGCCTGGGTGAGTGGCTGGCCGAGCCCGGACTTCGTGATGTCCGCCCAGTACTGGATGATCGAGCTCACCTTGGAGTCGGTGAGTGTCAGCCGGGTCTCGTCGGCGTTCATCAGCGTGCCGCCATGGGAGAAGATCAGGCTCTGGTAGGGGAACAGCCCGGAGCTGTCCGTGCCGAGGCTGACTCCGTATCGGGCGGCGCCCGAGGAGACGATCCGCTTGGCGGCGGACCGCAGTGCCGACAGGGTGGCTGGCGGGCGGTCAGGGTCAAGACCGGCCTTGCGGAAGATGTCGGCGTTGTAGTAGAGCATCGTTACTGACACCCCGTAGGGCAGCATGTAGGTCTTGCCGTCCCGTTTGCCGAGTTCGAGGAAGGACGGGTAGAAGTCGGCTGTGGTGAACGACCTGCCGGGCGTCATGTAGGTGTCGAGCGGCATCGCGAGGCGCTGCTCGGTGTAGGTGCGCACCGAGTTCAGCCCGATCATCGCGATATCCGGCGGGCTGCCCGAGGTCAGCCCCGCCTGGACTCGCTGGTCGACCGCCTCGTAGCTGGCCTGCCCGACGTTGTTGAGATTGACCGTGATCCCGGTACGGCGGGTGAAGTCCGCGCCGAGTGTCTTGGGCAGGGCCGTGACGTAGGGGGGAAGGTTCGCGAACGCCAGGTCGACGCTGATCGGGTGGGCGGGATTCGGTGACCGCCCGGGAGCGCCGGTGTTCGCGGCAGGTGCGCCGCAGGCGGTGGCGAGCAGTCCTATGCCGGCGGCGAGCGTGGCGCGGCGAGAGATGGTGACAGGCATCTGAAGCCCCTTGGTGGATGATTAGTCGGTGTTGACGGCGAAGGCGATGCCGCGTACGAACTGCCGTTGGGTGGCGAGGAACGCGAGGAGGAGGGGCAGTACGGCCAGGGTTGCCGTCGCCATCTGTCCCCCGTAGTTGCTGAAACCCTCACTGTTGGCGTAGGTGGCGACCGCGTAGGGCACCGTGGCCGCCTTGTCGGTCTGCAGCATGACCGAGGGCCAGAACAGGTCGTTCCAGTGGGAGACCACGCTGAACACGCCCAGGGCCACGAGTGCGGGGCGGACGTTGGGGAGTGCGACGCGCCAGACCAGTGCGATCGGGCCGACTCCGTCGAGGCGGGCCGCGTCGAACAGGCTCTGTGGAATGGTGAGGACGAACTGGCGGAAGAGGAAGACGGCGAACGCCGAGCCGGTGAACGGTACGACGAGGGCGGCCAGAGTGTCGGTCCAGTGCAGCCGGGACAGCAGCACATAGTTGGGCAGCGCGATGACCTGTTCCGGCACCACCAGGCAGGCCACTACCAGCAGCATCGCCACTTTTTTGCCGGCGAACTCGCGACGGGCGAGGGCGAACCCGGCGGGCAGCCCGAGCACGACCTGCCCCAGGAAGATCAGTGCGGTCATCACAGCCGTGTTGATGTACAGGTGCAGCCACGGCTGCTGCGCCCACACCGTGGTGAAGTTCGCCACCGTGAACCCGGACAACCCATTACGGAAGGAACCACCGCCGGCGGTGAACGCGGTCTTGAGCATGACCGCGAACGGCAGCAGCATCACAAACCCACCGACCGCGAGCAACAGATGCCGGGCGAGTTGGCCGATCAGCCGGCGGGAGCGCATCGTCATCGGGTGCCCGCCGTTTCCCAGCGGCGCCCGATGCCCAGCTGTATGAGAGTGGTGCCGAGCAGGATGATCAGCAGAACCAGGTTGACCACGGAGCTGCGGCCGATGTCGAGGAACTCGATGCCGCGCCGCCACAGCAGTACCGACAGGGTCTGCGAGCTGTTGAGTGGGCCGCCGTTGGTCATCACCCGGATCTGGTCGAACACGCGCAGCGCGTCGCGGACGGCCAGTACCAGGGTGAAGACGGTGGCGGGGCCCAGCGCCGGCCAGGTGACCGTCCAGAACCGGCGCCACGCCCCGGCCCCGTCGAGGGTGGCGGCCTCGTGCAGATGCGCGGGTACCGCCGACAGGCCGGCAAGGAAGAGGATGACGGCGCTGCCCATGCCTGCCCAACTGCCGACGACGGCCACCGCGGGCAGTGCGAGGGTCGTGGAGTCCAGCCAGTTCCGCAGCCCGAACCAGTGGCCCACGGTGGCGTCGATCAGGCCGCTGCCGGGGTAGAACAGGAAGTGCCACACCACCGACATCGCGGTGAGTGTCGCGGCTACGGGGAGGAAGTACACACTGCGCCAGAACCCCGCGCCGCGGGACAACCCGTGGATGAGCAAGGCAACCACGAGCCCACCACCGATCGTGACGGGCACCGTGATCACGGTGTATTCGATCGTGTTCGCGGTGGCCTGCCACAACTCGTGACTGGGCAGCTCCCGCTGGAAGTTGCGCAGGCCGACGAACTGGAACGCCTGCGTGAACGGGTTGTAGTCGAACAGGGCCAGCACGAGCACCAGCAGCACCGGCACCAGCACGAACACACCCATCAGCAGGATGACCGGGCCGGTCAGTACCCAGCTGAGGGCATGATCGCGTCGTGCCTGCTTCGGTCTTTTCATGCCGGGAACGCTAAGGAGGCCGAGCGCCCCGTGTCGCGACTTTCAGGTTAACGGGAGTGGAACGTTCTACTGATGCGCGAAAGTTCAGGAATTCTGTTCCCACGGTCGGCCGGGGCAACGTATGGTCACTCTCGTGACAGCGAAGATGACCTACATGCCCTCCTCCACTACCGGCGAGAGCCTTGCGATGCCGGACAACGCCCCGGTGGCGCTGCCTTCGGAGGTGCCGTCGTAGTGGCCCTGCACACAGGTCAGTCCATCGGGTGGATCGGAACCGGTGTGATGGGCGCCCCCATGGTGCGGAATCTGTTGGCCGCTGGGTTCGAGGTCACTGTATTCAACCGGACACGTTCCAAGCTACAGCCGCTTATCGAAGCGGGGGCGCTCCCGGCGGACGACATCGCTGAACTTTCCGCGACGTCCGATGTCGTCTGCACGATGCTCCCGGATTTGGAGTCGGTGCGTGAGGTCGTGGAAAGCGACGCGGGAGTGGCAAGGTCGCTGCGGCCGAACTCACTGTTCATTGACTTCAGCACCATCCACCCGAGCATGTCGCGCCGGGTGTCCCGGACCATCTCACGCGGAGCATCCACTGCGCTCGACGCACCTGTCTCCGGCGGCGAGATCGGAGCGATCAATGGCACGCTGTCCATCATGGCCGGTGGTGAGGACCGGGGTTTCGCGTCCGCGCAGGCGGTCTTCGCGGCCGTCGGCTCACACGCAACCCATGTCGGCCCCGCCGGATCCGGACAACTGGTCAAAGCGGCCAACCAGATTCTTGTGGGAGGCACGATCGGGTTGCTCTCCGAGGCGCTGATACTGCTTGAGCACCACAACGTCTCTGCTGCGCAAGCCCTCGATGCGCTCGCGGGAGGGCTGGCCGGCAGTCGAGTGTTGGACCTCAAGGGCCCGACCATGGTGAGGGAATCCTTCGATCCTGGGTTTCGGATCGCTCTGCACCACAAAGACATGCAGATCGCGCTGGAATCTCTGCAGGAAGCTCACATCTCTGCCACGCTCACCGCGACAACAGCTCAGCTGTTCGCCGACGCTGTCGGCGCCGGTGACGGTCAGTTGGACCATGCCGCAATCATACGAACCGTCCGCCGATCCGCCGTCCCCGAAAAGACGGCGAACCTCGCCGATGACGCGGGCGAATCTATCGAGGGAAGGGAGCCGATGTGCTTCAGGAGCTGACCGACGGCGAGTTCATCGCACGTGTGCAGGCTTCGCGAACGCTGATCGGGCCCACCGACAGACGCATTATCGACGCCATCGTGCAGGATCCGAAAGCGGTGGTCGAGGGCACTGTGAGCGATCTGGCGAAACGGGCCGGAGCCGCGCAGTCCTCCGTGATCCGCGCCTGTCACAGCCTGGGATATGGCGGCTTCCAAGAGATGAAGCTGACCGTCACCCGAGACCTGGCGAGGCGGGAAGTAACCGCGAACGAGAATCCCGAATTAACTTTCAACGGGGACCTCACCAGCGATACACCGCCGACAGAGATCATCCGAGCAATCGCCGTGAAAAGCGCCGAAACGGTGCGCACGATCCCCGACACCGTGTCCCCAGAAGCGTTCTCTGCGGCGCTCGACGCTCTCCAGCAGGCGACGCGCATTGTCGTCGTCGGGAACGGTACGTCCGCCGGCTCCGCACGAGACGCCTCCTATCGCCTGGCCATGCTCGGGCGGACGGTGAGTGCCCCCAGCGACTCAAGGACCCAACAACTGCACTCGCACCACCTGTCGCAGGGAACGGTCTGTCTCGTCATCAGCCACGCGGGTTCCACCCGGGAGACCCTCAATGCCGCAACGGCGGCAAAGGACTCGGGGGCAACTGTTGTCGCACTCACCAGCTTCCGCGCTTCACCGTTGACGGACATCGCATCGATCGTGCTTGTGGCAGGTGGGTTCGATTACGGATTCCGCCTGGAGGTGATGGCCAGCCGGCTGGCCCACCTCGCTGTCATCGATGCGCTCTTCGTCGGGCTGGCACTGAGAGAGCCTGAACAATCCGCGCTCGCGCTGGAAGCGGTGGCAGACATCGGTGCACGTGCGAAGTTGTGAGTCGCGCTCACATACGGTGCGGGCAGCCGGCAAGGCCAACCTGTGCTTCTTCGATCGAGCCGGCAGGAACGTCGTACCCCTGGAAGGTTTGACAGCCCGTCAGCAGCTCGCCCCTGGCTCTTGCGAGGGGCACTTGCTCGATCTCAATCCCACTAGCCGAAGTATGAGGTGTCGATGAAAGACGGAAATATCCATCAAAGCTCCGACAAGGTGCGTCCTGGGTTGCTGGTAGCCGACCTCGTCGGTACCACCATTGCCGATCCTGTGGAATCCGCGATCAACGAGGCGCTCGTCCACGTCGGCTCCAGCCGGGTGGATCCGCAAAAACTGGCACCGCTACGCGGCGGCCTGAAGAAGCGCGATGTGTTCGCCGCACTGCTCGGTGACGATGAGGACAAGGTCGAAAGCGCCTATCGCCACTTCGACCGGGCCGTGCTCGACGCCATCGAGTCGGGCCGGGTCTCCCCCATTCCGCACGCCGAGAACACGCTGCGAACATTGGCCGAGGCCGGCGTCACCATCGCCTTCACCACCGGCCTGACGCGGCGGCAGTGCCCTCAGATCATCGAAGCCCTCGGGTGGACCGACCTCGTCGACTGCGTGATCTCAGCCGAGGACACCAGACGCGGTCGCCCCTACCCCGACATGATCTTTGAAGCCATCGTACGGACCGGAACACGTTCGGTTCGAGAGACCGCTGTCGTAGGGGACACCACCAACGACCTCTGGGCAGGCGACAACGCCGGGGTCGCCGCCAACATCGGTGTCCTGACCGGGGCGCACAGCAGTGACCAGCTACGAGCGGCGCCACACCACACCCTCCTTGAGAGCGTCGCCCAACTCCCCGAATTCCTGCGGCTGTAGACCACAGGTCCCGAACCGCCCTCTCAGGGCATCCGAAAGCGCGCACACCGCGTACCACGAATGATCGCAGCCGAACAAAGGACCCCCGGCTGCCCATACCGAATTGACTGGGAAGGGAGATTGTCGGATGTGTTGCGAAGAAGAGCACATGCCACCCGTTGTCGCGGAGATGCTGGCCGGCTACCGGGCGCTTTGTGCGGAGCGTGGGCACGACTGGGGCGACGAGCGGGAAGGCGCCCTGGCGAAGGCGTTGAGGGCGTTGCTGAGCTGGTGCAACCAGGAGAGGGGGACGGCCGCCCGGAGAATGGCCTATGGGCTGAAGGCACCGGGGGTGAATCCCACCGCTGTTGTCGAGGCCATGGTCGACGCGTTGCCCGATCCACTGCCGGTGGGCCTTGCGGTGGTGCACAGCGGGGGCGTGCGGCTGCGGACGCCTGTGCCGTTCGCGACGGTGCGCCAACCGGTCCCGTATCAAGTTTTCGTGCTGGGTGAGCATGACACACCGCTGGCCCTGGTCGATGCGGTGGCGGGTGCCGGTCAGCCGGAGATTCGAGGGGAGGGACACCGCTTCCGGGCGGTGGAACCGGCGGCGAGTGGAACGTTGCGCCTGGTGTCGGATGCGGTGTCGCGGTGGCGGGTGTGGGATGAGCGCGGCGGCGCATGGTTTCCCGACGGAGTCCTGCGCAAGTACGACTATCACGGTCGCCCGTTCTTCCACGGTGATGACCTCACCGTCGAGGTCCCTGTCGGCAGGGCGGTGGTCGAGGTCGGGCGCGGAGGCGAGTTCCTACCGTCGCGAGTCGAGATCGACGTCGTGGCCGGGGCGGAGGAGGTCGTGGAGATCGCACCGGTGCGGCTCTACGACGCGGCGGCGCGCGGCTGGTACGGCGGAGATCTGCACGTCCACATGAACTACTCCGGTGACCTGGTGTGCGCGCCGTCGGACGCGGCGCGGATGCAACAGGGTGAAGGCCTGCACCTGATGAATCTGGTCGCCGCGAACTCGACGACAGCGTTGATCTATGACCGGGAGGCGTTCGAGCACTTCACCGGCCAGGACCTGCCCTGGTCCGATCAGGACGTCGTGGCCCGGTGGGGTATCGAGTACCGCAACAACATGCTGGGGCATTTCACCGCGCTGAACCTGGCCGCACCCCCGGTGCGCTACCAGAGCGGGCATCCACGCTCCGACGAGCCACAGGACTGGCCGCCGAACGCGGTCGCCGCGGCGGAATGCCGCAACCTGGGTGCCACGGTCAGCTACGCCCACCCCGTGCACGCATCGCTCGACGAAAACGGCTTCCCGACCGAGGAAGTCTTCGCCGAGCAGCACGCCCACCATTTCCCACATGCCCGTGAACTGGTGGCAGACGCCGCCCTCGGACTGGTCGACTCGATGGACCTCACCGGGAACCACACCATCTGGGGCCCGGAGGCCGCCGAACAGCTCTATCACCGACTGCTGAGCTGTGGTCTGCGGCTGGCGGCGACGGCGGGCACGGACACATTTCTGTCCCACTCCCGTGACGGGGTCGCATCGAATCCGCCCGGCTGGTCGCGGGCCTACGCTCACCTCGGCGACACACCCCTGTCCGTTGAAGCGTGGCAGAACGCCGTGCGCGCCGGCCGGACCTTCGCCACGAACGGTCCATGGCTGGAACTCGACGCCGCCGGCCAGGGGTTGGGTGACACCGTGAGCCTGGACGAGCCGCGGCAGCTGTCGGTCACGGCCCGCGTCACAGGTGTCGGGGTGGAACGGCTGGAGATTGTCGGGTCCACCGGGGTCCTGGCCGCCATCGACACCACACCCGACGCCGGCACGACCGAACTCGTGGCGAACCTGGACATCGCCGAGCCGACATGGATCGCGGCGGTGGCACGCGGTGGCAGCCATCCCGCGGTCCTCGGCCCCCAGGTGTATGCCCACACCAGCCCGATCTGGATCGACGTCGCAGGGCACACGGTCGCACAGGCCGTGGACGCCGCATGGTGCCTGGACTGGCTGGACCGCCTCGAAACCCTCACCCGGAAGGCCGGTAACTTCCCCCACCCCGATCAACTCCACGAACTCGTGGAGTTGATCGACCAAGCCCGTGCCTTCTACCGAGACATCACCGATCGCAAGGCTGATCGGCCATGAACCCCAGCGGTGGATTGCTGGACCGGGCGGTAAAGATCTTTGGGCCTGCCGGTGCCGAGAACATTGAGCAGGGGCCCGGAGTTCGGTGGGCGGCGGCTTCGTCGACCGTGCCCGCCAGTGGCGTTGCGGGGTGGCCCGAGGCGTCGGCCCGCCATGAACGGCCCGTAGTGCCCGGGCCGGCAGACCGGCCGGAGCCAGCGGGGCGGTGGAGTGCCCCCTCTTGGGGCCGTGAGTTTCTCGACGCCATGGACGGCGTGGACGCCATGGACGCCATCACAGCCGAGCACAGTCTGGAGGTTTTCGTGCCCGAGCCCCATCACCCTTGTACTCTCGTCGCACTCGGCAGGAACGGCACCACACCGCCGACCACGCATTCGAGAGCGCACTCCACCATCGGCTCACCCGCCTTGGAGCCACGTTCCCGGACAAGTGCACACTCAGCTGCGATCGGGGCACTGGCACGTTATCCGACGGTGCGGCCCTCTATACCTGACGAGGTGACACGTGCCTGGTGATCTCAGCGTGACATGGCCATCCGCGGAACTGCGAGTGCATGCCGGTGCGGAGCGGCTGGCGTGTGTGGGTGGCCGTGAGGTCCTGGCCTACTTCCAGCCCGGTTCCGCAGGTCGCCCGCTGATCGTGTTGCTCCCAGGAGGCGGACACCTCGCCCGCGTCTTCTACGGTCATCCCAGTGCCGACGGGACCGAGTTCCTTGCGCACGCGTTGGGAGCGAAGGGGTTTCCGGTACTTGCGCTGTCCTACCCATGCTCGAACGAGGTGTTCCCGGAGGCTCACCCAGAGCTGACAATCGGCGAATGGGGACAGGCAGCGGCCGCGGTCACCGCGCGGGTGGTAGCGGAGCAGCGGCTTGGCAACCACGTAGTCCTGTGCGCTTGGAGCATGGGCGGACGGGCCGTGCATCCGTTCACCACAGCTGCCCGGGGGCTCGGCCTTGAGGTGGACTGTTTCATCGCGATGGCGGCGGCAGCACCGATGCTGGCCCGTGGGCCGTTTCCCGACGGTGTCGCGTCGCTCACCGCTGAGGGACTGTGGGACTGCGGCGCCTACGGTGTCTCCGGCGAGACCCTGTACCGGAACTTCTACCGCCAGGCCATCGACCCCGAGGAAGGCGGGGGGCCGATCATGACTGAGCAGGAATACCGTCGCTACTACTGCGGTCTGCACGCGCTCGGTCTGCGGGGCGAGTTGCAGATCTTCGACGGCACCTCGAGCGTGACCAGCGTCGACAACTACGAAACAGCCAGTGGCCACGGGCGATGGGAGGAGTTCCCGGTGTGCGCGGCCATCGCGCCGACGAGCCGCCACGATCCGAACTCCCTCACCAACCACGTGCGCTGGCCCCTGGTAACCCTGGAAAAACTCGCCCGAACCATCTCAGCGGCGGAATCGGCGGCCGACCGCTGGCCCGAAATCCTGCGACTCGCCCACCAGACACCCGAGATCCTCACCCGTACCGTCCCGGGGAACCACTTCTTCTTCCTCGGCCGCCGAGGCGCACACGCAACGGCCGAAGCCATCACCGAACTCATCACCGCGACCGGCGATCTATGGCGCCGCGCCACCGGTCGGAGCGCCTGATGTGAACAGACGGATCTGCCAACTTGGCGTGGTCGGGCAGCCGGTCGACAGCCACTCGGCGGCGCGCTCGAATCGGCGATGGCGGCGGTGGCGGTGGTGGCGGATCAGGGTCTCGGTGATCTCGTCACGTGACGATCCGGAAGCCGAAGGCCGGCCCGCTGCGTGGCTCGGCGGTTCAGGGCAACGATGACCTGACGTCGCTGCGCCCGCAGGAGGGGCAGGCTCGTACGGCCTCGTCCGCAGTGGTCAGGTGCACCCGCCGGGTGACGACACGGCGGGCCCCCTCAGCCACACCTTGTTCAACTCCGAAGGCCCTGGATGACGAGGGAATTTACGGTCCCCCCGGTTCGAGCCGGATCTGTCGGGAACCATCGCGCGGTGGCTGCTGGCGCGGCATCAGATCGTGGTGGCAAAGCTGTGGGACGAGCGTCTGACGCACCGGCGGCTGTACGGCGAGCAGCGGTGGATGAGGAGACCGAGCGCGGGGTGCCCCGTGCTCCGGGCGGCGTTGCCGAAGACCGTGGCCGCGCACCGGCTGACGCGGTGCATCACCTTCCACCACCGCACCATCGAGGCACGAGCGTTCGCCGAGGCGCTGAGCCGGGTGGTGACGCGTCTGCACGCGCAGGACCCGGAGCGGCATCCGAAGTCGGTGCGGACGAACTGGCTCTTACAACCTGCTCGGACCGGAACACACCAACTGGAAGGCCGGACACTCAGCGGCCGTGGCCTACCGGGATCGAACACCGAAGCCGGGATGAAACACCCGGAGAAAACGGCCTCTATGGAAGCGTCACAGCCGCCTCACGACACTCGCTGCCGTCCCGTCGAGAACGGTCGCGGGTGGGCGCGTCTGTCAGGGGGCCGGTCCCGTCCTGTCCTTCGGGCTGGATCGGTGCGTCACCGGTGCTCTTCGCTCCGCGGGTCTCAAGCCATGGGCTGTGCTCACGTCGGCGATGTGTTCCAGCAGGTGCACGACTTGGAGCAGGTTTCCGGCCTGTCGGCGGGCTCGGGCCCGGGCGGGTTCCCCGTGGCGGACCGCGAGTCTGCGACGGGCCTCGGCCAGGGTCCGGTAGGCAGCGCGCCGAGCCGTATGCCGTTCCGCGGACGGACCGAGGCGCAGGAGATGGTCGAGGTACGCGGTGAGGGTGTGAGCAGCATGATTGACCCAGTCGCGGTCGCTGCGCCGGCTGCTGCTCGTCCACGGCAGATGGCCGGCCACCACGCAGATGCCCACGCCTGCCAGGGTGTCGATGAGACGTTCCCCCATGAGGTGCGCCGCGGGGACGCCGGACATGTGCAGCAGGACGAAGACCACCGGTGCCACGACCGTCGTCAGCATGCCGTAGCTCAGCGCCGCTGACAGCGGCACGAGAGCCGTCGCGGTGACGGCGGCCACGGCCAGGCCCAGACGGTCGTGCACCAGGCTCAGGAGCAGGGCTGCCAGGAGGATGCCGACCACCGTGCCGAGTGTGCGGTGCATGCCCCGGACGAGTACCGACCCGGCATCCGGCTTGACCACGAGGGCGACCGTCAACAGCAGCCAGTAGCCGCGGTCAGGGTGCAGCAGTTCGGCCGCCGGCGTGGCCAGCCCCGCGCACAGGGCGACGCGTAGTCCGTAGGTGAGAGCCACGCGCCGCAGGCGGGCGGCGCGGGCGGCCCGAAACCAAAGGAGCCTGCCGGTGGGCTTGCGGTCCCGTGCCGGCCGGCGCATGTGTCTTCGGTGCGTGGCGCCCACGCGCAGACGGTGATCCGCTGTGGTGTACGCGCTGGCCAGCCGGCCCAGAAGCGGGCTGTCTCCGGCCAGGTGATGAAGGTCGTGCGAAGTCGCCCGACCGCTTCGACGCCCCATGCCCCGACGGTGTCCGCTGGAGCGAAGGCGCCGCGCGATGTCCGACGCGGCCGCCGCAAACGGGCCGGGGACCGCCTCCTGGGACCCGGCCAGTGCGGCTGCCGCCTCCGACGCGGTGAGCAGGTCGTCGAGCAGCGCCGCGGGCCGGCAGCGCGGGCAGGCGGGATCCGCGGCCCCAGCCGGTCCGCGGACGGCGTGTGTCGCGCCGGGCAGACTCCTCTCCACCGCGTCGAGCGCATCAGTGGCCGCGCGTCGGGCGGAGGCCGCACGGGGAGTGCCGACGGCACGGAGAAGATCTGCCTGGGCCGCGTAGGCGCGGGCAAGGGTGCGGTGCACGGGCCGATGCCATCCTCGTACGGACGGTGCGAGGGCGAGCAGAAGCACGGGAGCGGCGCCGCACAGGAAGAAGATCGCGGGCTGCCACCAGGGGGCCGTGTGACCGGGAAGACCCTGGCCCAGGGCGGTCATGACGAGGATCTGCAACCCGGCCGCGGACGCCGTGGGTCCCTTGGCGCTGATCATGCCGGCGATCAGCGCGACACCGACGGTGGTCACCAGGGCGACGGTCGGCACGGCATCGCGCAGGTGGGACCCGACGGTGATCCCGGCCGCCCCGCCGAACGCGGGCCAGGCGATGTGCCGCGTGCGGTCACGGTAGGCGCGCTCGGTGTCGTTCGCGGAGGCGTACAGGCTCCCGACGGCCAGGGGGATCGCGGCCTGCGGCAGTTCGATGAGAAGACCGGTGACCAGGGCCATGGCCATGGCGAGCGCCGCCCGCAGGGTGGGTCCCCACGGAATCGGGACGGGGCGCGGGAGTATGAGGTGGGTGAACCACTCGGCGGCGCCCCGAAGGGCCGTGCGCGGTAGGCGGACAGGGGTGATCACACAGTCTCCAGGTGGGGAGGGCGTCTGGGCGGCTCCCCTTGTCGGGGGAGCCGCACAGACGCCGGGGCACCGGTCATGGGTTCCGTGGTGGACCGGTCGCCCGTCTTCGGGCCCGCTCTCAGCGGGCCGACCAGCCGCCGTCGATGACGAGGTCCGTGCCGGTCATGGATGCCGCCTGGGGTCCGCACAGGAAGGCCACCGCCTCGGCCACCTCTTCCGGCTCGACGAGGCGCTTCAGGGCGGCGGACTCCAGCATCACCGAGTCCAGGACCTCGGCTTCGGTGATGTGGTGCGCGCGCGCCTGATCGGCGATCTGCCGGTCCACCAACGGGGTGCGGACATAGCCGGGGTTGACGCAGTTGGAGGTGACGCCGTGCGGGCCGCCCTCCAGGGCGACGACCTTCGACAGGCCCTCAAGTCCGTGCTTGGCCGCCACATACGCGCCCTTGAACTCGGAGGCCCGCAGCCCGTGCACCGATGAGATGTTGACGATACGGCCCCACTTCTGCGCGTACATGGACGGCAGGGTCTTGCGGATGATCCGGAAGGGCGCCTCCAGCATGATGCGCAGCATCAGCGAGAACCGGGCAGGGTCGAACTCGTGCAGGGGCGCGACCTGTTGGATGCCCGCGCAGTTGACGACGATGTCGGCCTGGGGAATCAGTGCGTCGAGCGCGTCGAGGTCGGACAGATCCGCCGCGATCGCCTCGCCGCCGGTTACCCGCGCAACTTCGCGTACGGCCTCCTCGTTGCGGTCGAGTCCGATGACATGGGCGCCGGAGCCCGCGAGCCGTACGGCGGTGGCCCGGCCGATGCCGCTGCCCGCGCCGGTGACGAGGGCGCGGCGGCCGGTGAGGTCGGGGTGATTGCTCACCTGAGTGCCTTTCGATGAGGTCGGGAGGGGTCGGTTGGACGGCAGCCGTGTCGGCACGGACACCGTAGGCTACGCAAGGTAGTCGTGCGCGACCTCGACGCTCGGGAGGGTGAGGTCGGTGAGTATGTGCGTGGCCTTGACGACCTCCAGCACGGGCAGATCGGCCAGCGGGGCGAGCGCGTGCTCGAACAGTTGCAGGCGTGCCGGTCCCGTCCAGGCGCCCCTGATGGTCAGTTCGGTGATCTGCGAGCGCACCAGTTCGCAGATCCGCGGCGTGCCGTCGTATCCGGGGAGGACCTTCAGCATGTACGTGGGCGCGGCTATCTCCGCCCTCGCCTCCTCCTCGCTGAGCGTGCCGTGCTTGAAGCCCATGGTCGCGGTCGCCACGCGAAGGGTTCCGTACTCCAGCGTGCCGACCAACGTGTCGGAGTCCGTGTACAGGCGTGGCTTGCCCAGTTTCTTCGGATAGGCGCTCGCCTCGCGTCCCAGGGAGATCGCGGGCACGTTGTCCAGGTACATGGAATGCAGGTAGTCCGCCGGTTCGCCCTCGTACCTCACTCGCAGGACCTGCCCGGACTCGGTGTAGTCCCCCAGACCGCTGCTGTCGGGCATACGGATCACCTCGAAGCGCACCAGGGGCTCCTCGACCTGCAGCGGTTCGGGAACCAGCGCGCGCAGGGCGTCGGGGTCGGTACGGTAGGTGATGTTCAGGTACTCCCGGCCGACGAACCGGTAGGGGCCACGCGGGTAGGCCGGCCCGTTCGCCGGAGTGGACGGAATGCCGAGGATGCTGCCGATGTCCATGAGATCGCCTGTTCGTGCGGCGCGGTGATGTCTGCTGCCGGGCGGTCTCGCGCCGCGGGCCGTCCGACTTGCTCGCTTCGACGCTAGACGGGTGACGGCCGCCGACGGAAATACACAACAGCCGGGTTTTATACACTTGGCGCATGAATGCCGAGCTGCGGGACCTGCGCTGGTTCCTGGTCCTCGCGGAGGAGGAGCACTTCTCCCGCGCCGCCGACAGGTGCCACACCACCCAACCCACGCTCACGCGTTCCCTGGGCCGTCTGGAATCGGCGCTGGGCGTGCGCCTGGTCGACCGCACCACCCGCAGGGTGAGCCTGACGGAGGCCGGCCATCGCCTTCATACGGAAATGGCCGCCCTGCTCCCCCGGCTGGACTCCGCCCTGCGGTCGGTCGGCGCCCATCCGGTGCTGCGCCTGGGCTTCACCTGGCTGCTGCCCAGCGGCCTGGCGCGGCATCTCATCACCGAGTTCGAGCAGCAGGCCGGCGGAAGACTCGAACTCGTCCGGCGTGACGAACGCACGGCAGGTGTCACCGGCGGACACACCGACGCGGCCGTGATCTACGGCAGGCCCTCCTCGGACAGCCGGCTGCGCATCGTCGAACTCGGCACCGAGGACCGCGTGGCAGCCGTCGGCCTCCGTCACCCCCTCGCCCGCCGCAGACGCCTGCACTGGGCGGAACTGGCCGATCACGCGCTCGTGGTCAACCAGCAGAGCGGCACGGTCACTCCCGCCCTGTGGCCGCCCGGCGCGCGCCCCGAGGCGGCCGTCAGCTGCCGCACGTACGACGAGTGGATCGCGATGGTCGCCGCCGACCGCGGCGTCGGGGTCCTCCCCCGAGCCGCACGCGACCATCCCCACCCCGGAGTCCGTTACATCACCATCGCCGACGCTCCGCCCGTCCCGCTGGTCCTGGTCCGACCTGCCCGGACGCCGCATCCCCTCGCCGATCACCTGGAGCGCATCGCGCTTGAGGCGGCCCGGCACCCCGACCGGTCCCGGCGCCGGCCGAGCCGCCGGTAGGCCGTCGGTGCCACCGGCCCGAGCACCCCATGGTGGTGACGACACGGCAGGACATCGGCGCCCTCGCACGCCTGCCCGGCGGGGCCACCGCGACCACCCACAGGTCAGGGCGGCGAGTGCCCCGTGCGGTGGCCGGGCGCCGCACGTGTCACAGCAGCGCCGCTCCGACCACGACCGCCGCCACTCCGAGGAGCAGCGCCACGATGCCGAAGGTGATGTCGAGTGCGCGGGAACGGTCTTCGGCCGCGAGGTTCGGGGTGAAGACGGCGGGGTCGTCGGGGTCGTAGTGGATCGTGACGTCCCTGCCGTAGGACTTGCTGGGGTCGGGCAGTTCGTCGGCGCAGTAGGCGGTGACGGGCGTGCCCTCGTGGGTGGTGAAGGCGATGACCGGCGTGTGGCTGGTGTAGGTGTCGCCGTCGCTGTCGGTGCTGGTGTCCGTGAGCACGGCGATGACACGGCCCCGAACGGGGGGTTGGGAGTTGAGCGCGTCGACACGGCGGCTCACGGCGCGTGCGCTCTGGGGCAGGTACCACACGCCGGACAGGGTCCAGGGCCCGCCGAAGCCGATCAGGGCCCACGGCCAGCCCCAGTCGATCGATGCGAAGACCACCAGTCCGACGTAGATCAGGAAGATGGCGAAGTTCGGCCACCCGAGCCCGCGCCGGCCTGCCCGGAGGTCGTCGGTGAACCGGTAGGCATGCGGTCTCCCGCGCGGGTAGCGGACACCGATCTCCCGGCCCGTCCAGGCCGCCGTGATCCTCTCCCCGTGGTCACGGTCGCTCGTCACGGTGAACTCCTCACCGGTGAGCGGGTCCTGGAAGGAGACGACCACGGGTATCCCGTCCCGCTGCGAGCTTCCGTGCCTGGGTTCCCGCACCTGCTCGATCCGCCCCATGACCCGGACGGCCCGCTGGGCCGCGGTCAGCCCGGCCAGCGACCGGGCGTACCCGACCAGCGCGACGGTGCCGAACGCCCCGCACCACAGCGCCAGATATCCCTGCAGACCCATGTGTCTTCCTTTTCCTCAGTGAGATGCGGCCGACGCGGCATCCGTCAGTGCGCCGGGGTGCGC
Organism: Streptomyces sp. NPDC001508; assembly: GCF_040298665.1. Lineage (NCBI taxonomy): Bacteria > Bacillati > Actinomycetota > Actinomycetes > Kitasatosporales > Streptomycetaceae > Streptomyces > Streptomyces sp. NPDC001508. Next base: position 117,488 of record NZ_JBEPAP010000001.1, read on the forward strand.
CGCACCACCTTGCCGTGCCCGTCCGCCTCCAGCGAGGCCGTTCCCTCGGTACCCGTCACACCGACCCTGACGATGAGGGAGCCGGTGAGGCGTTCGACGGTGAGCTGCCAGGTCTGCGGCGAACCGACGCCCAGGCCGGCCCTCGCCTCCTCGACCAGGGCGGGGAAGCGGTCGTACGGCAGGGAATCCGGGTCGAACGTCGGGGCCTGCGAGCCGGTGGGCGCGTACACGACCGACAGCAGCCGATCCTGTACGACGACGGTGAGCGCCGCGCCCGCGTCCACGCCCTCGGTGAGCGAGCCGACTGCCTTGCGCAGCTCGCCCTTGTCGAGGAACGACTGGTTCGGGCCGAGGGTGACCGTGCCGGAGGCCGACGACACCACCGTGGTCGACGTAGAGGAAGTGACGGAAGTCGACGGCGACGCGGAGGACGGCGACTGTGCGGAGGCGCCCCCGTCGAACAGGTCGGCGCGGAACAGCAGGACCACACCGGCCGCGGCGAGCAGCAGGGCGAGCAGCCTGACGTAGCCGACGGCACGGCCCTCGGAGGGCTCGCTCACCAGGACCGGCCCCGGCGCCGAGTCGAGGCGGGCACCGGCCACCCGCTCCTCCCACTCCGGCGTCGGCCGTTTCACGATCCTCACCCGCCACGGCCGGTCCGGCGGGTACTGGACCACCACGACGCCGCCCGGCCGGTAGTCGGGCAAGTCCGCGAGGTTGATGTCCTCTGTGAACGCGACGCGGTACGCCGGTATGCCGTCCGGCGCGACCGTCAGATCGAAGCGCACCGCCACGTCGCTGGTCGCCTCGCCCCCGACGGCCTCCACGCTCTCGACCTTCGCGAGCGCCGTACAAGGCGCGATCGCCGCCTTGCGGGCCCGCCTCGGCACACCCGCGAGGAAGAAGACCAGGCCGTAGACCACGGGCAGACCCAGTCCGGTGACGAACAGCGGCACGCTCTCGATGATGCCGCCGACGACGAGAGCGGCCAGCGACGCCCCGATCACACCACCCGTCAGAAGTCCCCGGGCGAGGACGACGAGTGTGTTCTGTGCGGGGGGCGCAGCGCCCTTGGTGATCGTCATATGGGTGATTGTGTCGGGCTCGGGGGACGATCGGTAGATCTCCAAGCGTGTGCCTCCGGGGCTGCTGGGAACGACCCCCTACGGGGAATGGGCGGCCCCGCGCCGGGTGTCCGAGCCCGGTGCGCCGGCAGGGGCCGTCCCCGCGGAAGGTCTCGGGTCGGGCGGCAGTCCGCGTTCGGGCTGGTCGGGGCTGGGACAGAGCCGCATCCAGGGCCCTTGATCCCGGCCTCATTTGAGGCCCGAGTGGGCCAGGCCCTCGACGAACTGGCGCTGGGCGATGACGAAGACGACCAGGACCGGCAGGACGGTCATGGTTGCGGCCGCCAGTTGGGTGTTCCACATATCGCCTCCGTAGGCGTCGGTGTACCGGGTGAGGGCCTGCGGCAGCGTGAACAGTTTTGGCGAGGTGAGGTAGACGGTGGGTTCGAGGTAGAGGTTCCACGAGGTGAGGAAGGTCAGGATCGCGACCGCGGACAACGCCGGCTTGGCCAGCGGCAGGAAGATCCGCCACCAGATCGCGGGGCGGCCGAGGCCGTCCAGCCGGCCCGCCTCCTCCAGCTCGGCCGGAAGGGCGATGAAGAACTGCCGCATGATGAAGGTGGCCAGGACGCACGGTCCGGCCAGCGCGGTGACCAGGATCAGCGGCCAGTGCGTGTTGATCATCCCGGCTCGTTTGAACATCTGGAACAAGGGCACGATCGTCACCTCGCTGGGCACCAGGAGGCCGGCCAGCACCACCAGGAACAGGCCGTTCGCGCCGGGGAAGCGGATCCGGGCGAAGGCGTATCCGGCGAGGCCGGAGACCAGCAGGGTGATCAGGGTGACCAGGACGGCGATGTACACGCTGTTCGCGTACTGCCGGGCGAACGGCTGGAAGCCGAACGCCTCGGTGTACGCGGACAGCGTGGGGTCGGCGGTCCACAGTGACGGCGGGGCCTTGAATATCTCGGGCAGCGGCTTCACCGAAGCCGCCACCATCCAGATGGTCGGCACCACGAACGGGATCGCCAGGACGCCGAGCGCCGTCACCAGGAGGGCTCGCCGCAGGACGGATCTCGGCCTACTGCTCATGGAACACCCACTTCCGGCGCAGCTGCCACTGCAGCAGGGTCAGCAGCATGACGAAGGACAGCAGCATCAGGGCCAGCGTCGAGCCGTAGCCGATGTGGTTGAACTCGAAGGCTTGCTGGAAGACGTAGTACACGAGCACCGTGGTGCTCAACTCCGGTCCGCCACTGGTCAGTACGGCGATCTGCGCGAACGACTGCAATGCTCCGACGACGGTGATGATCGCGGTCAGCAGCACCGTGGGAGAGATGAGCGGCAGGGTGATCCGGGTGAAGGTCACCCAGCTCCCCGCGCCGTCGATCCGGGCGGCTTCATACAGGTGTGCCGGCACGCCCTGCAAGGCGGCCAGGAAGAGCACCATGTTGACGCCGACGCTGCGGATCACCTGCGTGATGATCACCGACAGCATCGCGGTGTCGCCGTGCTGGAGCCAGTTCGGCCCCTCGATGCCGATCACGCCGAGAAGACCGTTGACGCCGCCGTTGTCCTGGAGCAGGAAGCCCCAGACCAGGGTCCACGCCACCACGGAGACGACGACCGGGGAGAAGAACAGGGTGCGGAAGAACGTCGCGCCGCGAAACCGCCGGTTCAGGAGTACGGCGAGCAGCAGGCCGAGGCTGATGTTCAAGGCCACGACCCCGCCGCAGAAGACGGCGGTCGCCCCCAGCACCGACGGCAGTTGCGGGTCGTCGGCCAGGGCCGCGTAGTTGTCGGCGCCGACGAAGGTCTGCTCGCCGGTGAAGACGTTCCAGTCGTTCAGGCTGTACCAGATCGCGAGGCCGACCGGGATCAGCACGAACAGCACGACCCCGGCGAGCTGCGGCGCGATGAACAGATAGCCGGCGAGCACATCTCTGCGCCGGGTCGACCAGAACGGCGGTCCAAGGGTGTCCCGGGCCCTTGTCGGCGCCCGGGAAGCGTCCGGTGTCCTTGTGGGGGTCTTCGTGAGGCCGGTCATGGTCACTTGGCCAGGATCGGTTCGATCGCGGTGCAGACCGACTTCAGCACGGCGGGGACGTCGGCGTCGGCCTTCCACATCGCGTCCAGTGCGGTCTTGCCCCTCTGGGCGATCTCGGCCGGACTGGTGTGGTTGGGCAGGGTGACGGCGTTCGGCAGCTGGTCGACCACGGCTTCCTGGAGCTGAGCGGCGGTCAGCACCTTGTTGTCGGCGGCGAGTTCCGCGCCGGTGAGCAGCGACTTGCGCGGCGGCGGGAAGAACTGCGCCAGCTTCTGCGAGTTCGCCGGGTTCGTCAGGTAGGCGAGGAAGTCCGTGGCCTGGGTCTTGTGCTTGCCGGCGGCCAGAACGCCCACGCCGGCCTGGCCGATGACGGAGTACCGGCCGGCCGGGCCCGCCGGCAGCGGGTACAGCGCGTACGTGAACTGGCCGGTGAGCAGCGAGGCGCGGGAGACCTGAGCCACGGTGAAGGCGGCGTCACCGGCGAAGAAGTCAGCGGTCGTACCGGGGCCGGGCATGGCCTTGGTCTTGAACGCGGCGTCGTGCAGGAAGGTGAACGCCTGCCGCATCTCGGGGCTGTCGAAGGTACAGGTCCTGCCGTCCGGGCTCCACGCGGCGGCGCCGAAGCCGGTCCACACCGTGGCCAGCATGTTCCACGACTTGTAGTCGAAGTCCCGGACGACGAAACCGGCCTTTTTGGTGTCCGCGTGGACGGCCGCGCCCGCGGCGGCGACCTGGTCCCAGGTCAGGGTCTTCGGGTCGATCTTCTGCCCGGCCTTCGCCAGCAGATCGGTGTTCACGTACAGCGCGAACGGCGAGGTCGAGAACGGGTAGGCGTACAGCGTGCCGTCCCGGCTGAACTCCTTGGTCGCGCTGCCCTCCAGGTCGTCGTACCGCCAGCCGTCGGTCGCCTGCAGTGTGTCGGTCAGGCCGACCAGCGCGTCGGAGGCGATCAGGTCCGCCGACAGATCGCCCATCCAGGCCAGGTCGGGAGCGTTGCCGCCGGCGATCTGCGTGGTCAGGGTGGTGTTGTAGTCGTCGAAGGGCAGGCTCTCGAACGTGATCGAGGAGACCTCGGGGTGCTTGGCACGGTAGGCGGCGGCGATCGTGTCGAACAGTTCGAGCTGGTCCTGGTTCGAGGTCCAGACCGTCATCCGGAGCTTGACGTCCGTGGCGTTCGTCGCCCCGGACCCGTCGGTGGATGCGCCGCAGGCGGCCGTCAGCGCCAGCGCCGTCGTCAGCGCCACCGCGCCGAACAGCTTTCTTGCTCTGTCCATGGTGTGGGTCTTTCCTGCTCTCGGCGCGCGCTGCGCCTTCGGGTGGGCTAATAGCCGGCGATGTGCGGCCAGTGGAGTTCGATCCCGGCCGCGGCCAGCCTGTCCTGGAGTCGGTCGACGAGGGCTTCGTCGGTCGCGATCTGCCGCGGGCTCAGGCCGAGTTCGAGGCAGTACGCGACGAGCTCCCCAGCCGATTCACCGACGTTCCACTCGACCGGATGCAGCCGGTAGGCGCCGTTGGTGATGTGGGTGGTACCGATGTTCTTGGCGGCCGGCACCAGGTTCTGGGTGGTCACCGGGACCAGCGCGCCGAGCGGTATCTCGAACGGCGCGCATTCGACGTCGATGTAGTTGTCGCCACCGGTGGAGGGATGCAGATCGATCCGGTACATCCCCACCCCGACCGAGCCGTCGAACCGGGCCGGTCCGGCGTCCCCGCGGGCCTTGACCGAGATGTCCTGCTCGCGCACGGTGGTGAGCGCCTTGATCCGCCGGGACTCGCGGATGTACGGCGCCTGTGCGAATCCGTCGGCAGTGCCGACCAGGTCACCGCGCGGCCGCAGTCCGGGCCAGCCGCGGCCACCGTCCGGGCGAGGCGCTTCGGTCTGCAGCCAGTACAGGTAGGCGCGGGACTGCGCCTTCGCGGCGGCCAGGTGCAGCTGCCGGTCGTCGGTGTCGATGATCGAGCCGCCGACGTAGTCCAGTTGCGGCCAGTTGGCCAGCACGATGTCACTGTCGTAGAAGCCCTCTGCGAAGTTCTGCCGGGCGGCGATCCGCCGGAACTGCCACAGATCCTGGTCGCCGGCGTCGAATCGGGGGTCCCCCGTGGTGTCGTCGGCCGGGTTGACGTTCATGGTGCGTTCCTCCGGCACGAGGGTCCGGGGGTTGGGCGCGGTGAAGGACAGCATCGGCGCACCCCAGTAGGGCAGTTCGAACGAGCGCCAGAAGTCGTAGTCGTCCGGCCTGGCGATGGTGTGGTCGCCCGCGACGTGATCGAAGACGAAACACCACGCGATCGACTGCACATTGCCCGGATCGGCGACCTCGGGAGCGCTCGGCTCGCCGGTGTCGGACCGCCCCTCGGTCCCGACGACGTACTCGGTTCCGGTCAGCGGCAGCAGCTCGCCGGTCTCGGTTCCGTCCAGGACGTACTCGGCGGTGATCACCGTCTCGGCCCCGGTGCGCGGGTCCTCGACGGTGACGGTACGGACCGTCGCGTCCCCCACCTCGGCCGCGACGGGCACCGCGGGGTGCAGGACGGTGAGCCGCCCGGTCGACCGGTATGGCGCCAGCAAGGAGGTGATCACCGCTTCGGCCACCCGCGGTTCATGGCACAGCCTGCTCACCCGGCCACGACCCGGGTTGAGTTCCCGGTCGGCGCGCGCGGCGGCGGTCAGCGGGTAGTGATCGCGGTAGTAGCGGCGGATGTCCTTGCGCAACGCGCGGTAGCGCGCGGTGATGCCGAACTGCTCCACCCAGAGGTGCTCGTCGGGCGGAACGGCCTGCGAGGTGAGCTGCCCGCCGAGCCAGGCGTACTCCTCGGTCATCACCACGCGGCGGCCATGGTGCAGCAGTGCCAGCGCCGCGGCGACGGAGCCGAGTCCGCCGCCGATGATCGCCACCTCGGCTGTGATCCTGTCGCTCAAGACGGCGACTCCGTTCGCGTGACGATCGTGTCCCCCGGCTCGACCTCGGCGACCAGCAGCCGCTCCCGGTCCAGACCGGCCCACTCCTGCGGGGCCGTGGTGATCAGGAGTTGGAGGAGGTCGAGTGCCTCGGCCGCCAGCTGTTGTCTGGGGACGTGGAAGCCGGCCAGCGTCCGGCCCTCCACGCGATGGCCGCGCACCTCCCCGAGAGCGGCGAGCGAGATCTCGTCCGGTACGGCGACCTGGGCGCCGAACAGCGCGTGCGCGACATCCTCCGCCAGGAACGCGTCCTCCGCGATGATCAAGGTGGCTCCGGTCGCCCGCGCCAGCCGGGGCAGGTCAGCGGTTCTCTCCTCACCGACCAGCAGGAAAGCCAGCCTGCCCGCCGCCGAGGCGGCCTCGACGGCATCGCGCCGGTCCCGGGCGGTCGGGGTGTCGCGGCCGCGGTGGACGTACAGCGCCTGCTGGTGCCCGTCGGCCGCCGCCTGATCGATCAGCGCGGTGGTCGGGGTGGTGTAGTCGATCGCCACGCACGGCACCGCGGCGGCGGTCTCGTCCCGGCGGCCGATCGCGACGAACGGGAACTGCTCGGCGACCAGCCGCTCCAGCTCGGAGGCGACCATCTGCTGACCGAGCAGAACGCAGCCGTCGGTCAGCCGCAGCCGGGTCTTGCGGTGGAAGAGGCTGCGCGTGCCGTTCTCGACCGGCGAGGAGGTGAAGAACAGCAGGTCCCAGCCGATCTGCTCGGCGGCTCGCTCTATCCCGTTCAGCAGCGGACCGTAGAAGTCCATGCTCTCGGGGGACAACGCGGCCTCGTAGGTGAAGACGCCGATGATCTGGTTGTCCAGACCGGCGAGCCGGCGGGCCGCGGGGTCCGCGACATAGGAGAGCCGCTCGATGGCCTGCTTGACCCGCGCCCGGGTGGCCTCGGGGACCCGCACGTTCGAGTCGTCGCGGTCGTTCAACACCACCGACACCGTGGTCTGACTGACGCCCGCCAGCTCTGCGATCTCGCGTTGCGTGACACGGCGAGGTCTCGGCGACATCGCTCCTCCATCGTGATAATGCCTAACTTCATCTTGCTGGCGACGACCGTAACGCACGAAGGACCGCCAGAACAAGCATGTGTTGACACCGAAGTAGTGGCCTGGAAACGTGTCGTTCACCCAATTGAAGATAGGTATTATCAGCGCGCCGCCAAGCGCTGGACAGGAGCAGACGATGGTCTCCGAAGCCTTCTCCCGACCCACCCTCAACCGCCGGGGCTTCCTCGGCGCGGCCCTCGCCGCCGGCGTCGTACTCGTCGCCGAGTCGACCCCGGTCACCGCGCACGCCGCGGCCGGCGATGTCACCCTGACCGCCGGTGGCATCAGCCTGTCGGCCAGTGCGGGCGGCAGGCTCGCCATTCGTGACGCCGCTGGCGTCACCCGCTCGGCCGGGTCCAAGTTCCAGGTCAAGGACAGCGTCACCGGCATCCATGTGTCCACCGGCGGTACCCCGGCCCTGAGCGCGCTCCCGGACGGGACGCCGGCGATCCGGATGGACTACACCTTCGACGCCGCCGCCGGCCCGACCGGCGTCACCGGCTGGTTCAGCGTCGGCACCTCCCGTGCCGTGCTGGAGTGGCGCGTCACCGGGGCGAACACGCTGGTCCCGGACGGCTTTCTGTTCAGCCGGGCGATCCAGGCGCCGACCGCGCCCGACGACTGCATCCCGATCACCGAATGGGTCCGCGACACGGGCGGAGGCATCCCGTACGAGGCCACTGTCGGCATTGCTCACACCTCCACCTGGGGAGCCGCGCTGCACGGCCTGTTCCTGCTGGACCGGTCCCGCCAGGCATGGACGAACGCGACCTGGGTGCACGCGCCGGGTGTCGCCGACCCCGTCGGCGGCTGGACCAGCCGGGCCGACTTCTTCTTCTCCGAAACCCGGCCGTCAGCCACCGCCACCGTCGGCCGGGGCCGCGAACTCGGCCTCGAACTCACCACGAACCGCGACTTCAACCTGTACGAGTCGGCCGGCGAGCAGATGGAACTCACCGCCCTGGTGGCCAACGGCGGCGCGGCCAGAACGGTCGACCTGGACCTGTGGGTGCGCGGCTTCGACGGCGCCCTGCTGGCCACCGCGACCACGACCGGCAGCGTCGCCGCAGCCGCCACCTGGCAGCACACCTTCACCCTGGCCGCACCGGCCGGCGGGATCGCGCTGGCCGAAGTGGTCGTCAGATCCGGTGACGACGAGGCGTTCGCCCGGACCAATCTCGCGGTCCTGCCGTCATACGACTACCGGGCCGGCACGGACAGCATGTTCGCCATCGCCAACTACCCCTGGCTGCAGCGGCCGAGCGCCGACGCCGTACTGGACCTGTGGCAGAAGGTCGGCATCAGCCTGGTCCGGATCTCCTACGACGGCGGCCCCGGGCTGCCGCCCGCCGCCTTCGACGCCCGCGGCATGCGCCACAACATCGAACTCCAGCCGTCGCTGGATGTCACCGACACCGAGGCGGCCACCTGGGCCGCGGACAAACTGGCGGTAGCAGTCGGCGCCGGCGCCGGCTACTTCGAGGTCGGCAACGAGCTGAACAGACCGTTCAACACCGGCGACGCCGCGCAGGCGTACCTGGACAAGGCACTACGGCCGGTCTTCGACCGGCGTGCATCCACCGGCGAAATCGTCAAGCTGATGAACAACGGGCTGGCCGGCATGGACAAGCCATGGGTGGAGAACTTCATCGCGGCAGGCGGCTGGGACCTGATCGACGCCTTCGCCTACCACCCGGGACGGGGCAACTTCACCCCGGACTACATACCGCCGGGCGACGACTGGGACACCGGAGGCGACGGCACCTACTGGAACTTCTACGGTGGCCTGCGCCGGCTGAAGGCACTGATGGCCGAGCACGGCGAGAAGGAGATCTGGCTGACCGAGGCATACGCACCGACCAAACCCAACAGCTGGTGGCACGACACCTACCGGCATGCCGCGGAGAACGTGCTGCTCACCCTGGCACTGGCCAAGGCCGAGGGGATCCGGGGCGTGTGCTGGTACCAGTTCCACGACAGTGTGCTCGGCATGCCGCAGGTCGCCGACCCGGACAACGTCGAGTACCACTACGGCCTGATGAACCGCGACCTCAGCCCGAAGCCGTCGCTCCTGGCGTACGCGACCGCGGCCCGCACGCTCGACCAGGCCACCTTCCAGGGCTGGCTGACCTTCGCCGACCCGCAGACGTTCGGCTTGTGGTTCGACACACCCGACGGGCCCGCGGTCGTGCTGTGGAACCGGGCCGACGGCTACCTGCTGAACACCGTCGGCCGGCGGACCGACTGGCACTTCCCCGCCCCCGAGGTGTGGATCGACCCCTGGCCGACCAAGACCACGGTCGTGGTCGCCGCCACGACCGCCGTACAGCAGGTGGACGCGGTCGGGCAGGTCCGGCAGATCCCGGTCACCCGTGGCAATGTGACGCTGACACTCGACGGCGCGCCACGGATCTACTACGGTCTCGCACCGAGCACGGACGGCCAAGGCCACCACACCCTCGCGGGCGGCCCGTTGGAGACGCCCCGACCGACAAGCCCCGGACGCAGACCGCGCCGGTCGCCGTCTCCGGATTCACCGGCGCCACTCATCGGTTCCTGACCGGGCGTCATGCTCGGCGACCGGCGACCGGCGACCGGCGCCGCAGCCTGATCGACCGGGCCGGTACCGCGATGGCGAAGTCCGTCGTCACGCTCGTCGCCCTTGCGGTACCGGCCCGGTCCTACAGGGCAAGCGAGTTCAGATGTCACCCGATGGTGCAGCAGACCCGCGCGCTCCGGCCGTGTGCCGTGTCAGCGGATCATGCGTTTTCCCTTGACGGAACACACCCGGTCGGCAAAGGGTGTGCTTCAGCCGCGCGGCCCGACCGCGGCGAGAAGGAAGGGTACCGGTGGACGTCCGGGGAGAAGACGCGCTCTCGGCGCTGTCGCCGTCACCACAGCTCTGGTGGGAGGACTCCGCCTCCAGCCGTCCCGACAACGTTGTCTACGCCGAGCGGACCCAGGCCCGCGACCGGATCACCACTCCCCCATGGCCCGGTGAGCCGGTGGCTGCCCGACCATCGGAAGGATGCCCTCACATGCGTGACGAGGACCGGCGGGCGCCCGGGCGCCGCGGACTGCTCAAGGCCCCGGCGACCTCTGTGGGCACCGCGCCGGCCGGCCCGCTCGTGGCGGCCGACGCCACCCCCGCGGCCACCGCGCCGGCCACGGCTCGGGGACGCGGGCTGTGCCCCGGAGATCACCGACGACGGTCTCATCCTGCTGGTCCACCACGGCCGTTCGGACGGCAAGGGCGGTTACACCGAGGGACAGTACTCCGGCGGGCAGTTGCTCATCGACCCGGCCGAACCGACGAAGACGGTCGCCCGGCTGGAGCGGCCGTTTCTCGTGCCGACCTGCGACGACGAACGGGGCGGCCCGGTCAACCACCTGGTCTTCGGCGAGGGGCTGGTGCGCTTCCGCGACGCCTGGTTCCGCTGCTACGAAATGGCGGACTCGGCCCTGGGCGCTGCCCTGTGGCGTCCGGGCCGCAGGCACCGACCACCGCTCCCCCGGGAGCATGACGCAACCGCCACCACCACCGTCCGCCACCGTAGGTACCGCAAGGCACTCGGCGGAGCGCGACCGTGGACACGTGGCCCGTCCCCGAACCCGGGTTCCGCTCTCACGGCGGCGCCCCGAGGCCATGCGGCCCACGCCGTGCCACGACTGGTCTCGACAACGTTGTCTCAACCCTGTGAGGAGAACACTGTGGGGTCGATCTCCCTGCCTCTCGGCCGTCGCCGCCTGCTGCAACTCCTCGGTGCCACCGGCACCGCGACGGCCCTGTCCGCAGGACCAAGCTCCCCGGCGGCCGTCGCCGCCGCGCGCCCCGCCTCGTCGGACGGTTCCGGCGACACCGACGACATCACCGCCACGTACTACCGCGTGCTGCTGCGGCACACCCGCTGGTCCGAAACACAGTGGGACGAGGCGCGGGGCATCTACACCGACAAGTACTTCGGCTTCGCCGTCGTGCTCGGCCACGCCGTGCTGCTGACCCACGGCACTTTCGACGAGGAACAGGCCGGCATCGACCGGGACACACTCAAGCGCCGAACCCTCGCGACGCTGCGCCACTTCGCCGCCTCGAACCGGCTGACGGGCGGCAAGCAGTGGGGCCGTACGCTGTTTTTCGACACCACCTTCCAGTCGTACTTCATCCTGGCCGCCCGGCTGCTCTGGGACGACCTCGACGCGGAAACCCGCTCCCTGGTGGACCGGATCGCCCGCGAGCAGGCGGCGTACACCCACTCCCTCGGCACGGGCGACGACCCGGACTCCGGTGACTGGACCCCCAATGGGCTCAAGGGCGGGTACGTCGGCGACACCAAGCTGGAGGAGATGGGTCTCTACGCCCAGACCCTCGCCCCGGCACTGGCCTGGGCGCCGGACGACCGGCGCCGCGCCGACTGGGCCACCGACTACGGCACCTGGTCGCGCAACGAGGCCGGTCTGCCGCAGGCCGACCTGGCCAACCCGGCGCGCGTGGACGGCGTTCCGGTCTCCCGTAACACCGCCCACAACGTCTACGACACGTTCATCGTGGAGAACCACGGCTCGTTCGGACCGCACTACCAGGCGGAGCTGTGGCGCACCTCGGGCCGCAACGCCGCGCACTTCCTGGCCGCGGGCCTCCCGCTGCCCGAGGTGCTGACCCGGCAGCCGAACGCCGGCCCGTTGTGGCGCACCCTGCTGGGTGTGATGTCCGACGCGGGCGAGCCGCTGATGCCGATGGTGAACGACCGCGAGCATCTCTACGGGCGGGACGTGATCCCGTTGGCCTTCCTTTCCCGGGTGATGGGCGACCGGGCCGCGGCCCGCGCCGAGTTGGAGCTGGCCTCGCGTCTGGAGGCGTACCAGCAGTACCCGCCGGAGCACCGGCTGGCGAAGTTCTCCGGCGAACCCAAGTACGAGCCGGAGGCGCGCGCCGAACTCGCCATCAGCTATCTGCTGCACATCTGGCCGGACGCGGGCGAGCGGGTGACGCCGCTGTCCCGTGCGGAGCTGTTCGAGCACGCTTCCGGGGTCACCGACTTCGGGACCGGACCCGGCCTGGTGTCCCACCAGGCCGGCGCCGCCTGGGCGGGTGTGGTGACCAAGCCCGGCTTCGTCAAGTTCGCCTGGCAGCCCGGCCACGACGACTGGCTCTTCCGGCTCAGCGGCAGCACGCCGATGGTCCTGCCCTCGGCCTCCGTGGAGGTCACCGGCCGGTCGGTGCGGGTGCACACCGGGCTGCGGGACGGCTTCGACGGCAGCGCGACGCTGCTGCGGCTGCGGGACGGCTTCGCCGGCTGCACTACGCTCCCCACGGGCGCCGTCGTCTACGCCGCCGATGGCCAGGACACCCGTGGCTGCCGGCTGGAGGTGCACAATCTCACCATGCCGGGCGTGCCCGGCCTGGACGGCAGCCGCACCTACCGCTTCGCGGAAGGCTCGGCCACGGTCGACGCCCAGGACACCTCCGGCGGCTCGACGGGCCGTGTCGACGAGCTGGCCTTCGACCGCGCGACGGTACGGCACCTGCGGGTCCTCGGCGTGCAGCCCGACCCGTCGTACGGGTACTCGCTGTTCGCCGTCGAGGCCCGCGACGGGAAGGAGGGCCCGGACCTCGCGCGCGGCGGGAAGGCCACGGCCTCCTCGTACACCCCGGGCAAGGGGCCGGAGTTGGCCGTGGACGGCGACGCCACGACCCGCTGGGCCGTGTCCATCGCCGACCGGCGGCGGGCCGACAGCTGGCTGGCGGTGGACCTCGGCGCGGTGCGCACGCTCGACCGGGTCACCCTGCGCTGGGAGAAGGCGGCGGGCCGTGCCTACCGCGTTCAGGGCTCGGCCGACAACGAGCGGTGGACGGACCTGGTGAGCGGGCCTGCCCCGTCGCTGCGCAGCCGCGGCGGATGGCTCGACGTCGACGGCCGCGCGGGCCTCGTGCTGCGCGGCGAGCAGTACCCGCTGGCCGTGTACGGGGACATGATCGTCCTGGCCGAGGGGGCGCAGGGCCCGCTCGTCGTCGAGGGCCACTGCGGCGCGTCCGCCGCCGAGTTGAGCGCGCTCGCCCGCCGGCCGGCGCCCGCAGCCGGGGACCCCGGGGTCCGCGCGGCGGTCACCGACGGGTATCTGAGCCTCTTCAACCTCTCGTCGCAACCGGTCCGCACGGTGGTCGCCCTGGAGCAGGGGGGCCGCCACCGGGAGGTCTACGAGGGCGAGCAGATGGTGACTGGGAACGGACTCCGCTACGAGGCGCGCCTCGACGCGGCGTCGGCCCGCCTGCTGCCTCCGAGGTTCACACTCGTCCCGCTGTCGGGACGGTCACTGCCGACCGGGCTGCGGGTGCGGGTCCTCGACGCCGCCACCGTGCACCTGTCCGGGCCGGCCTGCCGGGTGCGTATCGAGGCCCAGGGCCGCAGCACGGCGGTGACGGTGCGGCCCGGCCGCGGCACGGAGGTCACGGTGCCCGGCGCGCGGCCGTATCCGACGAGGGACCACGCGCTGGGCCGGACCACCTTCCCGAACGCGCCGCTGCCGCCGGGTATGTCGGAGCCGGACGCCGCGGTGGACGGCGACCCGGACACCTCATGGCGTCCGGGCCGCAACGGCCGCCTGGTCGTGGACCTCGGCGCCCCGCGCGCGGTACGCCAGGTGGAGGCCGAGTGGTCCCGCAACAACGCACCGGCCGCGTATGTGGAGTTCAGCGACGACGGTGTGCGCTACCGCAGGGTGGGCGCACTGGACGGCCACGGCCGCGTCCGCCGTCTGCACCGTACCGGCTCGCCGCGCTATGTCGCGCTCACGGTGTCCGGCACGCCGGACGGACACACCGGCGTCGTACGGCTTTCCGTGTACTGAGCCGCAGGTGCCCCGGCGCCGGGGCACCTGTCCCACCCGGACGAGTCCAGGCCGCCGCCGCGGGCCGCGGGATCCCCGGCCAACCCCGGCCGCCGCCTCCGACGGGTTCGCCGGCTCAGGGCCGGACAGGGGAAGCCCTTCCCGGTCCCGGCGGCGGGCTCGTCGGCTCCGTGTGTTTCCGTTGGAAACGTTCCACAGGGAGCACGAGGTTGCCGGGTCCGGCGAAGTGCCGCCGCCCGGTCTCGAAGAGCAGGTACAGCAGGCTCTTCGCACCGTTGCGGCCGACGAACTCCCTACGCTCCGCGCCGTCCTCGGTGCCCCTCTTCGACCAGCCGTGCCGGGCGCTCTCAGAGCGCGGGGCGCAAGTGTCCCCGCCGCTTGGTCCTCGGCGGCTTGATCTCGTCGAAGGTCGTGGTCAGGCCGCGCCCGCCCCGTCACAGCAGCCGCCGGATGTCACCGCGGACCCGGTAGAAACCGCCGGCCGCCGCATGCAGGGCCTCCACGACGTAGCGCGCCCCGGACTCCCGTATTGCTCGCGGGAACTGGACGTTCCAGGACGGGTCGTAGCCGTCGGACACCACGTGCACACGCAGGCGACCGCTGTCCTGGACACACTCGACGACGACCGTCCCGGCAGGGGCCTGGGCGACGGTGGCCACCGCGCTCACGGCCGTGGCCGGAGCGTAGGCCGGCAGGGCCGCGGCGAGTTTGACGTCCCGTGGCACCGGCACCGTGCCCTGCTGCGCCGCGGAGATGGCAGCCTCGCTCGCGTCCACGCACACCAGCGAGCCGTCCGTGGTCACCAGGTACAGCCGCTCATCGTGGTACTGCATCGACAGGGCCGAGCCGCTGCCCGTGCCGAGCTTCCACAGACGCATGCCGTCCCGGTCGAAGCAGTAGACGGACGAGGCCGCATCCCCGGCGAAGACGAACCGTCCACCGGGCGAGGTGGCGCACGAGTACACCGCGCTGTCGCAGGCGTAGGTGGCCTCGATCGTGCCGGTCGACTTCGACAGCCGCTGGACCACGCGGTGCGCGGTTCCCGCGTACACGGCGTCCTCCTCCTGCCAGCCGAACAGGACACCGCCCCGAGTGGGCGTGTGCCACAACTCGCCGCCGCCGTCGGGCGCGTAGGCAGTGACGCCCCGGTGATGGCCGTGGTAGACGGCCCGGTCGTCGGCCCGGACCATCCAGGCGTGCTCGCCCTGGCTACGACGGGCCCACTGATGCTCGTCCTCATGGTCGATGACGGTGAGCCGGCCGTCGCGGTCCGAGACGTTCAGGATGCCCTCGTGGATGTCCAACCAGAAGATGTCGACGTCCGCCGCGATGTCGTACGCCGCGAAGGGCAGCTTCGAGGACAAGTCGTAGACCCGGCCGTCGTCGCAGCCCGCGTAGATCCAGAAGTCGTCGGCGACCAGGCACTTCACGCCGTCCGGCAGGCTGAATCGGGCGAGGACGCCGCCCTCGTGGTCCAAGGTGTAGACGTCGCCCGCCTCGTTGCCGACCCAGCAGCGCTCTTCGTCGACATGGATACCGAACGCCGAGGAACCGGTTCGGAACCGCCACAGCACGGGCGCCACAGCGCGCGCGGTGGACGGAGCCGAGACCACCTGACGCCGGGTCACCGCACGCGGGGCGCGCTGCCCTGGAACGGACGGGGCATATCCCTTGCGGACCTTCTCCCCCACCTTCTTCGCGGCGGCTGCCTGCGCTTTCTGCGCCGTGGGGAACGTCGTTGTCTGGGTCTGTCCCGCCGCGCCGATGCGCCCGTACCGCACGGTCACCACCTGGCCGTCCACGGCCACCTCGTAGAACTTGTGCGCGCCGCCCCCGTCCTGCGACAGCTCCAGATACGTCGTCGACACCGCAGACCCGGCAGACATGGCAGACCCCTCCTCAGGACGGACCCGCGGTCGCTCCGGCAGGTCCCACTGCTCAAACCGTAGGGCAAGCCACTGACAACCGGCCTACATCGCCGCCTTGAGCAGAAGGCACACGGGCAGGCGGGCGACCAGGACACATACCCACGATCACTGAACCATCCGCCGCCAAGGAGAGGACTGTGTGCGCGGGTCGGATGTGGTGGGGCCGGTGGGCGTACGACGGTGTGTTCTCCCGGCCATGGAGATCACTCCGGGCGTAGGTGAGAGGCGCCAGAGCACTGGACCTGTCCGCAGAGACGATCGCCGCTGTGAGTTGCATCGTGCCCATGTGGGTGTTCGCCCTGCTTCACCTCCTCGCCGCGGTGCTGACGCCGGCTTTGAAACATCCCCGGCCTGCTCTGGTGCGCCTCGGGGAGCGGGGCAGACGCCGATCCCCACCCCCTGCCCATCTCCTCCTCCCCCACGCCGTCGGCGGCCGTCGGCCGGCGGCTCAGGACTCGGCTCGGTCGCGGCCGCGCAGCAGGTCCGCCGCCTTCTCGCCGATCATGACGGTGGCCGCGTTGGTGTTGGTCGACACGATCTCCGGCATGATCGAGGCGTCGGCCACCCGAAGGCCCGTCAGACCATGGACGCGCAGGTGCGGATCGACGACCGACAGCGCGTCCACGCCCATCCGGCACGACCCGGCGGCGTGCCCGTAGGACTGCACCGCGTCCCGGACGAACGTCTCCACCGCCCGGTCGTCGGCGCCGACCAGCGGGTGCTCGGCGCCGCGCCACGCGTCGAACGGCGCCGTCCGGCCGATCTCCAGCGCGTGCCGGACGCCCGCGACCAGGGCGCGCAGGTCCTGCGCCTGGTCCAGGTAGCGGAAGTCCAGCAGCGGCGGCGCCTCGGGGTCGGCGCTCGCCAGCGTCAGCCGCCCCCGGCTCGCCGGGCGCATGTGCCCGACGCCGAAGGTGTAGCCGTACTCGGGCGCGCGCTGCCAGGGGTTGGTGAACGGCACATGGATGAACACGATCTGGAGGTCCACCGAGGCGCGGCCCGGCTCGCTGTCGAGCAGCAGGGTCACCTCACCCAGATTGCCCGACGGCGGGGGCAGCGGCCCGCGTGAGGGCGTGGTCAGCCCGGCGAGGATGATGTGGTCCTGAAGGTTGCGGCCGACGCCGGGCAGGTCGTGCAGGGCCTTCACACCGGACCGTTCGATCTCCTCGGCCGGCCCCACTCCGGAGCGCAGCAGCAGGTGCGGGGAGCCGATCGCCCCGGCGCACAGCACCACCTCGGTGCCCGCCGCGCAGTGCACCGGCTCACCGTCCACGACCGCGTCGAGGCCGGTGCAGCGGTCGCCGTCGAAGGTGAGCCGCTGCACCAGGGCCCTGGGCAGCAGGTCCAGTCCCGGGCGGCCGAGGGCGGGTTCCAGATAGGCCGTGGCGGTGCTCTGCCGGCGTCCGTCGGCGATGAGCAGGTCATGGCTGCTCGCTCCGCGCAGCTTCGGCCCGTTGAGGTCCTCGGTGAGCGGGTGGCCGGCCTCCTGCGCCGCCTCCAGGTAGGTCCGGGACAGCGGGTGCAGTGACGCCGAGGGCGCCGGACGCAGCGGTCCGCTGCCGCCCCGGTAGCGCGCATCGCCGTGCGGCGCCGTCTCCGAGCGTCGGAAGTACGGCAGGACGGAGGCGTAGTCCCAGCCCGTGCAGCCCTGGCGGGCCCAGGTGTCGAAGTCACCGGGGTCGCCGCGCAGGAACGCCATGGCGTTGGTGCTGCCGGTGCCGCCCACCGTGCGACCGCGGGGAATATCGTGCACATGACCTGTCGCGCGCTGGCGTACCGTGCGGAACGCCCAGTCGACGTCCGTGCCGTGCAGCGCGGGCCAGGTGTGCGGGGTGGTGATCCGCGGGCTGCTGTCGGGGGCGCCGGCTTCGACCAGCAGGACAGTGCGCGCGCCGTCCTCGGTGAGCCGGGCCGCCACCACACAGCCGGCCGTCCCCGCCCCGACGACCACGTAGTCGTGGGTGAGGGTGCGGGTCACAGCGCCACCACGACCGTCTTGGTCTCCAGGTACTCCTCCAGGTTCTCCCGGCAGGTCTCGCGGCCCCAGCCGGACTCCTTGGTGCCGCCGAACGGCAGCGCGGAGTCCGCGGCCTGGTAGCAGTTGACCCAGACCTGCCCCGACTCCACGGCGGCGGCCATCCGGTGGGCGCGCGAGACGTCCCTGGTCCACACGGCCGCGCCCAGCCCGAAGCGAGTGTCGTTGGCGAGGCGCAGCACCTCCTCCTCGGTGTCGAAGGGGACGGCGCAGACGACCGGGCCGAAGATCTCCTCGCGTATGGCGCGCGAGTCGGGCCGGACGCCGACCAGTACGGTCGGCTCGACGAAGTAGCCCTCGCCCTTGAGGGCGCGTCCGCCGGTGACGGCCCTGCCGCCGTCGGCGAGGCCGATCCGGATGTACTCCAGCACCCGGTCGCGGTGCTCCGCGGAGATGAGCGGGCCCATCTGGGTGCCCGGCTCGGTGCCGCGGCCGAGCTTGAGCGAGGCCGCGTGGTCCGCGAGGCGCCGCACCACTTCGTCGAAGACGCCGCGCTGGACGTAGAGCCGGGATCCGGCGATGCAGCTCTCCCCCTGGGTGGCGAAGGCGCCGGCGGCGGCCCCCGCGACGGCGGCGTCGAGGTCGGCGTCGTCGAAGACGATGTTCGGGGACTTGCCGCCCAGTTCCAGGGACACCCGTTTGAGGTCGTCGGCCGCGGTGCGCACGATGGCCTTGCCGGTCTCCACCGATCCGGTGAACGTCACCTTGTCCACGCCCGGGTGGCGGACCAGGGCCGCGCCGGCGCTCTCGCCGTCCCCGGTGACGTAGTTGACGACGCCGGCGGGGATGCCGGCCTCCAGGGTGAGCCGGGCCAGCAGGGCCATCGAGACGGGGGTCTGCTCGGCGGGTTTGAGCACGATGGTGCAGCCGGTGGCCAGGGCCGGGGCGAGCTTCTTGACGGCCATCAGCAGCGGCAGGTTCCAGGGCACGACGGCGGCGACGACGCCGACGGGCTCCTTGAGCGTGTAGGCGTGGAAGCGGCCTCCGGAGGCGGCGGGGTAGGAGACCGGGATGGTGTCGCCGGTGATCTTGGTGGTCCAGCCGGCGTAGTAGCGCAGGACGTCCACCGAGAACGGCACGTCGAAGTAGCGCATCTCGTCCAGGGGCTTGCCGCTGTCGACCGAGTCGAGCGCGGACAGCCGTTCGGCGTGGTGCTCGATGAGGTCGGCGAGCCGCCAGATCAGCCGTCCGCGCTCCTGGGGCGTCATCGTCCGCCACGCGCTGCCGGGGGCGAAGGCGGCGCGGGCCGCGGCCACCGCCCGGTCGACGTCGGCGGTCTGCCCGGCCGGGGCGTGGACGATGACTCGTCCGTCGGCCGGGTCGTGGACCGGGAAGGTCCCGCCGTCGAGGGCGCCGACCCACTCTCCGCCGATGAGCATGGTGCGGGCGAGGAGGATGTCGTCCTGGACGTCACGGGTGTCGGCCATGGCTGTGCCTTCCTGTGGATGCTCCGGTTGTGGGTGCACGGGGCCTCAGCGGCCCGTCAGGCGGATGCTGATGCTCTTGACGTGCGTGTAGTGGTGGAGGGCCTCGATGCCCTTCTCCCGGCCGTATCCGCTGTTCTTGTGGCCGCCGAAGGGCATCTGGACCGACTGGGTGGACCAGGAGTTGATGTAGACCTGCCCGGCCTCCAGGGCCTCGGCCACCCGGACGGCCCGGGAGATGTCCGCGGTGAACACCCCGCCGGCCAGGCCGAATTCGGAGTCGTTGGCCAGGGCGACCGCCTCGTCCTCGGTGTCGAAGGGGATGACGACCAGGACCGGTCCGAAGACCTCCTCGCGGGCGATGCGCATGTTGTTGGTGACACCGGAGTAGACGGTGGGCTCCACGAAGAAGCCGCCGGTCAGGCCCGGTTCGTCCGGCACCCGGCCGCCGGTCTCGGCGGTGGCGCCCTCCTGCTGGGCGATCCGGAAGTACCGCTGGACGGTCTCCCACTGGCCGCGGGTGATCATCGGGCCGATCTCCCGGCCGGGCCGCAGCCGGCGGGTGGCGTCCACCACGGCGGCGGTGAACTCCTTGTGGATGGTGCGCTCGACGAACAGCCGGGTTCCGGAGGAGCAGACCTGGCCGGCGTTGGTGGCGAACGCGCGCACGGCCTCGGTCGCGGCGAACTCCAGGTCGGCGTCGGCGAAGACGATGTTGGCGGACTTGCCGCCGAGTTCCAGGGTGAGCGGCAGCACCCGGTCGGCGGCGATCCGCCCGATTTCCTGCCCGACGGGCACGGAGCCGGTGAAGGCCACCTTGCGCACCAGGGGGTGCCGCACGATCGCGGTGCCGACCTCCGTGCCGCGGCCGAGGACGACGTTGAACACGCCCGGCGGCAGGCCCACTTCGCCGGCGATGCGGGCCAGCGCGACGGTGGTGCGGGAGGTGGACTCGGCGGGTTTGGCCACCACGGTGTTGCCGGCGGCCAGGGCCGGGGCGCAGGCGCGGGCCGCCTGGTTGAGCGGCAGGTTCCACGGGGTGATCACCCCGACCACGCCCAGCGGCTCACGCAGGGTGTAGACGTGCAGGTCGGGCCTGATGTCGAGGACGTCGCCCGCGGGGAGGTTGACCAGCGCGGCGTAGAACTCGAAGTACTCGGCGGCGCCCCGGATCTCGGCCCGGGACAGGTCGAGCGGTTTGCCGGTGTCGGCGCTCTCCGCGGCGGCCAGGGTGTCGGTCTCGGCCAGCAGCCTGCGGCCGATGGCGGCCAGCAGCCGTCCGCGTTCGGCGGAGGCGAGATGCCGCCAGCCGTGGGCGGCGGCGCGGGCGGCGCGGGCGGCGCGGTCGACGTCGGCCGCGGTGCCGAGGGTGACCTCGGCGCCCGGGCCGCCGGTGGACGGGTCGGTGCCGACGCGGGTGGTGCCGCCCGCCGAGGGTACGGCGGCGCCGTCGATCCAGTGCAGCAGTGCCCCGGTCATCGGGTCGCCTCCTTGGCTTCCTCGTCGGCCGCCGTGCCCAGCAGTGCGTACATGGCGGTGTGGTCGGTCCGCGGCGGGACCGAGCGGGCGACACGGCGCCACTGGTCTGCCACGTGGCCGGACAGCTCCGCGGTACGGTCCAGGGAGCGCGCCAGGCCGACGGCGATGTCCACGTCCTTGGACATCAGCCGCAGGGCGAAGCCGGAGTCGAAGCTGCCGCTCGTCATGAACTGGGCCACCTTGTTCTCGCTGGTGTTGGTGCGGCCCGAGGAGCTGTTGAGCACCTGTGTCATCGTCTCGGGCGGGATGCCGAACGCCTCGCCGAGCGCCAGCGCCTCGACGGTGACGGACACCGTGGCGGCCGAGACCAGGTTGTTGAGTGCCTTGGCGGCGTGGCCGCAGCCGGTGCCGCCGACCGGGACGATGGTGCGGGCCATGGCGCGCAGCAGCGGGGCGGCCCGTTCCAGGTCCTTCGGGGCCCCGCCGGCCAGCACCGACAGGGTGCCGGCCCGGGCTCCGCGGACGCCGCCGGACACCGGCGCGTCCAGCAGGGACAGGCCACGGTCGGCCAGCCGGCGGGCCAGCGCCCGGGTGCGCAGCGGTTCGGAGGAACTCATGTCGATGACCAGGCAGCCCGGCGGCAGCGCCTCGGCCAGGCCATCGCCCTCCAGCACCTGCTCGACGACGTCCGAGTCCGGCAGCATGAGCACCAGGGTCGCTGTCCGCGCGAACGAGGCGTTGCCGTCGGCGACTTGGGCGGTGGGGTGCTCGGCGGCGAAGGCGGCGGCCACGCCGGGGGCGGCGTCCGCGACCGTCAGCCGGTGGCCTTCGGCTGCCAGCCGGGCCGCCATCGGCCCGCCCATGTTGCCCAGGCCGACGAAACCGATGTCACCGCTCACCGCTCGGCGTCCATCGCGTCGAGGACCTCGGCGGCCAGCCGGAAGGACTCCAGGGCGGCGGGTCCGCCGCAGTAGAAGGCGCTCTGCATGAGCACCTCCTTGATCTTCTCGCGGGACACGCCGTTGTTGACCGCGCCGCGGACGTGTGCCTTGAACTCGTGGCCCCGGTTGAGAGCGGTGATCATGGCGAGGTTGACCAGGCTGCGTTCCTTCAGGTCGAGGCCGGGGCGGTTCCACAGGTCGCCCCAGCAGTACTGGGTGACGTACTCCTGGATGTCGCGGGAGAAGTCGGTGACCGCTGCCAGCGAGGCGTCGACATGGGCGTCGCCGAGCACCCGGCGGCGCAGGGCGAGGCCGTCGTCGTAAAGGTCCTGGTTCACGTGTGGGCTCCTTGAGGAGAGAGGACGGGAGATGTCAGACCGGGTCGAAGCCGGCCCAGTCGCGGACGGCGAAGGCGTCGGTGTCCGGCGGTTGCGCTGCCGCCGGGTCGGCCGGGGCCGTCCGCCGCACTCGGCAGGCCGACCGGCCGCCGAAGTGTCCGGGGAGGACGAGCAGGCCGCGGTCGGCCGCCTCGGCGAGCAGCCTGCGACGGGTGGACCGGGCCAGGGCCGGGGCCTCGCAGAAGCAGCTGTTGACGTCGGGACGGGCGATCTGCACGGGCGAGTGGAGGATGTCCCCGACGAACAGCGCGCCTTCACCGCGGGACTCGAGTCGTACGACGGCTGATCCCGGGGTGTGGCCCGGGGCCGCCTCCAGGACGAGTTCGCCGTTGATGCGGTGGCTGTCGTGCCACAGGCCGGCCTGCCCGGCCCGGTGGACCGGCGCGACGCTGTCCTCGAAGACGTTCTGGTTGCCGTCGCCCTGTGGGCGGGGCGTGCGCACGGGGTCCCAGCGCACGAAGTCCGGCTCGCCCATCAGGTAGCGGGCGTTGGGGAAGGTGGGAACCCATTCCCGGCCCTCCAGCCGGGTGTTCCAGCCGACGTGGTCGACGTGCAGGTGGGTGTTGACCACGATGTCGACGTCCTGCGGGCGGACCCCGGCCGCCCGCAGGTTCTCCAGGTACGGCGTGTGGTGGTGGGCGTAGACGGGCGCGTACGGCCGTTCCTTGTCGTTGCCGGCGCCGGTGTCGACCAGGATGACCATGCCCTGGCTGCGGATCAGCCAGGTGTGCAGCACCGAGCGCAGGGTGCCGCGTCGGGCGTCGTAGAAGTCCGGGTCGAGCCGGTCCGCGTTGTCGCTCCAGTAGGCCGGGTCGCTGTCGGGGAAGAGGAAGGCCGGTGTGGCGGGGCTCGGCCCCGCGTACTCGCTGATCCGCCACACCTCGGCGTCGCCGACCATGACGGGCTGGGGCGTCACCATGAGCGGTTCGCCTCCGGCACGGGGTAGCGGGCCTGGAGTTCCTCGGACACGGCCGCCGAGACGAAGTTGGCGGTCTCCATCAGCTCCGGTGTGAATCCGCTGCCGCGGGCCAGGCCGCGGGTGGCGGCCATATGGGCGCTGCGGGCCTGGGCGTCGTCGGTCATACGGCGCTCGCGGGCCTCCCACCGGGCGAGGGACACCTCGATGTCGTCGCCCTGCTCCAGGGCGTGGGCGAGGTCGACGGCGTTGACGATGCCGACGCTGGCTCCCTGGCCCAGTGCCGGGCACATGGCGTGCGCCGAGTCACCGACGAGGACGGCACGGCCGGCGGACCAGGGGGTGACCCTGGTGGTCTGGTAGGTGTCGTGCCGACCGCCCTCGGCCTTGCCCGCGAGTTCGATGACCTGCGCCAGGTGCGGGAAGCGCTGCGACCACACCTCGACGTCGATGGGGATCCGCGAGGCGCGCGGGTTGCGGGTCTCGGCCATCATGCCCAGGTAGATGGTGTCGGGGCCGGTCGGGATGAACAGGATGCGCATCGCGTCCGGTTCTAGGGTCCAGAAGTCGATGACCCGGTCCCACCGCTCGCCGCGGAAGGCCTCGGGGCGCGGGACGAGCAGACGGCACACGCCGTCGGAGTACTTCTTGCGTTCCTGGGCGAGGTCGGTCAGTGAGTCGCGCACGGCCGAGCCGGCGCCGTCGGCGCCGATGACGAGGTCGGCCTCGGCCTGGCCTGCGTCGGCCAGCAGCAGGGCGCCCGCCGGGTCGGCGCCGACGGCGCGGGAGCCGGTGACGATCTCCACGCCGGCGGCGCGGGCGGCGTCGGCCAGCAGGGCGTGCAGCCGGGGCCGGGTGATGGCCCAGTAGGGGTAGCCGGGCAGTTCGGCGGAGACGGTGCTGCCGTCGAGACTGGTCTCGTAGTACTGGGGCTGTACCCCGTCGGCGCGGATGGCGTCGGCGACGCCGATGACGTCGAGGGCGAGCATCGCGTTGCGCCACAGCAGGATGCCGGCGCCGAACTCGCGGACGTCGTCGTTCTGTTCGTGCAGGCGCACGGTCCAGCCGCGCTGGGCCAGGGCGGTGGCGACGGTCAGGCCCGCGAATCCGGCTCCCGCGACCTCGGCGTGCCGGGCGGTGGTTCGTTGCGTTGTCATGTCGGTACCTCCCGGGCCGGATCTCAGCTCGCCGCGTCGACCCAGACGGTCATGCTGCCGCGGGCCAGGGTGTGGAAGTGCAGGTTGAAACCGAGGACGACCGGTGTCGTGTCGGGGTCCAGGTCCAGACGGGGAACGTCGACGGCGTGGACGATGAAGACATAGCGGTGGCGGCCGGAGCCCGGCGGCGGGTTGGGGCCGATGTAGTGGCGTATCCGCAGGTCGTTGGGGAGGGTCAGGGCATCCGGCGGCAGCTGGCCGCCGGGAGATCCGGCGCCCGTGGGAATCGAGGTGACGTGTGCGGGGATGTCGGCCACGGCCCAGTGCATGAAGCCGACACCGGTCGGCGCGTCGGGGTCGTAGCAGTTGACCGCGAAGCTCCTGGTCTCGGGCGGGAAGCCGCTCCAGGACAGGTGCGGCGAGGTGTTCTCGCCGCCGATCTGCGGGTCGTGGAAGGGCTGCGGCATCCGCTCGCCGTGGCGCAGGTCGTCACTGCGCAGGTTCAGGGCGGGTGCGGGGGTGACCGCCGCGTACGGGTCGTCGTGGATCATGGTGTGTCCTGTCGGGGGGTGCTGTGGATGGCGAGGGTGCGCAGGGTGCGGTGGACGTCCCAGGTGCCCGTCCAGCCGGAGGGGAGGGCGGCGGTGCTGCCCGTGGTCAGTTCGTGGCGGGTGCCGTCGGCGTCGGTGACGGTGGCCTCGCCGTCCAGGACGTGGAGGAACACCGCGCGGCCCGGCTCGGTCGGCGCAGCGCTGCCGGGCTCGCACGCGAGCACGGCGCAGCGGCCGTCGGGCCCGTCGAAGAGCACGGCCCGCCCGCCCGGCAGCGGGGTGTGCAGGACCTGTTCGGTCGGGGTGAACGCGCAGGGCACGGGGGCGCCGGGCAGCGGGGGCACGGGGGTGGTGTGCAGGTAGACCTTGCGGATGGTCTCCCGGATCTGCCAGGTGCCCTGCCAGGCGTAGGGCAGGACGAGCACGCTGTCGGCGGTCAGCTCGTGGCTGGTGCCGTCGGCGTCGGTGATGGTGGCGTCGCCGGAGAGGATGTACATGAACGAGCCGCGCCGGTCCTTGACCCGGGGGTAGACCCCGGCGTCGCAGGCCCAGAGGGCGAAGAAGCCGTCGGGGCCGTCGAGGAGGGTGCGCTCGGCGGCGTAGGGCGCCCCCTCGGTGACGGGCTCCATGGAGACCCGTTCGGGCAGGGGGCCCCGCGCCACCTGGTCGGGGCCGAGGTGGACGGACGGTACCGTCCGTGGGTTGACTGGCTTGACGGTCACGGATGCGCTCCTCGGTCGGAAGAGGGGACCAGCGCGGGCTCGGCGGGGGCCGGGATCCCGAGCAGGTCGAAGGACGGGCGGTGCATGAGGGCGTGCAGTTCCTCGTCGGTCACGGCGGTGTGGGCGATCTGCTGCATGCGGGCGACGACGCGGCTCAGGGCCGCGGCGGCGCTGCCGGCCGCCACCATGGGCGAGTCGCTGCCGAACAGGACCTTGTCCAGCACGCCGTACTCCTTCGCGGCGGACAGCGCGGTGGCCAGGACCGTCGGGCGGCTGGCGATGGCGGAGGTGTCGGCGTAGACGTACCGGTTGCGCCGCATGACGACGGCCGTCTCGTGCACCCATGGGTGGCCCATGTGGGCGATGACCAGGCGCAGCCGCGGGAAGGCGATGGCGACGTCGTCCAGCAGCAGCGGGTTGGCGTCGGCGAGTCGGCCGGCGTTGGCGAAGATGGCACCCTGGTGGATCATGACCGGCAGTCCGAGCCGCTCAGCCGCCGCGAACACCCGCGTGGTCAGCGGGTTCAGCGGCGAGGTGCCCTGGTAGATGGGGCCGAGTTTGAGGCCGCACAGGCCGAGGTCGGCGTGGCAGCGCTCGATCTCCTCGACCGCGTCGTGGCGGGTGGGGTCCACCGACATGAAGCCGACGGTCTGCCCGCCGACGGCGCGCACGAACGCGGCGACGGCGTCGTTGGGGACCATGATGCCCGAGGCCTGGGCCTGGAGTCCGAAGACGATGGTCCGCTCCGCCGGGGCGCTCTGCCTGCGGTAGGACTCGACGGTCACCCGGTCGATGGCGTCGGCGGCCAGGCGGGTGGAGACCCGGCCCAGGCCGTCGGTCCAGGGCGGACCCTGGTGGTCCGGCAACCAGAAGTGCGTGTGAACGTCCGTGATCATGGCTGACGCTAGACCTCGCTTCGCAGATAGGGGACTGCCAGTGCCTCGGGGGCGCGGTGCCGCCGTTTGCCTTCGGCGCCCAGCGCGATCAGCGCCAGCAGGTAGGGCATGCCGAGCCAGAGGGGCACGGGCACGGTGAGGGTCGGGGCGGTGACGGCCAGGGCGGCCAGGCCGGCGGTGCAGGCCAGGGCCGCGGCCTCCACCGCGGTGGGCCGGACGCCGGTGGCGCGGCGCCGGAACCGAGCGAGCGCCGTCGCCAGCAGGACGAGGACCGCCGCGGCGATCCACACCTCGCGGGGGATGCCCCCCGCCGCCTGGATCCGCAGCTGGGTGGCGTCGGCGACCGCGAAGACGGCCACCGCGGTGCCGAGTCCGGTCATCCGCCAGCCGCCGAAGAGCACCGCGGCGATGGCCAGATAGCCCCGGCCGCCGGTCATGCCCTCGCGGAACACCCCGACGTCGCCGACCGAGAGGTACGCGCCGGCCGCCCCGGCGCACAGGCCGGAGAAGAGCACCGCGGCCCAGCGCATGCCCCGTACCCCGACCCCGGCGGCGTCGGCGGCCGCCGGACTCTCGCCCACGGCTTTGAGGTTGATGCCCCAGGTGGTCCGGCCCAGCGCCAGCCCGACCAGGACGACCAGGACGGCCGCGGCGTAGATGAACGCGTCCTGGTCGAACAGTGCCGGGCCGACCACGGGCAGATCGCTCAGGCCCGGAACCGAGAGCCGGGGCAGCGGTTCGAAGGTGCGCGACGAGCCGAGGAACCGCTCGTTGAGGAACGCGGTGACGCCGTAGCCCAGCATGGTCAGGGCGATGCCGGCCACGATCTGGTCGACCTTGGCCTCGATGGCCAGCACGGCCATCACCGCGCCGAACAGCAGGCCGGCGGCGATGCCCGCGAGGAAGGCAGTGAGCATCGAGCCGGTCAGCCGCATCCCCAGGTATCCCCCGAAGGCGCCGGCCAGCAGGACGCCTTCCAGACCCACGTTGAGCACGCCGGCCCGTTCCGAGACCAGTTCGCCGGTGGCCGCCAGCAGGATGGGTGCCGCGATCGTCACGACGGAGACCAGGAACGCCACGTCGAAGATGCCCATGTCACAGCTCCTTGGTGCCGGCGAGGGCCGGGACCCCGGCCTCGGTCCGCGTCGGCGGTGCGGGCGGGCGTGCCGTGCGGCGGCCGGTCAGGACGGCGGCCAGCAGCACCAGCACGATGACGGCGCCCTGGAGGACCTCGGCCAGGGACGAGGGCACGTCCAGACCGGCCTGCAGCGCCGTCCCGCCGACGGTGAGCGCGGAGAAGGCGATCGCGGTGAAGACCGCCAGCACGGGCGAGTTCCCCGCCAGCAGGGCGACGGCGATCCCGTTGAAGCCGGCGCCGCCCTCGAAGCCGTCACTCATCCAGGGCGCCGTCCCGGCGAAGAGCAGGGCCGCGCCGGCCAGTCCGGCGAAGCCGCCTGAGACGAGGATGGCGGCCACTCCGGCACGCCGGGGGTCAAGGCCCGACCACCGGGCCGCCTCCGCGTTGCCACCGCAGGCCCGCAGCGCGAACCCGAAGGAACTGCGCGAGAACAGCAGGGCCACGCCGAGGGCGCACAGCGGCAGCAGTACGACGTCGTACGACAGGGTCTGGCCGGGCACGGCCGCGGAGCTGGGCCAGAGCGCGGACGGCGGGAAGGTCGCGGACTGCGGCTCCTGGCTGCCCGGGCCCTGGAGGGGGCCGCGCACCAGCCAGGCGGCGACCTGGGCGGCGACGAGGTTGAGCAGCAGCGAGGAGATGATCTCCAGGACGCCCCGCGAGGCCCACAGCCAGGCGGTCAGCCCCGCCCACAGCACACCGCCGGCGATGCCGGCCAGTGCGGTGGCGGTGACGGCCAGCGGCCCGGGCAGGCCGCCGCAGTGCAGGCCGACCGTGGTGGCGAGCGAGCCGCCGACGATCACCTGCCCGGGGTAGCCGACGTGCAGCCGGCCGGCGCGGGTGGCGACGATCCAGCCGAGCGCGATCAGCAGCAGTGGAACGGCCTGGGTGAGGGTGGTGCCCGCGTTGGTGCCGTCGCCGAAAGTGCCGTTCCAGAAGACGGCGGCGGCGTCCGGCAGGGTGACCCCGCTGGCGAGCAGGATCAGCGAGGCGACGGCCGCCGCGGCGGCCACCACCCCCGCGGTGGTCAGCACCCGCGGCAGGTGCCGTGCGATGGTCATGGCGCGTCCTCCGCTGAAGTCATGAGCGCACCGATGCGCGTCCTCGTCGCGTCGCGCGCCTCCAGCACCCCGCGGATCCGGCCGTGGGCGAGCACGGCGATCCGGTCGGACAGCGCGATGACCTCGTCGAGGTCCATGGAGACGAGCAGGATCGCTCCGCCGCGTTCGCGGTGTTCGGCGAGCCGTCGGTACACGAAGTCGGTGGCCCGCACATCCAGGCCACGCGTCGGCTGGACGGCCACCAGGAGCGTGGGGTGGTCGGCGAACTCCCTTGCCAGTACGGCCTTTTGCTGGTTGCCCCCGGACAGCCGTCCGATGGGCACCTGCTCGGATTCGGCCCGTACGTCGAACTCGGCCATCAGGTCGCGGGCGCGGGCGCGGGCCGCCGCCGTGTCGATCACGCCCCGGCGGCGCAGCGGCGGTCTTCGCAGCGCACGCAGGTTGATGTTCTCCCACAGCGCCATGCCCGGCACGATGGCCGCGCGGTGGCGGTCCTCGGGGATGAGGGCGCCGCCCGCGGCATAGAAACGTCGGGGGGTTCGGTCGTCGAAGGGCCTGCCATCGAGTTCGATCCGGCCGGAGCGTGCCGGTTGGATCCCGGTGAGGGCGTCGACCAGCTGGCTCTGGCCGCTCCCGGCCACCCCGGCGATGCCGAGGATCTCCCCGGAGCGGACTTCCAGATCCGCGCCGCTGAGGACCGGCGGGCTGTGCGGGTCGAGCGGATCGCGCGCGACCTCCAGGCCGCGGACGGTGAGCACCGGCCGCCCGGGGGTGATGTGCGCCCGCTCGGGACGCGGGGCGACCACGTCACCGACCATCATCCGCACCAGTTCGTCGGCGGTGACGTCGCTGATCGGACCGGTGCCGACGACGGCTCCGCCGCGCAGGACGGTGTACCGGTCGGCGACGGAGAACACCTCGGAGAGCTTGTGCGAGATCAGCACGACGGCGTTCCCGTCGGCCGCCAACCGCCGCATCAGCCCGGCCAGTTCGTCCCACTCCCCGGGGCTGAGCGCGGCACTGGGCTCGTCGAAGATCAGGATCCGGGCGCCTCGGCAGAGGAGTTTGACGATCTCCAGCCGCTGCCTCTCCCCGATGGAGGCGTCGGCGACCAAGCGGTCGGGGCTGATCCGCAGGCCGGTGGCGGCCGCGATCTCCTCGGCGCGGCGGCGTACTTCGGCCGTCGCGTCGCCCCACGGCAGGCGAGCGGGGCGCATCGCCAGGTTCTGGGCCTCGGTGAGGGTCGGTACGAGGGTGAAGTGCTGGTGCACCATGCCGATACCGGCACGCAGGGCGTGTTCGGGCTTTCTGAAGTGCACGGCTTCGCCGTCGAGCCGGACCTCGCCCTCGTCGGGCTGGTACAGGCCGGTGACGATCCGCATCAAGGTGGTCTTGCCCGCGCCGTTCTCACCGAGGAGAACGTGGATCTCACCTCGGTGGATGTCGAGGTCCACCCGGTGGTTGGCGGTGAAGGCGCCGAACCGCTTGGTGACGCCGCTCAGGCGCAGGGACGGGGCCCGGGTCGCAGTGGTGGGCATGGCGGGTCCTAGCGCTGCGCGAAGGCGTAGGGGGGCTTGGGCAGCAGGACCTTGTCGGCCGGGGTGATGTCGCCCGCGATGATCTCCCGGGTGACCTTGTCGGCGATCGCCTTGGCCTTCGCGGTGTCCTTGCCCGGACAGAACTGGAAGGAGACCGCGCCCTTGGCCATGCCGTAGCTGATGGCGCCCGCGGGAAGGTCACCGCGCGCGGCGTCGGTGACGGCGTCCTTCAGGATCGCCGACCAGTCGACCACGCCGGATCCGACGATGTTCTTGCCGGCCTTGCAGTCCAGGCCGAACACCTGGTAGACGCCCACCTTCGAGCCGGCGGCGTCGGACGCCTGGTAGACGCCCTGGGAGCCGCTGTCCAGGTCGGACAGGACCGAGTCGACCCCGGTGGCGATCATGGCCTCGGCGGCCTGTTTGGCCTTGCCCACGTCGTTGTAGTCGCCGGTGTAGGTCTGTACGACCTTGGTGCCCGGCTTGTCGAGGCCGACCCCCTGAACCATGCCGTAGTACCAGCTGGCGGAGGCCGGGACCTGGAGCCCGGCGATCATCCCGAGTTTCTTGGATGTCGACAGCGCGGAGGCCACCGCGCCGACGACCATGGCGTCGTAGCCGACAGCGGCGTCGACCGAGGTGACGTTGTCGGCGAAGGACTCGGTGTGGGCGGCGACCAGGATAAACCTGACCTTGGGGAACCTGGGTGCGACGGCCTCGACC
Organism: Streptomyces sp. NPDC001508; assembly: GCF_040298665.1. Taxonomy (NCBI): domain Bacteria; kingdom Bacillati; phylum Actinomycetota; class Actinomycetes; order Kitasatosporales; family Streptomycetaceae; genus Streptomyces; species Streptomyces sp. NPDC001508. The sequence goes on from NZ_JBEPAP010000001.1 coordinate 148,354, forward strand.
GCCTTGTTGAGCGAGGCCCCGTCGGCGACGACGACGGCGTTGGCGGCGGCCAGCCTCTGCAGACCCATGATCTGGTCCTGCGAGTTGGAGACGTTGTCGACGATGGAGGACAGTTTCAGGCCCTTCTGGGCGGCGATCGCCGCTTTCACCCCGGCCAGGCCGTACTGGGTGAACCCGGCGTCGTTGCGCGGGGCTTGGGAGATGAAACCGATCGAGACCGACTTGCCGGCCTGACCGTGGCTTGTGGTGGAGGCGGCGCCGCCGGACGAACCGCCGCACGCGGCGAGGGTGAGTGTCAGGGCAACGGTGGTCGAGACGAGAGGGATCGCGGCACGCATGATGACCTTTCCAAGGCCCGACTCTTCGGGCAGTGCATGAGCGAGATGCGAAAGCGGCGCCCACATGAGCTGGTATGCCAGCCGGGCAGTAGAGGTACCACGTGGTGTGACGGTGCGATCAGATTTCCATCTACCATACTAGGTGTCAAGGGTCGTGCAACGTTCGTCTTTCGCCGCGTAACCAGGCCGTGGTCTAGCCCTCTTGACGTGCACGGGAGAGTCCGACCAGCTCGACCGGAGTGCACTGAGAACCATCTGACATGTCAGATGCAAGACGGTGTACTGACATTCCAGAGGCGGGCGCGGTGCGACGTGCGCACGATGGGAAGCGGTGCGGGTGCGGCATGACCGAGAGGGCGCCAAGAGCGCCGCGGGCGGTGGGGGCCCGCCTCGGCGTGGCCCGGCGACAGACCTGACACGCGGGCTCGACGGCCGCAGACCACGGCGCCGACGCCGTCACCGGGCCGGTCGGCGGCCCGGTCCGCACGGACGCGCGTCGGCTGGGGCGCAACGGTTCGCCGCTGGGCGAAAGGCCGCCTCCGCAGTATGCAATCGGCATGACGGGGCGCCTTCACCCCTGACGGAACCCGCTGCGACCGCCGGCGCCAGGCCCGTGCCGCCCGCGCCCCGGCCTTCGGCCACCCATGCGCTCGGGCGTTGTGCGACCTTGCGGAACACCGTCCTCCGCGTCGATCACCCGGTCCGGGTCCGGTCACAGGACCAGGCGCGTCATCCCCTCGCGCAGACAGTGGTGAAGGACCGGGTGCGGGTCCGGGGCCGGGTGGGCCAGGATGTCGACGCCCTCGCGCAGACAGAAGTGGCCGGTGGCCCGGGAGCCGCCGGCGCCGCGGGCCGGGCCGTGCACGCAGCGTGCTCACGCATCGGCGCAGCACCAGCACGGCCTGGCGTCATGACCCCAAGGCCCATGAGTACTTGGCATTCCGATTCGGCACCGGCGAGAGGACCCCGGGCCTACTGCTCGCCGGCATTCCGATTCGTTGCCGCCCGAGTCCGCATTCCGCGGGGCCGCGCCCGCGTCACAACGAGAACTTGACGCTGACCTCGTCGGCGAGTTCAAGGCGTCCCTGCTGGACATGGGCCCGCATGGCCTGCTCCGCCGCGTCGGCGTCGTGGGTCCGGATCGCCTGGATGATGGCCTGGTGCTCCGCCAACGACCGCTCCATACGGCCCGTGCGCCTGGTGACTATGGAGGACAGGAGACCGCGGTGGAGCTGCTGGACCAGCAGGCGGTAGTGGTCGGTCAGGCGATCGTTGCCCGCGCCCTCGGCGATGAGTTCATGCAAACGTTCGTCCGTCGCGCTGTAGCCGTCGTTGTCCCCCGCGGCCACCGCCGCGGCCAGGGCGATCATCGTCTCGTCGAGCCGGGCGACGATCTCATTGTTGGCGCGGTTGGCGCACAGCCGGGCCGCCATCCCCTCCACGGCCTCCCGGACCTCGAACAGGTCGAGGATCTCGTGGCGGCTCAGCCGCTTGACAAATGTGCCCCGACGCCGCTCGATGGTGACGAATCCGGCGCCCTCGAGTTCCTTGAGGGCCTCGCGCACCGGCATCCGGCTCACGCCGAACCGCTGGGCCAACCGGGCCTCGGAGAGCTTCTCGCCGTAGGCGATCGCGCCGGAGACGATGTCCTGGCGCAACTGCCGTGCGATCGCGTCCTTCATGGAGCCGCCATCGAGGTCGTCGAGGGTCAGCGGAGATTGCGGCGACGCGACCGCACCCTGCGACTCCTGGTACGCCCCGGCGGAACGGCCGCCTGCCTGAGCCCTGGCCATTGGACTGCGCCCCGCTTCCTCGTCGGACCTCCTAGCCGCTGAACGGTTTCTACCATACCAGTTGCTCGCCGCGGGTCGACGGAGGGGCCGAGGAGCAGCGGGGATCACCGCCACGACGTTCGGTTTCCTGAACGCTTCGGCCGCATAGGGCAGTTGCGGCCTCGACGGACCAACGAGCACGCCGCCCCCGGGTACGCCGGTGTGCGGGACGCCGACAGCGAGGGTGTACATCCGTCACCCACCGGACGGTGACGGATGTGCCGGTCGCCGGGTCGTCGCCCACCTGCGTATACGACGGCTGGTCCGTCCGGTCCTGAGCTGCCTGCGGCAGACCTTCCGCGGGCGGAATGGCCGGACTGCTGGAGCGTCATCGGCGCCGCACGGTGCGGCTTGCCCGGCAGGTGTCACCGGTGGCGCGGGAGTTGTGCGGGCGGGGAGGCCGCACGCCTCGCCGGCCTGCCGGCCGTGCCCGTTTCCCGCGGCACCGTACTGCGCCGTCTGCCGCTGCCGCAGCAGGCGCTCCCATGGGTGCTCGGCGTCGGGTGCACGGGGCTGGTGGAGGGGGCCATGTTCTCTTTCCCGGGCAGCCCCTCACACGTGTGCGTCCGGACCGCTGACAGGGGAAGCGGTCCGGGTGGCCCATCCCCCAGGACAGCGCACCCCGACGAGCCGCGTCAGGCACACCTCCCACGGCCTGCGACACAACGTATGCTCCGGCACCGCGCCCGGCCGCTCACTCCGGTGACCAAGACGGCGCCTTGCAGGGAGAACCGTGAGGCCCGATACTCCCCGCCTGGCCGTCCTCGGGTCGCGTACCACCGGCAAGCCTCCCATAATGCCCATAAGGAAGTTGTGATCAGTCGCTTGCCCGCAGCGGTACGGCGTCGGGCGTCGCACCCGCGCCGGCATCGCCCACCAGGTGTGACCCGAGGGCTTCCGCGCCGCTCGCCCCGGGTCCGCGGAGCCGGAGACGGCCGTCGTCAGCAATGACCGCCCTCATCCCGCGCACAACCGATTGCGGCCCGCGCCAGGCGCTCCGCGGTCGGCAGAGAACTCGCGGGTGCTGGTCGCCACCATGACCGGGACGTCTTTTGAACTTCAGAATCGTGGGTCCAGACGTGCACTCCCCCACGATCCGCTTGATGCATGCCGGCCGGGGGTGAAAAGCGGAGGAAGGCGGGATGGGTTCCTGCACCGATGACATCTGGGGCCAGTCGTTCTCGTTGAACGACATCGTGACGGGCGTGCTCGACGATCAGGGCATTGTGCTGTGCTGGTCCCAGGCTGCCGCCGACCTGCTGGGGCACACGGCGGAGGACATCTGTGGCTCGCCGGTGTGGAGCCTTCTCGCCGACGGCTCCCTCCGACGATGCCAGGGCCGCCACCATCGGACCGGGATACCGCCGTACGGCCAGGCGCTGCTCCGCCATCGCTCCGGCCACCGGGTCGAGGTGGCCTTCCGCACGGTGCCGCTGCAAGGCTCGTCCCTAAGTGTGGTCCTGGCCCTTCCCCTCCGGCACCCGGCATCGCGTAGCCGGGGCAGCGCCTTCCTGCGGGCGTTGTTCACCCAGGGCCATATCGAGGTCGGCATCCACGATCTGGATCTGCGTACCGTGTTCACCAATGCCGCCTCGTTCACCAATGTCACCTCACACGTGTCTCATCCATCTGACCTGCGCCTTGGTAGCCGAGTGCGCGAGCTGTTCTCTCCGCAGGACGCACAGGACGCGGAGTCGGCGGTGCGCCAGGTGGTGGAGACGGGGATGCCGCTGATCGGGTGGGAGCCGCAGGCACGGGCACCTCAGAGGGCCGGCGAGCAGTGGTCCCTGTCCGCGTTCAGACTGGAGGAACCGCCGGGGCGTCCGACAGGTGTCGCCACGATGCTCACCCCCCTTGCCACCCGGCAACGGGAGCGCCACCGCCTTGACCTGCTGCATGAAACCTCTGTGCGGATCGGTAGTTCCCTGGACGTCCTTCACACTTCTCAAGAGCTGGCCGAAGTCCTTGTCCCGGCTCTTGGCGATCTGGCCTGGGTGGAACTCGCGTACGCCACGCTGACGGGTGACGAACCCCCGAAACTGAGCAGCGCCGCCGGGCTGTGGTACACACGTCGCGCCGCGATGGCCTCGGCCACCGGCTCCATCCCGAGCAAGCTGCTGCAGACGGGAATGACGCTCCCGCCGATGCCGGACAGTCCTTTTCTGCAAAGACTGCGGCGCGGTGAAACCGTCCTGACCTCCGGGCGCTCCGCCGGCGAGCAACTGGGACCGGAGCTGTCGCCCCTGTTCGTTCCCGAGGGCGGTCACTGCGTCCTGTACGCACCCCTGTTCGCGCGTGGCCTGGTGCTCGGTGTCCTGGTGGTCTGGCGTACCGGCTGTCGCGACTCCTTCGTGGAGGAGGACCGGGAGCTGCTGGCGGAGATCGCCTCCCGGGCCGCACTGAGCGTGGACAACGCGCGCCGGTACACCCGTGAGCACCGCGCGGCCCTGGCACTGCAGCAACGCCTGCTGCCCCGTACGACCAGCGATCTCCCGGCGGTCGAGGCCGCGGGCAGTTATGTGCCGGCGAGTGGCGGGGCCGACATCGGCGGGGACTGGTTCGATGTGATCCCGCTGCCGTCGCTGCGGGTGGCGCTCGTCGTCGGGGATGTCGTCGGTCACGGCCTGCACGCCGCCGCCACCATGGGACGGTTGCGTACGGCGGTGCAGAGCATCGCGGATCTGGAGCTGGAGCCGGATGAACTGCTCACACACGTCGACGACCTGGTGCAGCGGTTCGCGGAAGAAGCCGATCCCGCCGAGCGGGACACCGTGGGCGCGACGTGTCTGTACGCGCTGTACGATCCGGTCGCGCGCCGGTGCGCGGTGGCCAGCGCCGGGCATCCGCCCCCCGTTCTGGTCCACCCCGACGGCACAACGGAGGTGTTCGAGGTACTACCGGGTCCGCCGCTGGGAGTGGGTGGGATGCCGTTCGAGGTCACCAGCCTGCAACTGGAGCCCGGCAGCATCCTCGCCCTGTACACCGACGGGCTCGTGACCCTCGGCGGACAGGACATCCAAGGTGAGGTGTCACGGCTGACGGACAGGCTGGCGGTGCTGTGCGCGGGCGGCATGGCACCGTCTCTGCGCGAGATCGGCCGGTCCCTGCTGTCCGGGGCCACCGAAGTCCCGCCCCGCGACGATGTGGCCCTGCTGCTCGCTCGCACCAGGGCACTGCCGGACGATGCCACCGCCGCCTGGCAGTTTCCGGCCGACCCGGCCATCGTGACCGAGGCCCGGGAGGATGTCACACGACAGCTGACCTCGTGGGGCCTGTATCACCTGGTCTTCACCACCGAACTCGTCGTCAGCGAACTGGTCACCAACGCGATCCGTTATGCGGGCGGTCCCGTCTCTCTGCGGCTGATCCGCGATGACGTGCTGGTCTGCGAGGTTTCCGATCCCAGCAACACCCAGCCACGACTGCGCCGGGCCCGCTGGACCGACGAGGGAGGCCGCGGGCTGTATCTCGTGGCCCAGCTGACCACCCGCTGGGGCAGCCGGTACGGTCAGACCGGAAAGACCATCTGGACCGAACAGTCCCTCAGCCCCGCGACGGAATAGCCGGCGCCCCCGGCGAGAGCCATGCCCGAGCGTCTCGCTCATGCGTAAGGCCGGAATCAGACCCTCGACCTCAATAAGCTCCGCTTATTGTGCGCGAAATTTTCATCTATTGGACCTCCCGAAGATGTCTGTGTTCCACTCCTGAGCATTCACCGAACAGGCCGATCAAGGAGATCACATATGGGAGGCACGGTCGCGCGAGGCCTGGCAGCGGCATTGCGCCGCCACAAGGTCAGCGACGTATTCGGACAGAGTCTACCGTCGCTGTTCTTCCTGGCCACCCCAGAAGAATCGATCCGGCAGATTGTCTATCGCACGGAGAACGCCGGCGGCGCGATGGCCGACGGGTACGCACGGGTGTCGGGCAAGGTCGGCGTAGTGGCCGCTCAGAACGGCCCCGCCGCAACGCTGCTCGTGCCGCCGCTGGCCGAAGCCTTCAAGGCTTCGGTGCCGTTGATCGCCATCGTCCAGGAGGTCCCACGGGCGGCCCGGGACCGCAACGCGTTCCAGGAACTGGACCACGAGAAGCTCTTCGCCGCGTGCGCCAAGGCGATTCACCGGATCGACGACCCCGCCCGGGTTGACGACTATGTCGACGCGGCGGTCACCGAAGCAACGTCCGGCCGCCCCGGACCTGTTGTGCTGCTGGTCCCCAAGGATGTCCTGGCGGAGCCCGTTCCGGTCGCGTCCTCTCGCCGCGCCAGCTACGGACACTTCCCGCTGGACCGCTACGTCCCGGGCCCGGCGCAGATCAAGCATGTTGCCGATCTGCTCGCCACGGCCGAGCGGCCGCTGGTGGTTGCCGGCGGCGGCGTACACATCTCGGGGGCCGGGCCCGAGCTGGCCGAGTTGCAGCGCCTCGGCGCGCTGCCCGTGGCGACCACAGCCATGGGCAAGGGATCGGTGGACGAGACCGACCCGCTGTCCATCGGTGTGATCGGCTACGCCATGGGAAGCTACTCGGCCACCCACTACGCCCGCTCCCTGGTGAACGACGCGGATCTGATCGTGTTCGTCGGCACCAGGACCAATGAAAACGCCACCGACGCCTGGCGGCTGTTTCCCCCCGCGGCGACATATGTCCACATCGATATGGATCCGGTCGAGGTGGGGCGCAACTACGAAGCCTTGCGGCTGATCGGCGACGCCAAGCTCACCCTGCGTGCGATCGTGGACGAGCTGAAGTCCACCTCGCTCGACACCCGCACGGCGGCCCGCGACCAGGTCGTCAGCCAGATCGCACAGGCCCGGGCCAAGCACGAGGAGCGCATCGCGCCTCGGATGACAGCGGCCGGCTCACCGATCCGGCCCGAGAGGATCATGCGGGAACTCGATGCGCAGCTGACTGCGGACACGATCGTCGTGGCTGATGCCAGCTACAGCTCGATCTGGATGTCCAACTACCTGCGCGCCCGGCGCAGCGGTCAGCGGTTCCTGTCTCCTCGCGGCCTGGCCGGGCTCGGCTGGGGGGTCCCCATGGCGATCGGTGCCAAGGCGGCGAGCCCGGACAGCCCCGTGGTCGCTGTGGTCGGTGACGGAGGGTTCGCCCACTGCTGGTCCGAGCTTGAGACGGCCGTCCGGATGAACCTGCCCCTTACGGTCATCGTGTTGAACAATGCGATCCTCGGCTACCAGAAGCACTCCGAGCTGCACCAGTTCGCCGAGCACACGAGCGCCATCGACATCACCCAGATCGATCACGCAGCCATCGCGACCGCCTGCGGCGCGCGGGGGGTCCGTGTCGAATCCGCAGACGATCTCGCCGCTGCGCTCAGTGACGCGCAGCGTTCGGGCGCCGTCACCGTGATCGACGTGATGACCGCTGCGGACGCCTTCCCGCCGATCTCCGCCTGGGACGACGACACCACGCTGGGCGAGCTGACGGCTGGGGTCGCCCTGTGAACGAGGAGACCTTCACCGGCTCGCGAACGTACATGCAGCGTGCTCACCAGGTCATCCCACGCGGGGTGAACTCCTCGCGCCGGGCGGCGCTGCGCCCCACCCCACTGGCCTTCACCCGCGCGCAGGGCAGCCGGATCACCGACATCGACGGCCACGAGTATGTGGACTATGTGGCCGGGTACGGCCCGATGCTGCTCGGACACCAGCCCCCTCAGGTGATCGAGGCCGTGCACACGCAGCTCGCCGCCGGGGTGCTGTACGGCGGTCAGCACGAGGCGGAGGCCGAACTGGCCGAGCGCATCGTCGAGTTGGTGCCCGGCGCGGAGATGGTGCTGCTCAATGTGACCGGCAGCGAGGCCGTCCAGGCGGCGTTGCGGATCGCCCGCGCCGCTACCGGACGACGCAAGACGATCAAGTTCGAGGGCCACTACCACGGGTGGATCGACCCGATGACCGCCAACGGGCCGGGCAGCCCCGCGGGAACCGGCCCGGTACCGCGTCCGGTGATCGCGCCGGAACACAGTGTGATCGGGCCGGAGATCCTGGTGTGTCCCTGGAACGACCCGGGGGCTCTCGCCGACCTGCTGGCACAGCATGGTGCAGACGTCGCCGCGGTCATCATGGAGCCCGTCGCAGTCAACGGCGGCAACCTGTGGGCCGACGACGGTTACCTGGCCACGGCCCGCCGCCTGTGCGACCAGCACGGCTGCCTGCTCGTCTTCGACGAGGTGGTGACCGGCTTCCGGCTGGCACCCGGCGGGGCGCAGCAGCGCACCGGCGTGACCCCGGATCTCACCGCGCTCGCCAAGGCTCTCGGGTCCGGATTCCCGATCAGCGCGGTGGCGGGGCGCGCCGAGGTGATGGGCGTCGCTGAGGACGCCGTCGCACATGGCGGAACCTACAACGGCAATGCCTTGTCGGTCGTCGCGGCCAACGCGACCCTCGATGTCCTCAAGACCGATCAGGACTCCCTCTACCCCCGCCTCGAACGCCTCACCGGAGAGCTGGCGAACGGCATCGAGCAGCTTGCCGCCCGGCACGGGGCGCCGCTGCAGGCTCTGCGCGCCGGCGCCCTGATCCGCCTGCACTGGGACGCCCCGAAACCCCTGCGCACCTACGCGGACGCGCTCGCCGGCAGCACCGAACCGCTGCGGCACTTCTCCGAACACCTGATCCGCAACGGCGTCCACGCCCGCGAGACCGGGCTATGGTACGTCTCCGCAGCCCACACGGACGACGACGTGGACAGGACCCTGTCTGCCGTCGACCGGGCGCTGGCCGAGGTCTCCCAGCAGTTGCTCGGCAGCGCTCGGTAGCCAGGGCGTCCGCACCACTCCTCCGGGGCCGCCGCTGCCGGGCCGCGTCCCGCGGCAGCCGGCCTCGCATCTCGCCGTCGCTCACCCGAGAGGCACTCATGCGATTCTCTGTCTCCGCCGACACCGGCGGCACCTTCATCGACGTCGTCGTCCGCGACGACGACAACAACCACTACGTCGGCAAGGCACTGACCACCCACCAGCGCGTCTTCGACGGCATGCGCGAGGCCCTCGAAGGTATCGCCGACGGCCTCGGGACCACCGCGCAGGCCCTGCTGGCCGACACCGACCTGTTCATCTACGGCACCACGCGGGCGACCAACGCCATCGTGACCCGTCAGGTGGCCAAGACCGCCCTGCTCACCACCGAGGGCTTTCCCGACATCCTCGTGCTGAAGGAGGGCGGCAAGCGGGACGTCTTCGACTACGCGACCGAATACCCCGCCCCCTACATCCCGCGGCGCAGGACGTTCGAGGTCCCTGAACGTGTCAGCTCCGAGGCACGGATCACCAAGCCACTGGACGAGCGGGCAGTGCGGGACATCCTGCACCATCTGAGCCGGGAGAACTACGAGGCAGTGGCCGTGTCTCTGCTGTGGTCCGTCGTCGAGCCCGCGCACGAACTGCGCATAGGCGAGCTGATCGAGGAGATCCTGCCAGGGGTCCCGTACACACTTTCCCACCGCATCGCACCGATTGTCCGCGAGTACCGCCGGGCCTCGGCGACCGCCATCGACGCCTCGCTCAAGCCGCTGATGCAGAACCATTTCCGCGCGCTCGAGTCGGACCTGCGGGGATTTGGCTACGCCGGTCAGCTGCTGGTCTCCTCAAGCATCGGCGGCGTGATGACCGTGCAGGAGATGATCGCCGCGCCGATCAACGCCGCCAAGTCCGGACCCGCGATGGCTCCGGTCGCGGCCGTCAGCTTCTCCAACGCCGAGGGTTTCGGCGGAGACACCATCGTCTGCGACACCGGTGGGACCACGTTCGATGTCGGCCTGTCGCACGACTCGGAGCTGGTCTACACCCGTGAGACATGGCTCGGCGGCGAGTGGGAAGGAGATCTGCTCGGTATCTCGTCGGTCGACATCCGCTCGATCGGCTCCGGAGGCGGGTCGATCGCCTGGGTCGACGACGGTGGGCTGCTGCGTGTCGGCCCCCAGTCGGCCGGTTCCGAACCGGGCCCCGCCTGCTACGGGCGTGGCGGCACCGAGGCCACTTTGTCGGACGCCGCCTGCGTCCTTGGTTTCTTCGACCCGGACTACTTCCTGGGTGGCCGGATGGACCTGGACATCAGCGCGGCCCGCAAGGCCGTGGCCCAGGTGGCCGAGAAGCTGGGCAGGACCGTGGAGGAGGCGGCCTGGGGGATCCTGACCCTGGCGACGGACCACATGGTCAAGGCGGTCTACGACATGACCATCTCCCAGGGCCTGGATCCCAAGGAGAGCACGGTCGTCGCCGGTGGCGGCGCTGCCGGCATCAACATCATGCAGATCGCGGCCGAACTGGGCAGCAGCCGGGTGATCCTGCCCAAGACCGCGGGTGCCCTGTCGGCGGCGGGCATGCACTTCGCCGACATCGTCAAGGAGGAGTCGGCGCCGCTGATCACCCGCTGCTCGACCTTCGACACGGACGGCGTCAACGCGGCGCTGGGGCGGCTGCGTGACCGGCTTGCGGCCTTCGCGGGCCGGGTCGGCCTTGACGAGGACGACTATGTGATCGAGTACTTCACCGAGGCCCGTTACGAGGCCCAGGTGTGGGACATCGTCACCCGGGTGCCCGTGAGCGAGTTCCGCAGCGATGAAGACGTCGCTCAGCTCCGCAAGGCGTTCGACGACGAGCACGAACGCCTCTTCGCCTTCTGTGACGACTCCGCGGACCTGGAGTTCATCAGCTGGAAGGCACGACTGACCGCCGACCTGCACACCAGTCCACCGCCCGTGCAGGCCGTGGCCCGCACCGAGGGCGCCCCGTCGAAGACACGCGCGTGCTACTTCGGCCCGGCCGGACTGACCGACACTCCCGTGTACCTGCCTGAGAGCCTGCGACCGGGCCAGTATGTGCCCGGCCCCGCGATCATCCAGGAGCCGACCACCACGTTGGTCGTCTTCCCGGGCATGGCCACCGAGGTCAGCGGGTCCGGCAACTACATCCTGCATGTGACGACTTCGGAGGAAGACCAGTGAGGGTGTCCGACGCCAGCACGCTCGCCGTGGACGAGAACGAGTTCGACCCGATCCTGACCGCCATCCTGGCCAACCGCCTGGACGGCATCGTGCGCGAGATGACCACCACCCTGCTGCGCTCGGCACGCTCGGCGGTGATCAACAGCGGGCGCGACTTCTCGTGCGCCATCGCCACGGCCGACAGCCAGCTGCTGGCCGCGGCGGAAGGCCTGCCGGTGCACATCTTCGGTGTGCAGTTGCAGGCGGAAGAGATCCTGGCCGCACACCCGGATCTGGCCGAGGGCGACGCCTACCTGGACAACAACCCCTACGGGGGAAATTCCCACGCGGCGGACCACTCCGTGCTCGTACCCGTGTTCATCGACGGTGAGCACATGTTCACCGCGGTGGCCAAGGCCCACCAGGCCGACACCGGGAACTCCCTGCCCACCACCTACTTCGCGGGTGCGAAGGACGTGTACGAGGAAGGGGCCCTGATCTTCCCCGCCGTCCGAGTACAGCGGGACTACACCACCATCGACGACATCATGCGCATGTGCATGGCCCGCATCCGCGTGCCTCAGCAGTGGCACGGCGACTTCCTGGCGTCGCTCGGGGCCGCGCGGATCGCCGAGCGTCGCCTCAAGGACCTGTGCGCGAAGTACGGAAAGGACCAGGTCAAGCAGTTCATTCGCAGCTGGTTCGACTACTCCGAAGACCGCATGCGCCGGGCCATCGCCCAGCTGCCGCAGGCCCATCTGCACAACACCGGCAAGCACGACCCGTTCCAGCCCTACCTGCCCGACGGGCTGGAGTTCCGGGTCAGCATCGACATCCACCCGCAGGACGGACGGATCGTCGTCGATCTGACCGACAACGCACCGAACGTCGACTGCGGGCTCAACCTCACCAAGGCCACCACGCTGGCCGGCGTGTACAGCGGCATCTTCCACGGCCTGTGCGGACAGGTGCCCAAGAATTCCGGCGCGTTCCGCCGCGTGGAGGTCCGGCTCAAGAAGGGCGCCGCCGTCGGCATCCCGGAGTTCCCGTACAGCTGCTCGGTTGCCACGACCAACATCGCCGACCGGCTGACCAACTGTGTCGGTGCGGCCTTCGCCCAGCTCGGTGAGCCGTACGGGATCGCCGAAGGCCCGGTGGGCATGGGTGTTCCGCACGCGGTCGTCTCCGGCCACGACTCACGCACCGGCGAACGGTTTGTCAATCAGTTGCTGATGGGTGCGGCCGGCGGGCCCGGCAGCGCCACCGCTGACGGCTGGCTGACGTGGAACGTGCCCAGCACGGCCGGCCTGACCTACCGGGACTCCGTAGAGATCGACGAGCTGAAGATGCCGATCCAGTACCGGCACATCCGGATGATGGCCGACTCCGGCGGTGCCGGACGCCACCGGGGCGGGTGCACCGTCGACCTGGCCTTCGAGTCGAAGGAGGACGGCGTCTCGGTCATCTATCCCTGCGACGGACAGATCGTCCCGCCGAAGGGAGTGCTCGGTGGACAGGACGGTGCCCTGGCCGCCGGCTGGATGATCGACACCGACGGCAGCGAGACACTGCTGCCCAACAACGCGGTCGTCACACTCAACACCGGCCAGGGGGTCCGAGGTGTGGAGTGTTCCGGCGGTGGATACGGCGATCCCCTGGACCGCGACCCCAAGCGTGTCCTCAACGACGTGATCGGGCGCTGGGAGAGCATCGACCACGCCCGCGAGGTCTACGGCGTCGTGATCACCGGCAGCGGAGACGACCTCTCCATCGACTGGAGCGCGACCGCCACCGCCAGGGCCGCCCTGCGCGACCCCTCGCTGGTGTCGTCATGACCCCTGTGGGGGTCACGCCCCACGACCATCGGACTGACCCGGCCTTGTCCTGATCCCACGGCCTGGTTTCCGGTCCCGTCAGGGCTCGGAGATCAGGCCGCGCAAAGCCCTCACACACCCACGTCCGACCCGATCAGTCCACGTTTCACCTGGAAGGCGCCACCTCAGGCCAACGACGTAGTCGCCGCCTCGGCGACGAGAAGGACGAGCCATGACCGCCACCGCATTGACCCCAGCAGGCCGGCCGACGAACCGACGTACGATCTTCGGTGCTGCCGCCGGGACACTCACGGAGTATTACGACTTCGCCATCTACGGGCTGCTGGCACCGACCATCGCAAGCCAGTTCTTCCCCGAAGCCGATCCCACGGCCGCGCTGCTCAGCACCTTTGTGGTCTTCGCCCTGGGATTCCTCTTCCGCCCGCTGGGCGGCTTCGTGTTCGGTTACGTCGGCGACAAGTTCGGGCGCACGAAAGCGCTGACCGCGGCGATTCTCCTGATGGCGGCGACCACAACCGCGATCGGTCTGCTTCCGACCTACACCAGCGTGGGACTCCTGTCCCCGGTGCTCCTGCTGATCTGCCGATGTCTGCAGAGCGTCTCCAACGGCGGCGAGTTCGCCGGGGCGACGTCCTACTTGGCCGAATCGGCGCCGGACAACAAGCGGGCGACGTACGTCAGCGCCATCACGGTGTCGTCCGCGATCCCCGCGGTCCTGGGCGCCATCGTCATCCTGCCCGTCTCCGTTCTCCTGGACGACGCCGCCTTCGCCGCATGGGGCTGGCGTATCCCTTTCCTGCTGGGCGCGCCCCTGGGACTGATCGGTCTGTATGTGCGGTTGCGCCTGGCCGAACCTGAGGTCTTCACCGAAATGAAGGCGGCAGGAGTGGCTCCCCGCAACCCGCTGCTCACCGGCATCCGCACCCAGTGGCGCAAGATGCTCCTCGTGTTCTGTGCCGCGGCGGTCACCGCATCGTCGTACTACATCCTGAACTCGTACATGGTGACCTATACGGAGACAAAGCTGGGTGTCAGCCGGGACGCCTCGCTGTTCATGAACAGCACGGCCATCGTGATCTTCTGTGCCGCGGTCCTTCTCGGCGGCCGGGCCGCCGACCGATTCGGACGCCGACCGGTGATCATGACGGGGTTGGTCGCCCTGACCGCGCTCGGTGTTCCGGCCTTCTTGCTGATGCAGACCGGCCACCTCGTCGGCGTGCTGCTCGGCCAGATCGTCTTCGGCCTGTGCATCGCACCGGTCTCGGGGGTCGTGCCGACTCTGTCCGCCGAGCTGTTCCCGACGTCGGTCCGGTACAGCTGCAACTCGATGAGCTACAACCTCGCCTACACGATCTTCGCCGGAACCGCTCCCTTCGTCGCCGCGTGGCTGGTCGCCTTGACCGGCCTGCTGATCTCTCCCGCCGTCTACGCGTCCTCGATCGCACTCATCGCCGGTTTGATCATATTCTGCTTCCTCAAAGAGACCGGTGGAACTGCCCTGGAACAGGATGTAGATACCGCGGAGCTTCACGGCAATAATGAGGTGTCCGGCTCACCGCACGACGGCAGGGAGCAGCACGCTCCTGCACGGTTGCAGAGCTGACCTCACCGATAAGGCCGACCCCTGGGTGCACGCGGTCCCACGTGCACCCAGGGGACACTGCGATCCGGCGGTTGCTCGTCCCACAGTCGGCAGCGCCGGCGCCGCAGGTCGTACCGCGCTTCCCTCGGCGAGCACACAAGCGTCACCAGCGGAGGGCACACAAAAAGAGCGATGGACTTGAGAAGGTTGGAGTACTTTCTAGTGCTCGCGCGCTTGCAGCACTTCGGCCGTGCAGCTGAGAAGCTGCACATCTCGCAGCCGGGCCTGTCCCAGCAGATCAAGGTCCTGGAGCACGAGGTCGGTGCGCAGCTGATCGACAGAAGCACCAAACCCATCTCTCTGACGACCGCCGGCGAAGTGCTCTGCGAGCAGGGCGAGCTTGTCCTCGCCCAAGTCGATCTGTGCGTCGAACGCGTACGGATGGCCGTCGAGCAGCCCACGGGGACACTTCGGGTCGCCTACACCCGCTCCGGAGCCGATCTGAACATGCACGAGCTGGTCGAGCGCTTCCGCGCCCACTATCCCGGGGTGCAGATCTCACTGACCTCGGCGTGGACAAGCCGCAACTTGGAACTGCTCGAAGCCGGCGAGGTGGACGTCGCCTTCGCCAGGTCCATCGTGCGTGACCAGGCGGTCGACTCGATGGTCGTCGCCACCGAAGAGCTGGTGGTCGCCATGCCTGGTGATCACCCGCTCGCCCCCTTGGAACGCGTCACCTACGACGACGTGGTGGAGCTTCCGCTCATTCACTGGCCACGATCGCAAGGTCCCGCCTACCACGACGAGATCAGACGGCAGATCTGGGGCGAACGACCGCAGAAAATCGTCATGGAGCAACCCGAAGCGGAGCACATCCTGCGCGAGGTTGCCAACGGTGTCGGCATTGCCGTGCTGGACGAGCGCCGAGCGACCAAGCTCTGCCCGCCCAGGGTGCGCGTGCGACAGTTCGTAGCCCCTGCTCCGACCACCACTTTGGTGGTGTCCTGGCTACCTGGTTCCACGCGGTCATCGGTGGTGAACCGCTTCATCGGACTGTGCCGCAGGCACGCGCTCCAACCTGGCGCTGACACTTTCCCCTGATCGTGACCGGCCCTGCCATGCGGCCGGCAGCACGCGTACGGCCTCGCGCTCTCCGCGGCTGTGCGGCTGGATGACGTCGGCCTCCAGGAAGGCGGCGAGTGCAGCGCCGTAGCGGAAGGCGCGTTTCCTCGGTGACCACGCCTGCTCTATGTCGATGCGTATGCCCTCGGCATCGAAGAGATGCCGACGTTCGGCATCGACGCACAGGCGCACGGTGTCCGCTGTGACGGTGCCCGCCGGCAGCCGATTCCGTCGGCGAGGCTCGGATTCGCGACCTCCCGGCGCTACAGGCGTCCTCCCTGCCGGCTTGCCGGACCCGTTGGGTGGGCCGTCGGTGAGGTGCCCGGTGATGCGGGCCCTTTTCCGACGGCCCCCACGGAAGCGGCGCTTCGGTCCGTAGTCGCTGAGCCGGGCGCGTCAAGGATCAGAACTCGTAGCGGTCAAGCAGATCGACCGCGTTCAGCGTGCGGAAGTCGTCGAGCCGCTCGCGGAGCGTGGCATGGTCCCAGTCCCACCAGGCGAGCCGGTCCAGCCGCTCCGCGATCTCGGGCGGCTGCCGGAACCGGATGACCCGCGCCGGCACACCTGCGACGATCGCGTACGGGGGGACGTCCTTCGTGACGATCGCGCCCGACGCGATCACCGCCCCGTTCCCGACGGCCACGTCCGGCTTCACCTGCGCCCCGTGCCCGATCCATGTGTCGTGCCCGATCGTCGTACGGCGGGAGCGCCGCCGCTCGAACCACTCCGCGTCGTCCTCGGCGTCGGGCCAGTACTTCGCGGAGCGGTACATGAAGTGGTGCAGGCTCGCCCGGTCGAGCGGATGGTCGGTCGCACCGATCCGCACGAAGCTCGCGATGTTCGAGAACTTCCCGACGGTCGTGTTCGCAAGGTCGCAGTACCGGTCGCAATAGCTGTAGTCACCCAGCTCGACGTCGGCGAGCCGAGAACCCTGCCCGACCTCCGTGTACCGGCCGAGCGCGCCGGCGACGACGGTCGAGCCCTCGTGCACCATCCCGGCCGCCGGCAGCGCGCCCGGCCCGAGGGGCGATTCGGAGACGGCGGCCGACGCGGAGGCGCCGCGCGCCGTTGTCCGGATGACGCGCAGCAGAGCGGCGGCTCCGGCCTCGATGGTTCCGTCGTTGTGGATCTCCGCGTCCACCGCGTAGTCAGGGGCGGGATCGGGACGGTGCAGCCGTCGGGCCACGTCGTCCGCGTCCTCCCGGCCCCTGGCTCGCAGTCGGCTCGCCCGGACGGCTTCGGAGACCGTGACGCGGACGACGGCAAGGTGCTCGTAGCGTGCCGCCAGTTCGCCGAGCACGGAACGGGACACGTTCACGACGACGGAGCGTCCGTCCCTGATGTCGTCATCGATCTCGATCGGAATTCCGTACCGCAGGCCATGGGCGTTCCACTCGATCGCGAAGTGGCCCGCCTCGGCGGCGATGCGGAACGTGCGCGCGGACACCGGGAGGTGGTTCTCGCCCGGCCCGGGTGCACGTGTGATGTGCCGCTGTGGCAGGGACAGGTCCGGACCCGCATGGCGTCGGGTCTCCGCGATGAGCGCGTCCTTGCCGACGCCGCTCGCACCGACGACCGCGACGAACGTGCCCGGACCGATCTTCTGGGGGGTCATGCGACGCGCACACCCTGCCGGTACACGGTGCGGACGATCGGCACGGTCAGCCCCGCCGGGTGCTCCGGGGTGCCGGGCAGCGTGTGCGTGCGGACACGGACCAGGTCACCGCGCTTGCCGACCGTGATGTCGCCCCGGTCGTCCAGACCGACGGCCTTGGCAGGGTTGGAGCTGATCAGTTTGACGGCGTCCTGGAGACGGAACGTCCCGTCGGCGACGAGCTGGAAGGCGGCCTGCAGCGGGCTGGAGGGCACGTAGTCGGACGACAGGATGTGGAGCAGTCCTCGTTCGAGGAGCGCCGAGGCGGCGACATTCCCGGACTGGCTGCCGCCCCGCACGATGTTCGGCGCGCCCATGACGACCGACAGGCCCTGGGCGACGGCGGACTCGGCGGCCACGATCGTGGTGGGGAACTCGGCGATGCGCACGCCGAGTCCGACGGACTCCTTCACATGTTCGGTCGTCGCGTCGTCGTGCGCCGCGAGGACGATGCCGCGCCGGCGCGCCGCCCCGGCGACGAGGTGGCGGTTGCGGTCGGCGTAGAGGTCCGCCTCGCGCAGGAGCTCGTCGACGTACGCGTCGATGTCGCTGTCGGACACCCGCCCCTTACCGACGTAGTACTTCTTGAACTCCGCGAGGTCGTTGAACTGACGCTGGCCGGGGGTGTGGTCCATCAGCGACGCCAGCCGCACGCGCGGGTCGTCCGCGAACTCCTCGAACCGGTCCGCGCAGTCCCCGGCGGACACCTCGCATCGGAGGTGGACCGCATGGTCGGCCCGGAACGCTCCGGCTTCGGCGGCGGTCGTGATCGCGTCCATCAGCCGCCGGGCCGATCGGGTCACCGTCTCGCGGTTGCTCGGCTCCGAGCCGAGCCGGACCGCGTCGAGAACGGTGGTCACGCCGGCGGCCGTCATCTGGGCGTCGTGCGCGAGCACGGCGGGCAGCGCATCCCAGTGCACGCCGGGCCGGGGACGCATGTGGTACTCGGCGTGGTCGGTGTGCACTTCGACGATGCCGGGCAGCAGGTAGTCGCCGTCGAGGTCCTTGCCTGCCGGCACGGTGCCCGTGCCGATGTCGGCGATCTGGCCGTCACGGACGACCACCGAGCCGAGTACGACCTCGTCGCCGAGCACCAGGCGGGCATTGGTCAGGACGAGTTCCTTGGTCATCGGGAGCCTTCCAGCGGGTGGAGTGAGTGGATACGGAAAGGTGCGCCGGGTTCGGTTTCCACGAACAGGGCGAGCGCACGGACGGTGACGTTCCGGTCGAGGCAGCCGCGGAACCAGTGCCGCAGCGTCTGTTCGACCTGGTCTTGCAGGTCGTCCGGCACGCGATCGGTGAGGGTGAGGTGGAAACGGAACTCGTCGAGCACGTAGGGGTATCCGAGTTCGGTGAGCAGGGCCCGCTGGCGCTCGGTGAGCGTGTGCGGTTTTCGCCGGGCGATCTCCTCGGGTGTCGCCGGCGCCCGGAACCGGTCCAGTTCCGTCACGACGGACGCGGCAAGCGTGTGCAGGGCCGGCGCGTCCTCGCCAGGTGTGAGCGCGTAGAACCTGCCGATTCGGCTGATCGTGAGCCGTGGGATCGTGACTCGCGCGGTCGCCGCGGCCAGTCGTGCGGTGGCCGTGGCGACGTCGTCGACGGTGTGTCCGGAGGCGAGACGGAAAGGTGGTTTGAGAGTGCCGTGGAAGCCGTACCGGCGCGCGTCGTGAGTGATCCGGTCGACGGCCGTACGCGTCCACCCTTCTGGCACACCCTGCGGGGTGGCGCGGCCGGTGACGCTTCGCCCGAGCCAGGATTCCGCGCGTTCACAAAGAAGGACTTCTGTGGCGTCGGTGCTTCCCACACCCGGTACGGCGTAGATCGCGTACCGGTGACTCACGCCGCCGCCTTGCTCATCGGGGTGAAATCCTCGACCGGCACGACACGGTCCGCGACGGTTTCGCGAACCTCCGCGTCGTGGAAGATGCCGAGCATCGCGGTGCCCGCTTCGATCTTCTCGGCGATCAGCTCCACGACCACGCGGCGGTTGTGGGCGTCGAGGGAGGCGGTGGGCTCGTCCAGGAGCAGCATCGGCAGGTCGGCGATGAAGCCGTGCGCGATGTTCACCCGCTGCTGCTCGCCGCCGGAGAACGTCGCCGGCGGAAGCCCCCACAGGCGATCCGGAATGCCGAGGCGGGACAGCAGTTCGGCGGCACGCTCCTCCGCCTCCGTGGCGTCGACGCCGCGCGCGACGAGCGGTTCGGCGACGACTTCTAGGGCGGGCACACGGGGCACACAGCGCAGGAACTGGCTGACGTACCCCATCGCGTCGCGACGGGCGGCGAGGATCTCTCGGGGGTTCGCGGTCGCGATGTCGATGTCGATGTTCCCGGCGCGCAGGAGGACACTGCCGCGGTCGACGGCGTAGTTGCCGTACACCATCTTCAGGATGGAGCTTTTGCCGGCGCCGGACGCGCCGCCGAGGACGACGCACTCCCCGGCGTACACGTCGAAGTCGAGCCCGCGCAGCACGGCGAGTCGCTGCCCGCCCTGCAAGTGCATGGTGAAGGTCTTGTCCAGGCCGGAGACGGCGAGGGTCGGCTGGTCGGTGGTCATGGTCACCCTTGCAGGATCGAGGAGACGAGCAGCTGTGTGTACGGGGCCTGGGGATCATCCAGTACCCGGTCGGTCAGACCGGACTCGACGACCCGGCCGTCCTTCATCACAAGAGTTCGATGAGAGATCAGACGGGCGACGGCGAGGTCGTGCGTGACGATGATGACGGCCAGTCCCAGGTCGCTGACGATCGAACGGATGAGGTCGAGCAGGCGTGCCTGCACGGACACGTCCAAGCCGCTGGTCGGCTCGTCCATGAACACCAGCCGCGGCGAGACGACGAGGTTTCTGGCGATCTGCAGCCGCTGCCGCATACCACCGGAGAACGCGGCGGGGGTGTCGTCGACCCGGTCCCGGGGGATCTCGACGCGTTCGAGCCAGTCAGTCGCTTCCGCGCGGATGCGCCCGTAGTGGCGCCACCCGTTGGCCATCAGCGGCTCACCGACATTGCCGCCGGCGCTGACGTGCATGCGGAGCCCGTCCGCCGCGTTCTGGTGCACAAAGCCCCACTCGCTGCGCCAGAGCCGGCGCACCGCGCTTTCGCTCAGCTCCGCGAGGTCCGCGACCTCACCGTCGGCGAGCCGGTAGCGGATGCTGCCCTCGCTGGTGTCCAGGCGCTGCGAGAGTGTGCCGAGCAAGGTGGACTTGCCGGACCCGGATTCGCCGACGACCGCGAGCACCTCGCCCGGCCACAGGTCGAAGTGGACGCCGCGGCAGCCGAACCGGTCGCCGTATCGATGGCTGACGTTTCGCACTTCCAGGAGCGGAGACTCGATGCTCATGCGGTCGCCTCTTCGTTCTCGGCGCGAGCGGCCGCCCGCTCACAATGGTCGCTGTCCGAGCAGGCGTACATGGCGCCGCCGGCGTTGTCGGTGATGATCTGGTCCAGATACACGCCGGTGGACCCGCAGATCGCGCACGGCTGGTCGAAGTTCTGCGGTTCGAACGGGTAGTCCTCGAACCCGAGGCTTTCGACGTCGGTGTGCGGCGGGATGGCGTAGATGCGCTTCTCACGGCCGGCGCCGAAGATGTGCAGTGCCTGACTCTGGTGCAGTTTCGGGTTGTCGAAGCTCGGCGTCGGGGACGGCGCCATCAGGTACCGGTGGTTCACCAGCACCGGGTAGTCGTATGTCTTGGCGATGTGCCCGTACTTGGCGATGTCCTCGTACAGCTTGACGTACATCAGCCCGTACTCGTTGAGTGCGTGCATGCGCCGGGTCTCGGTCTCGCGGGCCTCGAGGAATCGCAGCGGCTCCGGGATCGGCACCTGGTAGACCATGATCTGCCCCTCGCCGAGGGGCGTCTCGGGGATGCGGTGCCGGGTCTGGATGATCGTCGCGTCCTCGGTGCGGGTCGTGGTCGGCACGCCGGCCACCAGGTTGAAGAAGGCACGGATGGACACCGCGTTCGTGGTGTCGTCGGCGCCCTGGTCGATCACCTTGAGCACGTCATCGGAGCCGATGATCGCCGCGGTGAGCTGCACGCCGCCGGTGCCCCAGCCCCGGGGAAGCGGCACCTCGCGGGAGGCGAACGGGACCTGGAACCCGGGGATTGCGACGGCCTTGAGCAGCACCCTGCGGATCATCCGCTTCGTCTGCTCGTCGAGGTAGCCGGTGTTGTACTCGATCTGCTGGGCGCTCACGCGTTCGTCTCCTGCTTGCTTCCGGCGTTGTCGTGGAAGTCGCGTTGCAACTGCCGGATGAGGTGCAGCTCGGCCTGGAAGTCGACGTAGTGCGGGAGCTTGAGGTGCTCCACGAAGCCCGCGGCCTGCACATTGTCGGCATGGCTGAGCACGAACTCCTCGTCCTGCGCGGGGGCGACGACCCGCTCCTGGAACTCGTTCGCCCGCAGGGCGCGGTCGACCAGCGACATGGACATCGCCTTCCGTTCTCCGCGCCCGAACACGAGCCCGTAGCCGCGGGTGAACTGAGCGGGGGTGTCGGCGTTACCGGTGAACTGGTTGATCATCTGGCATTCGGTGACCTCGATCCGCCCGAGCGGCACCGGGAAACCGAGTTCCGGTGCGTCGAACTCGACGTCGACCTGTCCCACGCGGATCTCACCGGCGAACGGGTGCGTGCTCCCGTACCCGCGCTGGGTGGAGTACCCGAGGGCGAGCAGAAACCCTTCGTCGCCGCGAGCCAGTCCCTGGAGGCGCTCGGCCCGGGTCATCGGGAACACGGTGGGTTCGCGCGTCAGGTCGGCCGGTTCCGGGTCCGCCCAGTCCGCGGCGCGGTCCGGCTCGAGGAGAGCGTCCGAGCCGAGCAGGTCGGACACACGCGGCATCGGCGCGGCGTCGGTGTCAGGGTCCGTCGGGCCGTCGGTGACGGGGTCGGCGAACAGCCGGTGTGTGTAGTCGAACGTGGCGCCGAGTTGCTGCCCGCCGGGGATGTCCTTGAACGTCGCGGACACGCGGCGCTGCGGGGCGAGCCCGGCCGTATCGATCGGTTCGCAGTAGCCGAACCGTGGCAGAGTGGTCCGGTAGGAACGCACCAGCGTGATCGCTTCGAGCACGTCGCCCTGGCACTGCAGGATCGCCCGCGCCGCGAGCTTCGGGTCGTAGAGCGACCCTTCGGTCATCACCCGGGACACCAGGACCGGGAGCTGGCCGGCGACGGCGTCCTGGTGGATCGCCGGGATGCCGGGATCACCGCGTCCTTCCTTCGCGAGCAACGCGTGCGCGTTCGCAATCGCCTTCTCTCCACCCTTGACCGCGACGTACATCAGGCCTCCTGATCCTGATCGGACACCGCGCGCAGACGCGTGGTGCGAGGGAGTGCGACGACCGAGTCGTCGTTCATGACGAGCAGGTCGACGCCGCGAGGGAACAGCGCGCCGTTGCGGGTCCACGCGGCCGAGAACCCCGCGGGTGCCCATGGGGCCTCGATCTCGACTTGGCCGTCGATGCCGGGACCCGTCGCGGTGAAGCGCGCCCCGACGCCCGGGGTCCGCGCGTCGAGGACGATGGTCGCCGACTGGTGAGGTGTCTCATCGGTGCCGAGCGCGAGCGCATCGAGCGCCGGGAGCGTGTCCGGGGTGGCGACGACGAAGTTCGCCGACCCATGCTCGTTCGTCAGCCGCGCGCCGGTGTGGAACGCCAGGTACGAGGTCACGTCGGGGTCTTCCGCCAGCGTCCGGTGCAGCCACACCGACACCTCGTCGTCGAACAGGGTCAGTGCGACGGCCGCGAGCCCCGTGCCGAGTGCCTTGGGCGCCTGAGCCGGACCGGTGATCCGGTACGAGCGGCCGGGGTGGGCGAGCGCGTCGAGGACGGCGCGGAACACGTGCTGTCCTTTGCCCGTCGGATCGGCGAACCCGGGCGCCGGCGCAGTGGTGGACGCGGTGTTCATTCGTGTTCCCTCGCGACCGTGAAGAAGTCGACCTTGGTGCTGCGCGCTTCGGCTTGCCGGGCCTCGTCGTAGGACGCCTGGTCACGCTCCAGCGGCGCGACGACATCGGTGAGTACCTGTGCGCGCAGTCGCTCGTCCGCCAGCAGACCGTCGAACGCTGCCGCGAGCCAGGCGTGCTTGAGGTCGGTCCCGAGCACATACGCGCTGCCGACGGTGTCCGCAGCGAGCGGGGCGCCGTGCAGCCGGAGTGTGACGCGGGTCACCGTCGTCTCACCGAGGTTGAACCGGTCCCCGCCTGCACCCACCCGGCCGCGGACCATGACCAGCCCCGTTTCGGGGCCGCGGATCGCCTCGATCTCGGGCTTCGCTTCCCAAGCGTCCCAGGCGCCGGCGAGCTGACGGGGCGACGCCTGCGCGAGAGTTCGCATCCACCGCCTTCGCGCCGTAGAAGCCTCAGTCGGACTCGTCACTCCAACCTCCAAATTTGTCTGGCTCTTTGGACGAATCGAACGTAACGAGCCACCTGAGATTTGTCCACCTAGCTAGACGACTATCGGATGGATGCGAGATGAACTCACGGTCGAGTTGGCTGTGACGTGACAGGCAGGCGGTAATGTTCGGTGCACTATGCCTCGCGTCACACGTTCTGCCACGGGTTACTCGACGTGGCGCCTCATCGCCGACCAACTCCGCAGCGAAATCGTCGACGGCTCGTTCCCGCCCGAAGCGAAACTGCCGACCGAGGGCGAGCTGGCCGACCGGTTCGGCGTGCACCGCAACACCGTGCGCCAGTCCGTCGCGGTGCTCGCCGCCGAAGGCCTCGTGGCAACACGCCAGGGCAGCGGCACGTTCGTCGTCCCGCACACACTCCTGGTGCACCGGATCAGTCTGCGCACGCGCCTCAGCGACAGCATCGGCCAGGCGGGCACGGCGTCACACCGGCCGATAGCCGCAAAGATCGTGGCAGACCCACCGCACGAAGCAGCCACCCGGCTGCGACTCGACGGGCGGCCCGCGCTGCAGGTCGAGACAGTCGCCGATGTGAACGGGACCACGGTCGCGCGGTCGACCTCCTGGTTCGACGTCGCCCTGACGCCGGACCTCGACATCCATCTGCGGCAGACCCGATCCATCACCAAGGCACTCAGCGCGGTCGGCATCGACGACTATGTCCGCACCTGGAGCGCGGTCAGCTCCCGTATCGCGAACGGAACCGAGACCGAGGACATGAACCTCCCGGCGGGATCGATCGTCCTGGTCGTGCGGTCTGTCAACACGCTTGTCGACCGCACGCCGCTGCAGTACACGAGCACGCGCTTCCGCGCCGACCGCGTTGAGCTGGACATCGACTTCGACGAACTGGACAACCCGGGCGGGCACGGACGAAGCCACTGAGGTTGCTTCCATCGTTTGTTTGCGGGTGGAAGATTGTTCATCCAGGGCTCCTAAGGTGGCGACATGGCCAAGAAAATGAACCTCCGCGTGCTCACCCTGAACATCTGGTTGGACCCGCGGGATCGTGAGAAGCGGGACGCCCTCCTGCTGGAGGGGCTGCGCAGCCACGACGCCGACATCGTGTTCCTCCAGGAGGTGGTGCGCACCCCGGAGCGTGACGCGTTCAAGCTCGTGTCCGACAACTCGCCCCTGCACTGGCACCACGCCTCCGACTACACGCAGGCTGGCTGGCCCGCCTGGGGCACCGCCGTCGGTACCCGCTGGGCGCCGAAGAGCATCGGCATACACCGGCTCCCGGCCGAGGACGGCCCGTACGTGTGGGAGGCGGTCGTGCCTCTCCCGATCGGCGTGGACATGCTCTTCCTCGGCGCGCGGCCGAGCTTCAAGTTCACCCGCGAGGCAGCCCGCGTCGAGCAGGCGCTGTTCATCACCGAGTTGGAGGAGAGGCGACGCCAGGCGGCGCCGACGATTCTCGCCGGCGACTTTGACGCGGCCCCCGATCAGGACTGCATCCGCTTCTACACCGGCAAGTCCGCGATCAACGGCCGCAGCGCGGCGTTCCGCGACAGTTGGGCGATCGCTGGGGACGGCACTCCCGGGTACACCTGGACGACCGACAGTCCGTGGGTGGCACGCAGCGTCGTCGATGCGCAGGGCATCGTCCCGAACTACTGGGTGCAGGAGCCGCACCACCGCCGCATCGACTATGTGTTCGCCGGTTCGACGGAGAACCACCTTGAGGTGGAGAGCGTGATCAACGACAGCAGGGTCGTGTTCAACGAGTACCCGACCGCCAGCGACCACTACGGCGTGCTCGCCGAGTTCGAGTTCAACGCGCTCGACAAGCCCACTGCGTGGGCTTAGGCGTCCGCCTCGGCCAACGGCGCGGTCCCCTTGTCCCGGGGCCGCGCCGTTTCGTTGTGTCTCGGCGCACCACGCACGGCGCCGACGAACACGCTCCCGCTCCCGGCACCGGCCGGGCAGCGGGAGCGAGCGGTCAGATTCGGTGGGTCTCTTCGGCGCGCGCCGTCAAAGCCGCGCCCCGCAGGGTGCGTTCGGCGTTCTCTGCGGTCACCGCGGAGTAGAGCGCGTCGAGGACCGCGAGATGGATGAACCGGCTCATCATCGCCTCGATCTGGAACCGGGTCTCGCCGGAACCGGCGACGAGGGTCACCGATGAGGCCGCGACCAGCGGTGAGCGGTAGAAGCTCGTCACCGCGACGACCGTTGCGCCGGCATCACGGGCCGCTTCCGCCGCGGCCACCGTCTCGCGCGTTCTGCCGGTGTGACTGATCGCCAGGCACACATCCCCCTTGGTGAGCATCGACGCGGAGATGTGCTGCGAGATCGGGTCCGTGGGATTCTCGATCGGCAGACCGACGCTGCGGAACCGCAGGGCGGTGTCCATCGCCAACGGCGCGGACGGGCCGGTCGAGACGAGCACGATCCGCCGTGCGGCGTCGAGCGCGTGCACCGCGCGCTCGAACTCCTCCGCGTCGATGCTCGATTGAGCCGCAGCGATGGAACGGGACGTGGCCTGGAACACCGACGCGATGATCGAACTCGGTGTTCCGTCCTGCGCCTCGTCGTGATGGTCGGCGTCGGCCGATGCCTCCGACGCGAGTTGCAGCTTGAACTCGTGGAATCCCTTGAGGCCGAGGTCCTTGCAGAACCGCACCACGCTGCCCACAGAACTGCGGGACACCGTGGCGAGGTCGCTGACCGTCATACGGACGACACCTGAAGGGTTCGTCAGAACGACGTTGGCGACGGCTGTCTGGGTGGGTGACATCGACGGCAGGAGCGCCCGTATCCGTGCGATGAGCGTGCCGCGATCGAGGCTTGAGGGCGGCGCCGGTGTCAGGTCAGCGGACATGGTCATATCCAAGCATTGTCGCCACGGGGCGCGCGAATGCCGCGCTCGATCCAGTTCGGTTCACGGCTACACGTCGGTCGGTTCCACCGTGCGGGCCCGGGTTCGCTGGTCCGCGTCCGGACCGGGGGCCACGTTCGGTGCGAGCCAGGGGTTCGCGGACACCAGCTGCCGGGTGTAGGGATGTTGCGGCTGGAAGAGGACCTGGTCGGTCGGACCGGCCTCGACGATGAGCCCCCGTTCCATCACCACGACGGTGTCGGAGAGATGGGAGATCACCGCCAGGTCGTGCGAAACGACGACAAGGCCGAGTGGACGCTGCGTGGTCAGCTTGAGCAGCAGGTTCACGATCTCCGCCTGCACGGACAGATCCAGCGCCGACGTCGGTTCGTCGGCGACGAGGACGGACGGATTCGCAGCCAGGGCGCGGGCGATCGAGACGCGCTGGCATTGCCCGCCGCTGAGACGGCCCGGTCGCCGGTGCACGAGATCGCCGGTGAGGCCGACCGCCTTGAGCAGTTCGAGGGCGCGCTCGCGCGCTGCCCGCCGCGCCGTCCTCTGCACCGTCCGGCATGCTTCCTCGACGGACGCGAGCGCGGTCTGTGTTTCGGTGAGGGACGCGAACGGGTCTTGCAGGATCAGCTGCACCTCGTGCCGCTCCGGCTGCCGGCTGCCGAAGCGACGCCACGGCTTGCCGTCGACGGTCACCTGGTCCGAGGGGAGGACGCCGGTGAGCAGCCGGGCGAGCGTGGACTTTCCGCTGCCGGACTCGCCGACGATCCCGAGCCGCTCGCCGGCCCGGACGCGGACGGAGATGTCGTGCAGGATCTGCCGGTCGCCGTAGGAGAAGTCCAGCCGACGGGCCTCGACCGTCGACACCTTCCCGGTCGGCACCGCTCGGGCCGGAACCGGTGTGTACCCGTCGTCGGTGACGGCCTTGGAGACCTCGCCCGAGCGGCGCGCCAGCAGGTAGTACCCGCGAGGCGTGCGTTCGGGAAGGGCACTGACGAGCGTCTGCGTGTACGGATGCCGCGGGTTCTCAAGTACTTCGGCGGTGCGGCCGGTCTCGACCACCCGCCCCTC
Source organism: Streptomyces sp. NPDC001508 (assembly GCF_040298665.1). Classification (NCBI taxonomy): domain Bacteria; kingdom Bacillati; phylum Actinomycetota; class Actinomycetes; order Kitasatosporales; family Streptomycetaceae; genus Streptomyces; species Streptomyces sp. NPDC001508. Next base: position 175,980 of record NZ_JBEPAP010000001.1, read on the forward strand.
GTTCATGACCACGACGCGATCGGTCGCGGACGCGATCGAGTTGATGTCGTGCGAGATGATCACAAGCCCGAGCCGGCGCTCGAACCGCAGCTCGGTGAAGAGGTTCAGCACACTGGAGCGGACGGAGGCGTCCAGAGCGGTGGTCGGCTCGTCGGCGAGAAGCAGGCGCGGTTCGGACGCGAGCGCGAGCGCGATCATCACCCGCTGCCGCATCCCACCGGAGAGTTCATGGGGTCGCGAGCGCAACAGCACTTCGGTCGGGGTGAGCCGCACCGCCTCAAGCGCTTGGCGGACATCGTCATCGGTCGCCCGGGTGCGCCGGGCCAGTTGCAGGGCTTCGCGCACCTGACTGCCGATTCGCTGCAGCGGGTCGAGGCTCGACATGCTCGCCTGCGGCACCATCGACACGATCCCGCGGAGGGTGCGCTGCCGGCTCCGCAGGGACTCCCGGGTCACATCGCGGCCGTCGACGTGGATCGCGCCGGACTCGATCCGGCCGCCGACGGAGGACAGCAGCCCCGTGATGGCGCGCAGGGTCATCGTCTTTCCCGAGCCGGTCTCACCGATGATGCCGAGCGCTTCACCGCTGTCGAGCGCGAGGGACACATCGGTGAGCACCTTCGTCCGTGCGATGGTGACGTTGATGTCGCGGACGTCGAGCAGAGCGGTCATCGGGAGTTCCTTCCACCGGCGGAGTCGGCCATGAGGGCGAAGCCGACGCCGAGCACAAGCACGACAAGGCCGGGAATGATCGGCGCCCACCAGGCGATCGGCAGCAGGGCGATGCTGTCGGCCATCATCTGACCGAGTTCGGGCGTCGGCGGGACGATGCCGACGCCGAGGAACGCCAGCGAACCGACCAGCGCGGTCGTCGCGACCGCCTGTGTCGCGGCGTAGGACAGGTTCATCGACACCAGCGCCGGACCGATGTGCCGGAACAGGATGCGCACCGGTCCGTATCCGAGGACGCGGGCGGCGACGACGGAGTCCCGCTCCCGGAGCAGGATCGCGCGGGACATGGTCAGCCGGGTGTACGGGGGCCAGCACGCGATCGCGATCGCGATGCTGATGGCGGCGGCGCCGCGCGGCAGGCCAGGTATCAGCTCACGGTTGCCGAGCGCTGCGGCGAGCCCGATGACGAGCACGATGTACGGGAACGCCATCGTCGCATCGGTGATCCTGCTGATCACGGCGCGGCCCACGGCCGGAAGACAGGCGGCGATCAGGCCGAGGAGCGCCCCGCCGAATGCCGCGGCGGCGATGCTGACGACGATGAGCCCGAGGTCTGTCCGGCCGGCTTCGAAAGTGCGGACGAAGATGTCCCGGCCGAGTTGGTCGGTTCCGAACAGATGGTGGGCGCTGGGCGGAGTGAGCGGCGTCGAGGCGATGTCGGAGGACGACACCGAGCTGACCATCGGGACGATGACGAACGCCAGGGCGAGGACCACGACGATGGTCAGTCCGACCAGCCGCTCCGCCCGGAGGTTCAGTGTGCGGCTGCGACGGGGGGAAGCGGGCTGGGGCTCGGCCACCACGTTGGGCGGCTCGACGACGGCGGTCATCGGGCGGTCCTCGGGTCGATCACGCGCGCGGCTATCTCGGTGATCAGGTTGAGCACCACGACGACTGCGCCGGTGAGGAGGACGATGCCCTGGATGACGGGGAAGTCCAGCGCTGCGACGGCGGTCGTCATCGCCCGTCCCATACCGGGGAGGCCGTAGACGATCTCGACGATGACCGCTCCGCTGATCAGGTAGCTCAGGCTGACACCGATGACGGCAAGCACCGGACCGGCGCAGTTCGGGGCCACATGGCGGAGCATGAGCCGGGCCCGCGACATGCCGCGCGCCGCGGCGGCTTCGGCGAAGGGTTCGTGCAGTACCTCGCCGGCGCGTTCGCGCACCGCACGCAGGATGATCGGGGTCAACCAGAACGACACGGTCAGCGCGGGCAGGATGAGGTACTGGAAGTTGTCGGGGTAGCCGCTGCCCCACCCGCCGGTGGGGAACAGTCCTCCGCGGAGCGCGACCGTGAGGATGAGCACGAGCCCGATCAGCGCGCCCGGTGCCGCGAGACCGAGCAGCGAGAGCACGCGGAGGATGTTGTCGAACACCGGCCAGTTGCCGCCTGCGGAGAGCAGTCCGAGCCCGATGCCGACGACGGACGAGATCAGCAGCGTCACACCGACGAGAGCGAACGTGACCCCGGCACCGTTCATGACGACGCTCGCAACGGTGGTGGTCGGGTGCTGGAAGGAGTTGCCGAGGTCGCCGTGGAGGAGACCGGTCGCATAGTCGAGGAACTGCGCCAGGAGCGGCTTGTCGAGTCCGAGTTCGGTGCGGAGGGCCGCCATCCGCTCCGGGCTCGCGCCGGTGTTCCCTCCGATCATGACGACGGCCGGGTCACCGAGCAGCGTCCGGATGAGGAAGAACGTGATGATCATGACGAGCAGGGTCACGACGATCGCCTGGGCGATCGGACTTACCCTGGCGGCCAGGCGCTTGCCTGCGCGGCTACCGGTCCGGCGGGCCGCCGGACCGGGCCAGACTGCTGAGGACATCTACGGTGCTTTCTCTCGTGAACGGCGGGAGCCGTGCGGAAGGGGGAGGGAGGGGCCCGCGGTGCGAGCCCCTCCCGCGGGTTACGGCAGGACCAGGTACGAAGCGCCCACGCTGTGGATGACATCGCTCGGGAACCGGGACACACCTACATAGCTCAGGGTCGTCAGCGGGATCGACGGAAGTTCCTTCACGTACTCCTCGTTGATCTTCTCGACCAGACCGGGTGCCTCACTGGAGGAGGCGGTCTTCAGCTGGTCCGACAGTTTCTTCAGCTGCGGCATGTCCGGTTTCGTCGGCAGCGTTCCCCAGAAGTTGGCGTTGTTGCCCGATGTCGGGTCGCCGTAGATGTAGCCACCGAGATAGCTCTGGGTGTTTTCGTAGTAGCCGATCCACCGGGTGAACAGCCCCCAGTCGCCCTGCTTGAGCCGGTCGCCGACCTGGTTGAAGGGCGTGTTCTCGATCTCCAGCCGGATGCCGATGGCCTTGAGCTGCTGCTGTACGACCTGTGCGACGAGCGGCACCTGCCATGCGGAGTCGGTGACGGTGACGAGCGGGATGGTGCACCCGTTCTCACACTTGGTGCCCTTGAGCTTCGCCTTCGCCGCGGCGATGTCCTGCTTGGTGGCCTTGACGTTCGGCGACTTGTTGTCCTGGTTCCACGGGATGCCGTAAAGCGGCAGCCCGACGCGCTCGCCGCCGAGCGCCGAGTCGGCGATCTGCTGACGGTCGACGGCGAGCGAGATCGCCTGGCGCACGCGTTTGTCACCGGCGATGGGGTTGTTGAAGTTGACGGACAGCGCCATCTGGCCGCCGTTCCATTTCGCCGTATCGAGCGTGAGCGGGCTCTTCACCTGCGACAGCAGGTTCCCCGGGATGTTGTCGGCGTAGTCGACCTGCCCGCTCCTGAGCTGCGCGAGACGTGTCGCCGCGTCGGTGACGGCAACAAAGTTGATCTTCTTTACCTTGCGCGGCGTGGTGTCGTAGTAGTCGTTGTTCGCCGAGAGGGTGAACTTGCCGTTGGTCGTGTCGAGGGTGTCGAACTTGAACCGGCCGGCCGAGATCGGGTGCTTCCAGAAGCCGTCGCCCTTCGCGATGCCCGACGCCGGCAGGATGACCATCTCCGGCACCGACAGAGCGGCCGGCAGGCCCGGATAGGGACGGCTCATCGCAAGCGAGACGGTGCCGTTGTCGGGCGTGGTGACCTTCTTGATGCTGCTCATCGCGGGGCCGATGAAGTTGTCACCGGCGACGTTCGGCGTCGACAGGATCCGGTCGAACGTCGCGGCGACGTCCTTGGAGGTCAGGGCGGATCCGTCGGAGAACTTCAGCCCGGAACGCAGCTTGATCGTCCAGGTCAGCCCGTTGGACGAGGCGGTGACCGACCTGGCCAGCTGCGGGGTGCCGCTGGCCTTCCCGTCGGAGTAGTTCGTGAGATAGCCGCCCCACAGGAAGGTCAGCTGTGTTACCTCGTAGGACGCCGAGTTCATCGGGTCCAGCGACTGCGGAATCGCATGGTCCGCGATCGTGATCTCATCGCTCAAGGCGTTCGAGGCGTTGGAGGCGTTCGACGCCGACGAGCACGCGCTCAGGACCAGCGCGGCGACTGCCGCGGTCGCGGCGGCTGCCGGAAGCCGCCGCCATCGGCGCACGGGGGAGATGGACATCATGACTGCTCTCTGACGAGGGGTTCGAGGAGGAGAGGAATGGTGATCAGCCGGCATCGACACGGATCACCGACGTGGTGAGCCCGTCGGTGATGTCGAAGATCGCCGCGCCCAGGGTGAAATCACCGGTAGCGAGCTGGAAAGGCGGCAGTGAGGAGGTGTCCTCCCCGCGGTACTCCTTGACGAAGTGGATCGGGTCGAACCCGAACCCGCTGAAGCCCAGCCGGCCGGCCATACCGAGTTCCGCGACAAAGCCGGTGCCGCCGGGCAGCACATGCGCGAGCTTCGTCCCGTCGTGGGTATGCGTCCCGACGACCGCGGCGACCTGCCCGTCGACGGCGCCGGAGAACCACGCCTTCTCCCCCGGCGACCCGCTGTGCAGGTCGACGACGACCGCCCCCTGGAGCAGACCGCCCTCGACCAGCTCCGTCCACGCGTCCCACAGGTCGGTCGGCTTCGGGGCCAGGCACGCCCCGCCCACTGCGCCGGGGCTCAGCAGGTTCACCACCGTCAGCTTCTTGTCGCCCTCACCGATGGTCAGGACACCCTTGCCGCGCGTCTCCGGCACGTTGAGCGGGCGGACCACCTGCGGGCAGGCGAAGGACTCCGCGACCTCGGGACCGTCCCAGGAGTGGTTCCCGCCGGTGATGACGTCGGCGCCACCGGCGATGAGGACGTCCAGTTCCTTGCGGGTGGTCCCGAATCCGTTGTACGGCGACGGGCCGGTGACCGCCGCGTTCTCGGCGTTCACCACGATCCAGTCGAGCTCGTACTCGGCACGGAGGTCCGGGAGGCGGGCGCCGAGCCACGCGGCCGCTTCGGGACCGACAACGTCACCCACGGTCATCACACGCATCTGATTCATGGTGCGACCGTAGAACCCTCGATGGAAAAATGTTCACCGCAGTTGATGAACGAAGGATGAATCCTCCATCAGTCTTCGTCCTGGAACTTCCCTCACCAGTTTGTGTCGCCGGCAGGCCCGGCATCGAGTTGTCTGAGGTCTTGTACGCGCCCTCTGGACGGCCGGATGGGCGCCCGTGCGGACGGGGCGCAGCATCGCACCTTTCAGGACCAGTTCGGCAACGGTCATGCGCGGGCCTGCGGTTACGGGGCAAGCGGTGGAGCGCCGGCGTGTGTCTTCTACAGGGAGTGTTCGATCGTGATGTCGGCCATCACGTCGAGTGCTTTCGCCGATGCTTCGGGGCGGCGGACCGCGATGCCGACGAAGAGCGCGTCAATGATGCCCAGGTGGGCGAGGCGGCTTGCCATGGCTTCGAGCCGGAAGCCGTACTCGGGCCCTCCCGCGATCAGTGCGGCGTCCGCGACGCGGGTCAGGGGCGAGTTGATGAAGCTGGTGACGGCGACGACGAAGGCGCCCGCCCCCCGGGCCGCCTCGGCGGCCAGCAGCGACTCGCGGCTGGCACCGGTGTGGCTGATGACCAGGCACACACAAGAGTCGTCGAGATGCCGTGCCGCCAGGTGCTGGGCCATCACATCGGTGGGATACGTCGTCACGAGGCCGAGCGCCGACAGCCGGTAGGCGACGTCGTGGGCCGGGGCGGCGGAGGTCCCGTTCCCGACGACGAGGACGCGCGCGGCCACCGCCATGCGGTCGATGGTGAGGGACAGCAACTCGGGCTCGACGGTCTGCGCCGCGTCGACCAGGGCGCGGGCGCTGCGGCGCAGTATGCGGTCGAGGATGTCACCGGCAGGTGTCCGGCTGTCGATCCCCTCTTCGTGGGCCAGCTCTTGTCCCTGTTCTTCCTGCTGGGCGAGATCGCGGGTGATGGCGAGCTTGACGTCCTGGTAGCCCCGGTACCCGATGCGCTGGCAGGCACGGACCGCGGAGGACTGGGCGACCCCCGCCTTCTGTGCGACCTCGGTCACCGAGCCGTGCACGACCGCTTCGGGCTCATTGAGAATCAGCTCGATGACCCGTTTGTCCGTGACGCCCAGGCTGGGCAGCGCGGCTTGAGCACGGGTGACGAATTCGCCGCTCATCAGGGCTGACTTGCCTGCGGCCACGGGGCCTCCGTTCATTCGTTTACACAGCATGGATCGACTGTCGATGCAAGCGGGACACTAGCACGGGATGGATTATCCATCCCGAGTTCCAGCCATACCTGGATAGTTCATCCTTCGGTAACCCTGGCTTGGCTCCCACGCCATCCCCGGCTTCGAACCTGGCACCGTCGGCACGGGTCGACAGGTGTTCGAACGCTCCTGCGTGGGCGGCCGCACGGGATGGCAACACCGACCCCGAAACGGCCCCAAGAGCACACCTTCTCAGGGCCGGTCGGGCGCCCGGCGCCGGCCCAGTACCGAGGTCCCGTGCATCAAGGCCCTGCGTCCGCCGCGTCCAGGCGGCCGATCAACTCCGGAAACGAGGAACACCCCCGTGGTCACCATGTCGCCGACCGCCGCCTTGCGCCAACGCGCCGCGAGACTGCGCCGTGCGGGCGTCCAAGTCTTCGACTTCTCGGCAGGCGAACTCGACCTGCCGACCCCCGCCCACATCGTCGCCGCGGCCATTGACGCCGCCGGCAGGCCGGAGAACCACCACTACGGGCCGACCGGTGGCGAGAGGGGCCTGCGCCAGGCGATCGCCGACCGGCTCGGCCCGAGGGCCACGAGACCACTCGACGACTCGAACGTCCTGGTCACCAATGGTGCCAAGCAGGCCTTGTTCAACACGTTCATGGCGCTGCTGGAGCCTGGGGACGAGGTCCTGATACCGGCGCCGTACTGGGTGACCTTCCCGTCCTCGGTCCGGCTGGCCGGCGGTAGTCCGGTGATCGTCCAGCCGTCCGCCGGCGAGCTGAAGGTCACCCCGGACCACCTGGAGGCAGCGCGGACCCCGTCCACCCGGGCGATGGTGCTGTGCTCACCGAACAACCCGACAGGACTGGTATACGACGAGCCGGAGCTGCGCGCGCTCCTGGCGTGGGCGGCGAAGCACGGCATCTGGATCGTCTCGGACGAGACCTACGTCGACCTCGGCTTCCGGCCCGTTCCCGCGCCGGCCCGGGTCGAGCCCGGGGTGAGCGACCGGCTCATCACGGTCGGCAGCGTGTCCAAGTCCTACGCCATGACGGGCTGGCGGGTGGGCTGGATGTCGGGGCCGGCGAAGGTCATCGACGCGGCTGCCGCCGTCCAGTCCCACACCACCTCGAACGTCAGCCGCATCGCGCAGGCGGCCGCCCTCGCCGCCCTCACCGGACCGGATGTGACGGCCGGATTCCGGGCGATCCTCCGCGACCGGCTGAAGATCTGTCAGGTCGTGCTGGAACCTCTCGGGCTGTTCCGGACGCCCCCCGACGGCGCGTTCTACGTCTTCCCCGACATCCGCGGGTTCGGCCCCGACGACGTCACCGTGGCCGACCGCCTCCTGGACTCCGGTGTCATCACGGTGCCCGGTGCTTCCTTCGGGGCTCCGGGGCATCTGCGGCTGAGTTTCGCCATCGCGGAGGAAAACCTGCGCTGCGGACTGTCCACCATGGCCAAGCTCCTCGACGGCCGGGCCGGCTGATGCGCTCACCCGACCACCCGTTGGTCTCCCGCACCGTGTTCCTCCGCATGCTCCGTCTGCCCGGCTACCCGAACTCACCGCTGAATCGGAGACGTCATCATGACCTCTGCCACTGACGGCAAAGCCGCGCTCGCACCACCGGGCAGCGATGCCGAGCAGTCCAAGCCTTCCAAGATCGTCCCCGTCCGGTACCCCGGCCGATGGGTGGCCGTGGCCGTCGCCCTCGTCCTGGTGGCGCAGTTGGTGCACGCCCTGGCCACCAACCCCGGCCTGGAATGGGTGACGTTCCGGCAGTACTTCTTCGACCCCAGCGTTCTGCACGGCGTATGGCTGACCATCGAGCTGACCTTCTACGCCGCGTTGGCGGGTTTCGCGGGCGGCATAGCGCTGGCCTTCATGCGGCTCTCCCCCAATCCCCTGCTGCGGGTGACCGCCTACGGCTACGTCTGGGTCGTGCGCTCCGTGCCGCTGCTGGTACAGGTGCTCTTCTGGTTCAACATCTCCTACCTGTACTCGCGTCTGAGCATCGGAGTACCGTTCGGGCCGGAGTTCTTCTCCTTCAGCACCACCAATCTGGTCAGTTCGGTGAGTGCGGCCGTCATCGCGCTCTCGGTCAACGAGGCCGCCTTCGCCTCGGAGATCGTCCGTGCGGGAGTGCTGTCCGTCAGCCAGGGCCAGCTGGAAGCCGCCGCCGCGCTGGGGATCCCCAAGCGTCGTCAGCTGGTGCGCATCGTGCTGCCACAAGCCATGCGGACCATCGCGCCCAACGCGGCCAACCAGCTGATCTCGCTGTTCAAGAACACCTCGATCGTCTCCGTGATGGCGATCATGGAGCTGTTCTACACCGTCCAGGTCATCTACGGACGCACCTCACGTGTCGTACCCATGCTGCTCGTCGCGACCGCCTGGTACGTCCTGCTGACGACCCTCCTGTCGATCTTCCAGTACTACGTCGAGCGGCGCTACGCCAAGGGCACTGCGCGCGCGCTGCCGCCGACCCCCATCGAGCGGGTGCGCCTCGCCATCGGCAATTTCCGCGCGGCTGCCGCGGAAGAAGGGACCCTGCGGTGACCGCGAAATCGCCTTCCGCCGACCGTGCCCACAAGGCCGCGGCCGATCCCGCCCGGGTTGTCGTCGACATACGCGACGTCCACAAGAACTACGGCATGGCCGAGGTGCTCAAGGGAGTCGATCTCCGGGTCCGGGCCGGCGAGGTGACCGTCGTGCTGGGCCCGTCCGGATCCGGCAAGTCCACCCTGCTGCGCTGCATCAACCACCTGGAGAAGGTCAAGCGCGGCACCGTCACCATCGACGGCGAACTGATCGGCTACCGGCGGGTCGGCGACAGGTTGCACGAGCTGCGTGAGCGCGAGGTGCTGCGCCAGCGCACCCACATCGGCTTCGTGTTCCAGAACTTCAATCTCTTCCCGCACCTCACGGTCCTGGACAACCTGGTCGAGGCACCCGTCTCCGCCCTGGGCGTGCCGCGGGCCCGGGCCCAGGAACGCGCCGAGCGGCTGCTGGAGCGCGTCGGTCTGCGCGACAAGGTGACCGCCTACCCCGGCCAGCTGTCCGGCGGCCAGCAGCAGCGCATCGCCATCGCTCGCGCGCTCGCTCTGGAACCCAAGGTGCTGCTCTTCGACGAGCCCACCTCTGCCCTCGACCCGGAACTGGTCGGCGAGGTGCTGGACGTGATCAAGGATCTGGCACGCGCCGGCACCACCATGATCGTCGTCACCCATGAGATCGGCTTCGCCCGTGAGGTCGCCGACACCGTGGTCTTCATGGACGGCGGCCGGATCGTCGAGCAGGGGGCACCGGCCGATGTGCTCGACTCCCCCCGGCACGAGCGCACCCGCGCCTTCCTCTCGAAGGTCCTCTGACCCCGCTTCTCTTGATTCTCCTGAAAGGCAGCACCACCGTGTCCGTGCTCATCCGCCCCAAGGTCACCGCGTTCACCACCCTGGCCGTCGCCGCCGCGCTCACCCTGAGCGCCTGCGGCGGCCCCGCCAAGGACGCGTCCGCATCCGCATCGGCATCCAAGGTGTCCTTCAACACCAGCCCCGACCAGAACCGCTACTCAGCGCCCAAGGACGACTCCATCGCCGCTGAGGTGCCCGCGGCCATCCGGTCCCGGGGCACCCTCGAAATCGGCAACTCCAAGGGGAGCACCGCACCGCTCACCTTCTTCGCCACGGACAACAAGACCCTCATCGGCGTGGAAACGGACATGGCGTACGCGATCGCCTCGGTGCTCGGCCTCAAGGTGCACTACAACCCGGTCTCCTTCGAGCAGGTCTTCGTCGGTCTGGACAGCGGCAAGTACGACGTCGGCGTCACCAACATCACCGTCACCGAACTGCGCAAGCAGAAGTACGACATGGCCACCTACCGCAAGGACGCGCAGGCGTTCGAGGCCAAGAAGGGCGCGACGTGGCACGTCACCGGCCCCAAGGACGTGGCGGGCAAGACCATCGCCGTGCCCACCGGGACCAGTGAGGAAAAGGCCCTGCTGGACTGGAGCGCCCAGAACGTCAAGGCGGGCCGCAAGCCCATCAACGTGAAGTACTACCAGGACGAATCGGCCGTCTATCTGGCCCTCCAGTCCGGCCAGATCGACGCCTATCTCCATCCCAACCCCGAGGCCCAGTACCACGCCAGTGTCTCCGGCCAGACCCAGGTCGTCGGCGAGATCATCGGATCCGGGAAGAACCTGGAGGGCCTGATCGCCGCGACCACCAAGAAGGGCAACGGTCTCGGCAAGCCGCTCAACGACGCGATCAACTACCTGATCAAGAAGGGCGTCTACGGGAAGATCCTGGCCCGCTGGGATCTCACCAGCGACGGGGTGAGCACCTCGCTGCTCAACCCGCCCGGCCTGCCGATCGAGAAGAAGTGAGCGCTCGAACACGGAACGTCTGACCCGGACACCGTCCTGGCCCGGGTCAGTCCCGCCTCTGGGCCGACGGACACCTCAGCGCCACCGGCCGCCCCCGCCACCTGGAGCCGCTCCGCTCCCCGCGGGGGATCGGCTGCTTCCCGTGCCGGCTCCCGGTGAACACCACCTCGCCGACCACGGGCGCAAGCCCGGCGCCGGATGTCTCGTCCTGTGGTCGGGTCAGCCGGACACCGTGCGGCGCGACACCGGCGTCGATGGCCCAGCCAGGGACGACGCGCTCTGCGAGGTCGACCGCCGACCGCGCCCGCTAGCCGCCGGCGGCGCTCGCGGCCGCCGGCCCAATGGCGTTCCTTCCGCCGGCTGACCGGTGCTCCATCCCAAGGGCCGCCGACCCCCGCATAGGGGTCAGTCGTCTGTGGTGTCGTCCTGGAGAGAGGACGATTCCTGCCGCGATGTCGCGATGAACTCGTCGATGATTGCCTCCGCTTGTTCGATGTCCTTTTCGTAGATGAAGAGGTGGTCATGGCCGGTCGCACAGATGGGTCCGGCCTTGATGCCGGCACTGTTCAGGACTTCAAGAACCGGCCGCAGGAAACCTACGACGTCGAAGGGGAGTTCGCCGTCGGTGGACACAATCCTGAAGGGGCCGAAGCGGGCCTGCACATGTGCCAGTTCGTCGGCGACCGCAGAACCGGCTTCATCGACGACCATGGAGATTCCCGCTTGGTCGCGTATCAGGCAGCAGTACGTTCCGGTGCTTCGGAGCATCACCTCTGCAGCGGCAGCCGCAGTCGACTCGGTCAGTGCCAGCAGCCAGTAGCGTTCCGGCCACACCCGCATCTTCATGCGCGCCCATACAGCCGATGGATCAATGCTCATTGCGTTTCTCAATTCTTTCTGTTGTCAGCCAGATGATGGGCTAGATAAGGTCCGAGTCGAACCGCAGAGGCTCGCGGTCCGCTCCTTTCTTTGCGTCCTCGGATCCCGCTGATGTGGCCTCCAGCGACTGGCCTTTCGTCTCCGGAGCCAGCGCACAGCAGATGAGGAACGCCCCACCGGTCAGCAGCGCACCGAAAAGCATGGTGGTGCCGGTGCCCAGCGAGGCGATACTCAACGGAAGCAGGTATGTCCCGGCAGCCGACCCCAGCCGGCTGAATGCGGCGGCAATACCGACGGCGGTCGCACGAACCTCGGTGGGAAACAGCTCGTTCGGGTAGATCCACACGAGGATTCCCGGTCCGCCGGAGATGAACATGTAGGCGCAGAAGGCGAAGACAGTGAACCAGAGCGGCCCGCCTGCCCACAGCCATAGACCGGCGAGCGGGATGACCATCAGGCCCAGTGGGATCACGGTGAGCGGGCGCCTCCCCCACTTCTCGACCAGGACCACCGCCGGGAGCGAGCCGATGAGCAACAGCCCGATGACGACGGTTTCGATGACGATGCCGCTGACGCCCTCGGCGGCGACACCGAACCCGGACAGAATGGTGGGCAGAAACGTCAGCAACGCATACATCGGCGCCACCACGGCGATGTACAAGGCGATACACATGATGAGGCGACGCAGATAGGTGCCGTGCAGGAAGATCCTGAGGTCGACTTCAACGGGTTGCGGGACGGTGCCGCGCATCCCGTCCAGGCTGAACTTCGTCCCGTATATCTTCTGGGCCGCCTTCTCCGCGTCCGCGACCCGGCCGTTACTCAGCAGCCAACGCGGTGACTCGGGGATGCCGTGACGCATCAGGATGACGATCGCCCCCAGAACGGCGCTGGAGAACAGTAGCCAGCGCCACTGGTCATAGCCGCCAAAGAGTCCCATGACCAGCCCGCCGACCAGGTAGGCCGCCGCAGCACCCGCATTCCAAGCGACTGCGGCCATCCCGACCATCGTGCCGCGTTTGCGTGTCGGCGAGAGTTCGGTCAACAGCGATGTCGCGATCGGATAGTCGGCGCCGACCGCCGCCCCCATCACGAAGCGCAGGACAATCAGTTGCCACGGCTGCTCCACGAACGCGCTCAGCGCGCAGGCCCCGACGAGGACCGTCAGATCGAGCGCGTACATCTTCTTCCGACCGACGCGGTCGGTGAGATAGCCGAAGACGCTGGCGCCGAGAAACATACCGATCAGCGCTGAGGCGCCGATCAGCCCGATCTCGGACGTGGTGGGAGCGAACTCCTTCACGACGCCGGTCATGGCGACGCCGATGATACTCATGACGTAACCGTCCAGGAAGGGTCCGCCACAACAGGCGATGAGCAGCCTTGTGTAAAAACCCGGTCTAGGAGACAGGTCTGTCATAGCGAATGAACTCATGTGCGCTCCATGGCTGGGTGTCAACGCAGATACGAGACGAGTCCCGAGCGTGGGGGCATTCGCCTTCTTGCCCCCTGTGGCTGACAGATGCTAGCCGCGCATTGCGGGGCCGACCGGTCCAATTCGCTGGTGAGACGACGGTCCAATCACCTGGGTGCCCTCGGCCCCGGTGTGTGCCGGAAGCCGTGGGTTACGCTCGCTGTCCGGCTTCGCGGTCGTTCGCTCGTGTTTCTGTTTCGGGAGAGGTGCAATCGCTGCATGGGTACAGGTGCTCCGCATTGGGCAGCTGAGCTGCTCCTGGATCTCAGCCAAGCAAGCGTCCCGCGCCGGCAGACCAAGGCAGCGCAAGTCGAGGAATCGATCAGGCAGGCGATCCAGAGCGGTCGTCTCTCTCCCGGCTCCCGGATGCCGCCATCGCGGGCGCTCGCGGACGAACTCGCTTGCTCGCGGTCGGTTGTGGTGAGCGCTTACGAGCGGCTGGCCGCGCAAGGTTTCCTCCGGTCCCGGCGCGGCTCCGGAACCGTGGTGGCGAACGTGTCGCAGCCTCCCGTCTCCACGAGCGTGCCGCGGCAGCAGCCTCCGCAGCATCGGTTCAACTTCACCGCGGGCGTTGCCGATCTCAGTATGTTTCCCCGATCGGAGTGGTCCAGCGCCGTTCGCCATGTCATGTCTACGGCCTCACGGGACGAGTTCCGGTACAACGCCCCGAATGGAATCCCGCAGTTCCGAGAGGCGCTGTCGCAGCGTCTTGCCCGGGTGCGGGGTGTAGTGGCCGACGCTCACGACATCCATGCCTGCAGCGGTACCGTGCAGTCGCTCAGCCTTCTCGCACACACGCTGGCCGGCGAAGGCCACCGGTCCATAGCCGTGGAAGATCCCAGCTGGGACATGGTGCGGCCCCCGCTGGCGGCGGCCGGTCTGCGACTCGTACCGATCGGAGTCGACGACGACGGCGTCTGTGTCTCCGAGCTGTGGGAGCACCCGGATGTCCGTGCCGTGGTCGTGACACCCGCGCATCAGTTTCCCCTCGGGGCCGTCATGTCGCAGGCTCGCCGTACCGAACTGCTGCGGTGGGCCCAGGCGCGAGACGCCGTGATCATCGAGGACGACTACGATGCCGAGTTCTCCTACGGCCGACGCTCCCGACCCGCGCTCCAGCCCGACGCACCGGACCGAGTCGTGTATCTGGGGACCACCAGCAAGATCCTCAGCCCGGCGCTGCGGTTGGGGTGGATGGTCACGCCGGCGTGGATGACACCTTGCGTCAGCACCATCCGTGCCTCGTTCGATCTGGGTGTTCCGGCCCTGGAACAGCTGTCGATGACATACCTCATCACGACGGGCACGCTCGACCGTCACCTACGGCGTACCCGGCCGAAGTACGACCGCCGACGCCGGGCTCTCATCTCCGCATTGCACGCCGAACTCGACGATGTCGAGGTTTCTTCGGCCCCCGCAGGGCTGCATCTCCTTGCGCGCTTTCCGCATGGGTGCTCGGAAGGCCGCCTGGTGGCGGAAGCGGCGCGCCGATCGGTCTCCGTGCTCGGTCTGGCTCCGTACCGGCTCGTCGATCCGCCGCAGTCCCGGCCCACACTCGTCCTCGGCTACGCGAATATGACGGAGAACCTCATCGTCTCGGGCGTGCAGGAGCTGGCCCGAGCCTGGCGGGAGATCTGCGGCAGTACTCAAAGGAACCGAGAGGACTCGCGGCCCGATGGCCCGTCGCAGCCATGATTGATCAGTCAGGGGCGAAGTGAGCCACCCGAGTGCCGAGAGCGCCTCAAAGATCCGTACGGCAGCGCAGCCTTCCGGGGCCCATTGCCCGGCGCCGCCGGCCCTCTGGCGCGGTGAGGGGTGCCAGGACCGGATCGTTTCTGCATTCCTTTTTTCCGTGGCGGCGTCGGCGGCCGTCGCCGCCGGGAGAGGGGGCGTCGCGGTCCCGGGCCTGGCATTCGCGGCGGCCGGCGGGGGGCTCGTACGTCGGTCTGCTCATCGGGCAGGTGGCAGAAGCGGGATCAGCGCTCGCGCCGGTCCTTCACGCGGCGGAGCTTGCCGAGCGAACGCTCCAGGGTGTCCGGGTCGACGATCGTGACGTCCACGGTCACACCCACGCCGTCCTTGATGCCCCTGGCGATCGCGTGGGCGGCGGCTTCCCGCTGGTCGGCAGGCGTGCTGGTGCGGGCCTCGACAAGGACGGTCATATGGTCCATCCGCTCACGCCGGGACAGCTCGATCTGGAAATGAGGGGCTACGCCCGGGGTGCGCAGCACGATCTCTTCGATCTGACTAGGGAAGACGTTCACTCCGCGCAGGATGATCATGTCGTCGCAGCGGCCGGTGATCTTCTCGATCCGGCGGAAGGCCGGCCGGGCGGTGCCGGGTAGCAGCCGGGTCAGGTCGCGGGTGCGGTAGCGGATGATCGGCAGGGCTTCCTTGGTGAGGGAGGTGAAGACCAGTTCGCCCTCCTCGCCCCCGGGCAGGACCTCGTCCGTGAACGGATCGACGATCTCGGGGTAGAAGTGGTCCTCCCACACATGCGGGCCGTCCTTGGTCTCCACACACTCCTGGGCGACGCCGGGACCCATCACCTCCGACAGACCGTAGATGTCGACGGCGTGGATGTCCATGCGCTCCTCGATCTCGCGGCGCATCTCCTCCGTCCACGGTTCCGCGCCGAAGATGCCCACCTTCAGCGAGGTGGAGCGCGGGTCCACGCCCTGCCGCTCGAACTCGTCGAGCAGCGTGAGCATGTAGGACGGGGTGACCATGATGATCTCGGGCTGGAAGTCCTGGATGATCTGCACCTGCCGTGCGGTCATGCCACCCGAGGCGGGAATCACGGTGCACCCGGCCCGTTCGGCTCCGTAGTGTGCGCCGAGACCGCCGGTGAACAGGCCGTAGCCGTAGGAGATGTGTGCCTTGTGGCCGGGGCGGCCACCGGCCGCGCGGATCGAGCGGGCGACGACATCGGCCCAGGTCGACAGGTCGTTCTCGGTGTAGCCGACCACGACGGGACGGCCCGTGGTGCCGCTGGAGGCGTGGAGGCGGCGGACGCGGTCCATGGGGACGGCGAACATGCCGAAGGGATAGGTGTCGCGCAGATCGGCCTTGGTCGTGAAGGGGAAGCGAGCCAGGTCCTCAAGGGTGCGGCAGTCCTCGGGTGTGATGCCGGCCTTGTCGAACTTCTTGCGGTACAGCTCGACGTTGTCGTAGGCGTGCCGCAGAGTCGCGCGCAGCCGGCGCAGCTGGAGGTCTCGCAGTTCCTCAGGGGACAGCCGCTCGCCGTCGTCGAACAGGTCATCGGGCAGAGGGTCCCCGCGGCGGGCGGCGGACGGCGCGGGGATCTCCGGCTCGCTGGTCATGGCTGCGACTCCTTGTTCTTCGTACTCCTGATGCTGCGGCTGCGGCCGCGGAACTCCGCGATCACCTCGTCACCGCGCAGCACGCTCACGTCATAAATGCCGCTGCGGCCGAATCGGGTGCGCTCCACGGCAGTGGCCGTCACGACATCGCCCTCGTACGCGGGGGCGATGAACTGGATGTCGGCCCCGGCGGCGACGGTCACGGGGCCGCGGCTGTTGCAGGCACACGCGAAAGCGGTGTCGGCGAAGAGGAACAGGTAGCCGCCGTGGGCGATCCCGTGCCCGTTGACCATCGACGCCGTCACGGTCATGCGGAGCACGGCGGTCCCCTCGCCGTACTCCAGGAGTTCGATGCCGAGCCGCCGGGACGCCTGGTCCGCGGAGAACATCAACGCGACGGGGTCCGATGCCGATTCAGTGGTTTGCGTCACTGTTTCTACCACCTTGTATACCGACCGAACATTCGGTTAGCGTGCGCCGTGGCCAAGTAATTCAGCCAGCCCACGGCCTGTCAAGAGGTGGAACACATGCCGCAGAAGGGCCCGCAGAGCCCCGATGTCTTCGCGCGCCATCGCACACCGCTGGAGCAGGCGGTGACCGCGACCGCACTGCGCAAGCACGGGACGCCGTATCCGTATGGTTTCCCGCTCGGGATCGACCACCCGCGCGTCGCGCCGAACGCGGCGGTGGCCGCCGTGTACACCAGGGAGTGGTCCGGTCCGCTCTCCTTCGGCATCGGCACCGGCTCCACCGAGCACAGCCTCGGTGTCTTCCGCGCGACGGTGCGCACGCACGGCGCGCTGACCGCCGCCGTCCCCTCCACGAGCGAGGCGGTGCCGGCCGCCGCCGGGGAAGCCGCCGCCTTCGTCACCGGCCGGTTCGCCACGCTCCGGTCGCACCGCCCCGTCACCGTCGAGGAGCCCGCCCATGCCTGACGAGGTCTATCTGATCGACGGAGTCCGTACTCCGCAGGGCCGTTACGGCGGCGCCCTGGCCTGTGTACGCCCCGATGACCTGGCCGCCCTCGTGGTCGGCGAGGCCGTGCGCCGCGCCGGAATTCCGGCGGACGCCGTGGACGAGGTGATCCTGGGCGCCGCCAACCAGGCCGGTGAGGACAACCGGGACGTGGCGCGCATGGCCGTGCTGCTGGCCGGACTCCCGCACAGTGTGCCCGGCTACACCGTCAACAGGCTGTGTGCCTCGGGTCTGACGGCCGTCGCCTCCGCCGCCCAGGCGATCCGCGCCGGCGAGGCGGGCCTGGTCGTCGCCGGCGGTGTGGAGTCGATGACCCGGGCCCCGTGGGTGATGGAGAAACCCGGCACCCCCTGGGCCAAGCCGGGTGCGGTGTTCGACACATCCCTGGGCTGGCGTTTCACCAACCCGCGCTTCGCCGCCGACGACCGGGCCGTACCCGCCGACGCCGGTCCGCAGGCCGTGAAGGTGACCCTGTCGATGGGCGAGACCGCCGAGGAGGTCGCCGCGCTGGACGGCATCACCCGCGCCGAGTCCGACGCGTTCGCCCTGCGCAGCCACCAGCGGGCCGTCGCGGCGCAGGCGGCGGGGCACTTCGACCGCGAGATCGTGCCGGTTCCGGTGCAGGGCGGCGAGATCACCCGCGACGAGGGACCGCGCCCCTCCACCACGCTGGACAAGCTCGGCACGCTGCGCACCGTCTTCCGCAAGGACGGCGTCGTCACGGCCGGCTCCTCCTCATCGCTGTCCGACGGCGCCGCCGCGCTGGTGGTGGCGAGCGCGTCGGCCGTCGAGCGGTACGGGCTCACCCCTCGAGCCCGGATCGTCGCCTCCGCCTCGGCCGGCGTCCAGCCGAACATCATGGGTCTCGGACCGGTGCCCGCCACCGAGACGGCCCTGGCCCGGGCCGGATGGCAGACCGGCGACCTCGACGCGGTGGAACTCAACGAGGCGTTCGCCGTGCAGGCGCTGGCCGTGATGCGCCGTCTGAAGCTGGAGGAGGGGAAGGTCAATGCAGACGGCGGCGCCATCGCGCTGGGCCACCCACTCGGCTGCTCGGGCGCGCGCATCCTGCTCACGCTCCTCGGGCGGCTGGAGCGAGAGGACGCCCGCCGGGGTCTTGCGACGCTGTGCGTCGGCGTCGGCCAGGGCGTCGCGATGCTGGTGGAACGGGTCTGAGCGGCACGCCCTACGAGGAACGGGTCTCGGCGCCCACCCGGTCGCGGACGACCTGGCCCAGGCCGTGCTGTTCGAGAGCCAGGACAAGAAGGACCGTATGACCCGCTTCCTGGAGAAGCGAAGCCGAGCATGACGTCAGCACCCGCAGTCGTCGGGGTGATCGGCGGCGGCCGCAGGGGCGCCGGCATCGCGCGGTCCTTCGCGGCGGCGGGGCCTACGGCCGGGACATAGGACTGCGGTGCCGCGCCAGGTCACCGGACGCGGCCGGACCGCCCATGCCCGTAGCGCATCGAGACCGGGCCGGCCGTGCAGACCGACCGGTTCGCGGGCCTGATCGCCATGGAGGTCCGGTCCGGGATCGCGAAGTGGCTGCTTCGTGGCGCAGGGACCGGGCAGGACAACGTTCCTTTGAGCCCGCGCCCGTGCGCGGCCGGCAGCAGGCAGGCGTACGAAGCGCGGGACCGCGGCGAGATCCCGCCCCTCGAACATCGGGTATGAGGCCGTCTCAACCCGTTGACGTCCGATCGCCACGGTGCCAGACTCCTGCCACCGTACCGACCGACCGTTCGGGTGGGTGCTGGCGCTCCACGGCCCGGGCCGGCGGCGATCCCGCCGAGCCGCACATCACGTCGTGGCCGATCCCCTCCCGCCCCAGCCCCCAAGCCAAGGGCCGTCCGACTCCGCCGACAGCGCGGCACTCCTTCGAGATACCACCCACGCGCGCAACCGCTGCCTGCCATCGGGCCAGGCGGCGCCCGGCCGAAGCGGTCCACTGCAGCTACGGAAGGCAGACATCACCCGTGAAACGCATGACCTCGCCGCGAAAAAGAGGACACCGGCAGCTCGTCGGCGGACTGTGCGCACTTGCGCTTGTGCCGGCGGTCTCACCTGCCGCGGCTTCCACCGGCCCGGCCAAGGACACCACGACCACCGTCTCCACCACATCGCTGCGCCACGGCACGGTCACCATCAAGCGCGACACCTGGGGCACCCCGAACATCTACGCCGGAACGACCTATGGGCTGTTCTACGGCTACGGCTACGCGGCTGCCCAGGACCGGCTGTTCCAGCTGGACATGGCCAGGCGTGGCGCCGAAGGGACCGTCTCCCAGGTCATGGGCCCGGCGTACGCGGACTTCGATGCCGCAGTACGCGGCAACGTCGACACCGCCTCGATCCGACGGCAGTACACCGCGCTCCCCCGGCGCGACCGGCACATCCTGGACGGCTATGCGGCGGGCCTGAACATCTGGATCGACAAGGTGCTCCGCGACCGGAACCACCTGCTTCCCAAGGAATACACGGATTTCAAGTTCGCCCCGCAGCACTGGACCGGCCTGGACGTGGCGATGGTCACCGTGGGCACCATGGACGTGCGTTTCTCCGACCACAGCGCCGAACTCTCCAACCTCTCCCAACTCCAGCAGTTGCAGGCCGAGTACGGCGCACAACACGGTCGGCAGGTCTTCGACCAGCTCCACTGGAAGGTCGCCCCGAACGCACCGTCCACCCTTTCCGCCGCCGACCTTCAGACCCAGGCCGGTGCCCACCGCGCCCCGGCCTCCCACGGCTCCGCCGGCCCCCATGGCCTGGTCGCCGGATCCGTCCAGGCCGACGCAACTCCCGCACACCTGTTGCCGAAGGGGCCGGCCAAGGTCACCTCGGAACTGACCGCCCTCGCCGCTCCCGAGCAGCAGCCGCGTTTCTCCAACATGATGCTGGTCGGCAGGAAACGTGCCCGCGGCGCGGGCAGCCTCCTGCTCAACGGCCCGCAGTTCGGCTGGTACAACCCCTCCTACACCTACGAGGTCGGCCTGCACGGCGCCGGCTTCGACATTGTCGGCAACACCCCCTTCGCCTACCCGGTGGTGCTGTTCGGGCACAACGCCGAAATCGCCTGGGGCGCCACGGCCGGCAACGGTGACACGGTGGACATGTACCAGGAACACCTGGATCCGGCGGACCCACACCGCTATCTCTTCGACGGGTCGTACCGCCGGATGACCGTGCGCACCGAGACCATTTATGTCAAGGGCAAGCCGGACCGCACGGTGCGGGTCTACTCCACGGTGCACGGTCCGGTCACCGCCTTCGACACCGACCATCACCTGGCGTACTCCAAGAAACGCACCTGGGCCGGCCAGGAGTTGTCATCACTGTTCGCCTGGGTCGACTCCACGCAGGCCCGCACCTACGCGCAATGGGAGAAGCAGGCGCGGCGGCTCGCCATCAGCATCAACTGGTACTACACCGACCGTCAGGGCGACATCGGCTATGTCTTCGCCGGCCACTTCCCGGACCGTCCGGCGAACCAGGACACCAGGCTCCCCGCGGACGGCACGGGGAACATGGAGTGGCGCGGCGTCCAACCGTTCGAGACGGGCAACCCGCACATCCTCAACCCGAGCGAAGGCTGGCTGGCCAACTGGAACAACTCGCCCGCCCCGGGGTACCCGAACTCCGACTCCACCCCCTGGGGGCAAGCCGACCGGGTGGCCGTCCTGCAGAACCAGCTCGCGGCGAAGAAGTCCGTCAGCGCCGACGACCTGTGGCAGATCATGAAGACAGGCGCCCTGACGGACGTCAACCGCCAGTGGTTCCTGCCGCTGATCCGCCGGGCGGTCCAGGACCTGCCCGCGAACAGCCCGGAACGGCAGATCACTCGAACGCTGGGGTCGTGGAACGGGCTGAACACCGACAACGGCCGCGACGGACGGTACGACAGCCCGGGCACCGCGATCATGCAGACCTGGCTCGCTGCGGCGCTGCACGACACCCTCGGCCGGACCCTTCCGGCGAGTGTGTATGCCGCGTACTCCGACACCAAATACCCGACGGCGGCCGCCCCGATCATCACCGGCAGCCAGAACATCTCGGCCGGCTCGCAGGTGCTCTACAACGCCCTGCTCGGAAAGGCGTCCACCGTGCCGCAGCACATCGACCTGCTGGGCGGACACACCCGGAACGATGTGATCCGAACGGCTTTGCGCGAGACCTATCGCACGCTGACCGCTCAGTACAACGGTGGGCCCGCGACCTGGCTGGCGCCTGTCGCGCGACAGGTGTTCTCGCCCGACAGCTACCTCGGGTTCCCCGAGACCGGCAAGGGAGCAGAACTGTCCGGGCCGCTGTTCATGAACCGGGGCACGGAGAACGACCTCATGGTGGCCAAGAGCGGCGGTATCGCGGGCTACGACGTGATGCCGCCCGGTGAGAGCGCGTTCATCAGCCCTGAGGGCAAGCCCGCTCGTCACTATCAGGACCAGTTGCTGATGTATGTCAACTGGGGCCGCAAACCCACCTTCTTCACCGACCGCGAGGTCGACACACACCTGGAGTCCACCGAGACCGTCGGGTACTGACCGGTCGCCGGTGCGGTGGACCCGGATGTGATCCGGATCCACCGCACCGGTGCCGTCAGTCCTGGGTCTCGACCATCGGCTCGACGCGGCGGGAGAGCACCCATGTGACGAGTCCGAGAAGCATGGCCCCAGCGCCCACCGTGGAGAAGTACACGGCCTCCGGTACGTCGACGAAGTACGTGCCCAGCAGACCGCCGAGCGCCGAGCCTGAGGCGAGGGTGAGGAAGTTCAGCGCGACAAACTGGTTCCGGAATCGGCTCGGCGCCGCTCTGGTCACCAGGGCGAGGCCGATTGGGCCGACCAGCATCTCCGAGGATCCGGCGATCACCATCACGACCACCATGAACACCGGCGACACGGTCTTCCCCGTCGTGATCGTGATCAGGAGCAGCAGGGTGTAGGCGATCCCGACCTGAGCGAGACCCAGTGCGATCTTCCTCGCCGGTCCTGGCTGCCGGTCACCGAGCCGCGACCACAGTCGCGCCAGGACGGGAGTGACGAGGACGGCCGCCAGCGGGCTGGCCGTGGTGATCCAGGGGGGCGGAACCGACCAACCCAGCACATTAAGGTTGACCCGCTCGGTGATCAGGATGGGAATGGTCGAGAACTTCTGGTACAGGAACCCGAAGTAGAGCGCACTGGCGATGAAGATCGGCAGGTAGCCCCGAACGCGCACCCGCTCGGCCGGAGTGACCTTTGCCGAGGTCAGGAAGACCGTGAAGTAGATGACTGCGACGGCTACGACGACGATCGTCGTAGCGAGAGAAAGTTCGTCGGCCGCCACCAGCCCGGTCCCGATCGTCGCCACGAGCAGCGCGATGACACCCGCCACGAGCAGCAACGGCACTCCGAGGGCGGCGGGGTTGATCGGGTTGCGCACGATGGCGGCGTCCGCGGGCAGCTTCCGCATCGCCCCCACGTACTGCGCCAGGGCCAGCACCATGCCGATCGCGGCGAGGCCGAAGGCCAGGTGGAAGCCGGCGATGGACTGGGTGAGCCCGGTCAACAGGGGGCCGAGGACAGCTCCGATACAGATCGCCATGTAGAAGTAGGAGAAACCTACGTCCCGTCGTGTCCTGTCCGCGCTCGCCAGCATGCCGAGGATCGTTGTGATGTTGGTCTTGAGCGCGCCGGTGCCCAGTACGATCAGGCTCAGCCCGGTCACCAGGCCGAACGATCCGCTCAGCACCGCCAAGGCCACATGTCCGGCTGTGATCACGACGGCGCCGTAGAGCACCATATTGCGGGGGCTGAGGACCCGGTCCCCGAGCCAGGCCCCCAGGATCTGCGCCAGGTAGACCGATCCGCCGTAGACCCCCACGACGCTGGCTGCGACCCCTGGGCCGAAGTCCAGACCACCGTCGGCCACCGAGTAGAGCAGGTAGAAGGTCAAGATGCCCTGGAGTCCGTAGAAGCTGAATCGCTCCCACAGTTCGGTGGCGGCCAGACTCCACAGTCCTGGAGCCTGTGTCCTGATCGACGGGTTTGCGCCGTCGGCCAGCTTGACGTCCCCTGACTCGGTGCCAGTTCGCGATGGAATCATCGTCCAGCCCTCCTTCCTTCCTTTTCGAGGGCTGCGCGCCCCGAGTTACACGATCAGGTTCAGAACAGGAACTCCGGTCAGGAAAGCTCTCGTGTCATCAGCAACGCCGCCCGTCGCCCCGAGCGCAGCGCGGCGTTCATACTCGCTCCGGCCCGCTCGGTGTGCTCCCCGGCCAGGACGATGCCGTCGTGGCTCTCCTGGATGATGTCGAGGTCCGCCGCCGACCAGCCGACGAGGCGTGCCGAGTACGCGCCCCGCGCCGACGACTTCGCGCCCCAGAGTGTGCGGATCGCGCCGTCACGGAGCATTGGCTCGTCGCGCGTTGCGGAGATCGCGTCGATCCATGTCGTGGGACCACTGACGACGTCGAGAGCTCGGATCGCCGCGGCGCCGCCCGCGAACGCGGTGAGAGCCGGTTCGGGCGCGAGATCGTCGCCCTGCCGTGTCCAGCTCCACCAGTCGCCGCTCGGACCTTCCATCCCGGTCGCCTTGCCGGGTTCGGCGAGCGGAACACTGATCTTGGCCGCTTCCCCGAAGCCGATGCGGCTCACAGGCCCGGCCAAGCGGGCGGACACCGCGGACGGCAGGTGCAGGTCCCGGAGCGCGGGGACGGGCACCGTCAGGACGACCCCGTCAGCGCGCAGCGACGGGCGGCCGTCGCACTCGACCTCCATGCCCCCGCTCGTGGCCCGCTCGATACGGGTGACCCTGGCCTTGGTGACGACCGGCTGCCGAAGCCTTGCGGCCAGGCCGCGGGCGATGCGCTCGTTGCCGCCTTGCACACGCAGTGCGGCGCCGTAGCGCTTCGCCGAGCCGGCCTCGGCGTACCACCGGGCGCTGACCTGGTCGAGGGGCACCGTGGTCGACGTCGCGAGCCGCCGCCGGACGGCGAGGCCACCGGGTGTCTCCCCCACCTCGGCAAACGCTTCCGCGAGTGAGTGGTCGGAGCCGCCCGTCCGCAGGCGTCGCAGGATCGAGTCACGCACCTCCACGACCGCCTGGCGGAGTTGGTCGTCGTCAGGCACGTCGTGCACCGGTGACGGCCTGCGATCGAACTCACACCCTTGAGGGACGAGCCGAAGCCCCAGGCTCGCCGCTGTCCGTGCCACGGATTCGTGCGCCTCGGCGACGAACTCGGCTCCCCTCTCGATGACGACTCCGTTCGGCAACCGAACGGACCACACACGGCCGCCGACACGGTCCGTCGCCTCAAGGACCGTGACCCGGATTCCGCTCGCTTCCAGTTCCGTCGCCGCCGATAGGCCGGCGAACCCAGCTCCGACCACGACGACGTGACGACGTCCGGACGTCATTTCTCATGCCTCCAAGCGTTTGGCCGATGTGGGCGCCCCCGCGCAGGTGGAAACCTGCCGACGAGCGCCGTCATGTGAACGCAGGCCCGCTGTACAACCGACACCGAGGCGGGGTTCGCGCTCCGGGTGTTTCGGAACGGGATGTCGGCGCCGTGAACTGGCTATGACGATCGCCGATGACCTGTATCACAAGCAATCTGACGGATATCTGAACGTCCACCCTGGTGTCGTCGCTTTGTACGACAGGACACCGCCGGCTGCACCGACCTGCGGGGTTGGGGACGCGACCGGCGGGCGGTGAGGACCTTTCCGCGGGTGAAGGAGTGCACTTGTTCGGTGCCGTGTGCGTAGATCTCGTCGGTGTGGAGGGACATGTCGGTGTCCCTCCCGGGCAGTGTGGTGGAGAGGTGGGAGCGGGATCAGAAGATGACGTAGACCTTGCGCAGGGTCTCGGTGACGTCCCAGCGGCCGGACCAGCCGACGGGCAGCACGAGCAGGTCACCGGCCGTGAGCTGGTGCACGGTGCCGGTCGCGTCGTCGGTGATGGCGGCTGTGCCGGACAGGACGTAGCAGACCTCGGTGTCGGGGCGGTCGACGACGGGCCATCCCCCGGGGCGGCATTCCCAGACGCCGGCGTTGCCCGCGGCGCCGGATGCGACCGGCAGGAGGCCCAGTTGAGGGTTGCCGCGGTCGGCGCCGGCGCGGACACCGGCGGCGGCGAGCACACCGGTGACATCGGCGGAAGGCGTCAGGGTCAGGGCGGGCATGGCGGTTCTCCCTTGGTTGTGTGTGCGGTCAGTGGGCGCCGGTGAGGCGTTCGAGGGCGCCGGAGATGCGGGACGGCCGGCCGGTGAGACGTTCCTCGATGTCGCCCAGGCCCGCGGCGACAAGCCCCGCGTTCACCCCGAGCCAGCGCAGCGGCTCCGGTTCCCAGAGCGGCGAGCGGTGATTGACGATGGGCAGGTCGTTGAGCGGCTCGTCTCGCTGCAGAATCAGGTTGCGCAGGATGCGCGCGGCGAGGTTGCTGGTGGCGACGCCGTCGCCGACGTAGGGCCCCGCCCAGGCATTGCCGGTGGAGCGGTCGAGGCCGACGGAGGGGTGCCAGTCACGCGGGACGCCGAGCGGCCCGCCCCAGCGGTGGGTGATGCGGACGTCGGACAGCGACGGGAAGAAGCTCAGCAGGGTTTGGTGGATCCGCTGGTGGATGCGCCGGTGGGTGTCGAACGTGGGCGAGACGGCGGAGTTGAAGTGGTAGGGAGCGCCGCGGCCGCCGAAGACGATCCGGCCGTCGGCGGTGACCTGACCGTAGACCCTGAGATTGCGCAGGTCGTTGAAGGCGGTGCGGTGTCGGAGTCCCAACTCGGTCAGACGGGAGGGCGGCAGTGGTTCGGTGGCGAGCACGAGGGAGTACAGCGGCACCAGTGAGCGTCGCTGGCCGGGCAGGGACGGGGTGTAGCCCTCGGTGGCGCGCACGACGTGTGGTGCGCGGACCCGCCCGTGGGGGGTGTCGACGTATCCGGCACCGATGAACTGTACGGGTGTGTTCTCGTGGATCTGTGCGCCGCGTCGTTCCACCAGGTCGGCGAGCCCGCGGACCAGTTTGCCGGGGTGGACGACAGCGCAGTGTTCGGTGAAGGTGGCGCCGAGTACCCGGTCGGCGTCGACGAGCTTCGCGGCCTCGTCGCGGGACAGTACACGCCATTGGCCGGGCAGTCCGAACGCGTCCGCGGCGGCGCGATGTGCGTCGACGCGGGCGAGTTGGGCACGGTTGCGCGCCAGGGCGATGAATCCGTCATGGGCGAGGTCGCAGTCGATGTCCTCTGCGCCGACCACGCGGGCGACTTCGGTGACGGTGTCGTTCATTGCCTGTTGCAGGCGGGTGGCGCTGCTGCGGGAGGTGGCCTTGGCGACATGCTCCAGCGAGATGGGGAAGATCGCCGAGCACCAGCCGCCGTTGCGGCCGGAAGCGCCGAAGCCGACCGATTCCCGGTCCAGGATGACGATGTTCAGGGACGGCTCCTCCTGCAGCAGGTAGTAGGCCGTCCACAGTCCGGTGTAGCCGGCGCCGACGATGACGACATCGGCTTGCCGGTCGCCGGTCAGGGGGGATCGTGTGGGTGTGGGCGCTCCCCACACCGGGATGGCCGTGGAAGCAGGCGCCGCTGGGGGCATGTGCACTCACTCCTCAGATCGAGATGCCTCTGAGTCTGGGGTGTGCGCGCGGATCAAGCGATTGTCAAATCGTCTAGTGTGCAGCAGTCTGTTCACACTTCTTTCTGACGTCGAGGTGCGGAAATGATCACTGTCAACGGGCTGATCGCCTCGCCGGAGCATGCGGTCACCATGTTGGCCGGGCGTGGCGGCGGTGATCGGATCATCACGTGGGCGCATGTCTGCGATCTCCCGGACCCGTGGAGCTGGGTGAGACCCGGGGACCTGGTGATGACGACCGGGGACGGGCTGCCTGAGCACGCCGATGCGCAGCGCGTCTGGTTCTCCACGCTCGCCGATGCCGGCATCACCGGACTGCTGCTGGCGCCCCGGCCAGGCGCGCCGGAACCTACGGCGGCGATGTCGGCCGTCGCCGACGAGCGCAGCGTTCCGTTGCTGACGGCAGACTTCACCCTGCAGTTCGCGGAGCTTTCCCGCACGATCATCGAGAGCGCCCTGCGCTCGGAACGCGATCACATCCAGACTGCGCGGCGCTTGTTCGATGTCTACGTCGAAGCGGTCCGGCTGCGGTCGGATCTGTCGGCCCGCATCGACCTGGTCGCGCGAAGCGCCGGATGGACGATCTCTGTGGTGCGGCAGCTCGACGGTGAGGTGCTCGCGGTGGGGGGACGTGTCGAGGTGGACCGCACGCCGCCGATCTGCGTTCCCGTGCCCGGTCCCTCGGGCGTCGAGGTGCGGGTGCATCCCGACCGGCGCCGTGCCCTGGACAGTTCGCTGGTGCACTACCTGGCCGCCCTGGTCGGTATCGAACTGGAGTATCTGACTCGGGCGGGCCGTGAGCGGCGGCGTCAGGGCGAGGTGGTGCTGCGGGGTGCGCTGGACGGAAGTGTGAGCGGTGGGCAGCTGCGCTACGAGCTGGCCGCCCGCGGGATGGGCGACCGCCCGGTGGTCGTGGCGGTGCTGCGTGAGAGCGATGACGGTCTTTCAAGGGCGCTGGGGCCGGAGGGACTTGACGTACTGGGCGGGGATGTGGTCCCGCTGCTGGCCGGTATGGACGAGGAGTGGGTTGCACTGCTCCCGGCCGGCTGGACCGGCCTGGAACTCTTCCGCAGGAGTGTGTGCGACACCGCGCATGTGGGGCTCAGCCTGCCGCTGGCTCCCGGGGCGGATGTGCGCGAGGCGTATCTGCAGGCGCGCACCGCCGCCGGCAGGGCCGTCGACACCGGGCAGACGGTGCTGGACTACACCGGGGCGGGCCGGTTCGATGCGCTGTCGTCGCGGTCGCTTACGGAGCTTCGGCTGATGGTGGACCGCGTGCTCGGTCCGGTTCTTGAACGGGACCGCGAGGCCGGCAGCGACCTGCTGCCGTCGCTTGATGTGTTCTTGCGCAACAACGGCTCCTGGACCAAGGCGTCGTCGGCGCTGGGCGTGCACCGGCAGACCCTGGTGTACCGGATCGCGCAGATCGAGCGGCTGACCGGGCTCAGGCCGACGTCCACGGAGGGCATCGCCAGGTTCTGGTCCGCCCTGCGGGCTGCCCGCGACATCGGAGTCCTCCCCCACAACGGCCCGAAGACATCCGCATGATGGCGACGCGGGCTCGAAGAAGCGCCGGCCGCGGTTCGATGCACCGGCTGGACGGCCTGGGCAGCCGTGACGCCCGCCGGTACTCCCGGGACCATGGTTTCTCAAAGGTGCCGGGAAGCCCCGTGCGGGCTAGATGAATGAGTCCAAGGGTTCGCCTGCGGACATGGCGCGAGGGCGCCCACTGTCGATGTGTGACGAAAGACCTGGACACCCTCGCAACGGCACTCTATGCCCGGATCGACGACGAGTTGAAGGCTTCGCCGTGGCTGGCCCCCTGGCGCCCGAAGATCGGGATCGCGCCCATGCTCAGTGATGCGGAACTGCTCACGCTCGCGGTGATGTCAGCGCTGCTCGGCTACACCTCCGAGCGGCGCCGGCTGCGCCGCGTCGACCGGGACTTCCGCGGCCTGTTCCCCTACGTGCCCCGGCAGTCCGGCTACAGCAAGCGTCTGCGCTCCGCGTCCTCACTGCTCACCAGCATGATCCGGATCCTGGCCCGTGACACCTCGCTGTGGAACGACGACGTGTGGCTCGTGGACTCCACCCCCGTCGGCTGTGGCTGCTCCCGCGAGACAGCCAAGCGCTCGGACCTGGCCGGGTGGGCTCAGTACGGCTACTGCGCGTCGCACTCACGGTACTTCAGGCCCGCTGCGGCAGCCGGTGCCGGCGGGCAACCGCGGTGGGCGGCGACATCCCGATCCGCTGCGACAGGCCCTGCCACAGGTGGAAGCGGCCGCTGACCTGCACCGCGTCCGAGGCGCCGTCGGTGGGGATGCCCTGCCGGTAAACCAGCGAGCCGTCCCGGCAGACCGCCTCAGCGCCGGGATGCCTCCGCAGCCAGGCCGCCAGCTGCTCGGCGTCGCGCCCGGCCCACAGCCCGACCGGCAGCCGGCTTCCTGCGACCGCAGTGCCGGGGTGTTGCCCCGGTCGCCCAGATCGCCACCCTCGTACTCGACGGCGTCGGTCTCGGCAACCATCGGCTGACAATCACTAAACGCGCCCACCCGACCGACCGACGGTCTCCGCGTCGACTGGCTGATCCTGAGGGGCCACCCGCGGACGTGCGCGGGTGGCCCCTCACGTTCCCCTCAACCGTGTCCCGTTCTCGCGAACTCCGGGAGGCGAGGGGGTCAGCGGGCGGGTGGGACGAACTCGGGCTGGTCGAGCAGGCGCAGCCAGCTTCCGTCGGGCTGGCGCCGGACGACCTGCGCCCGGGCGCCGGTCCCGTCCTTCGGCGGGGTCGAGGTGAGAGCGATGTCGCCGCTGATCAGCGTCGGCAGGGATGGTTCCGGCTCGAAGCGGGGGGCGTTGGCCAGCACCTTCTCCCACAGCGCACGGATCGCCTCACGCCCGACCGTCAGCTCGCCGGGCGGGTAGGCCATCACTGCGTCCTCTTCGTAGAGGGCGGCGACCCCGGACGCGTCACCGGCGTTGGACCGCTCGACGAACAAGCGGGTGATGTCTTCGGGCCGCATGGCCTGCTCGTACTCCGGCATGGGTTCCTCCTGGTGTCAGGCTCTGTCGCTTCCTCAGCGTGGCCACCCTCCGGCCAGAAGTCCAACAGATGGATTTTCTACTGGCTAGAATTCCCAGTCATGGAGTTAAGGCAGCTGGAATACTTCGTCGCAGTCGCCGAAGAGCGGAACTTCACCCGCGCGGCCGAGCGGGTGCACATCAGCCAGTCCGGCGTCAGCGCCCAGATCCGCCAGCTCGAACGGGAAGTCGGTGCCGAGTTGTTCGACCGGTCCGCCCGCACCGTCACCCTCACCGTCGCGGGGATGGCCGCGCTGGAACACGCCCGTGCGGCACTCGCCGCGGCCGGGGCGGTCGGCCAGGCGGTGGGCGAGGTGACCGACCTGATCCGCGGGCGGCTCACCGTCGGTATGGTCGTCGGCTGCACCCTCACCCCGCTGTTCGACGCCCTCGCCGCATTCCACGAGGCACATCCCGGTGTGGAGATCTCGCTGCTGGAGGACAGCTCCGACCGGCTCCTCGAAGGGGTGCGTACCGGCGCCGTCGACTTGGCACTCATCGGCACCGCAACCGCCTCCCCCGAGGGGCTGGAGGCGCTGACCATCATCAGCGAACGGCTCGTCGCGGCAGTCCCGGCCGGGCACCCCTTGGCGAAACGGCGGCGAGTCACCCTGCGCGACCTGGTCGCCCACCCGATCGTATGCATGCCACCCGGCACCGGTCTGCGCGCGGTCTTCGACCAGGCTTGTGCCGCACAGGGCATCCAACCCGCGATCGCGCTGCAAGCCAGCGCCGCGGATGCGATTGCCGGCCTCGCCGCCCGCGGGCTCGGCGTCGCCGTCCTCAGCAACTCGATGGGCGAGAGCTACCGCGACCGGCTCACCGCCCGCACCATCGTCGATATCGAGGCACCGGCATTGCTCGCCCTGGTCTGGAAGAGCGAGCACAACCCATCGGTGCGCGAGTTGCTAGTGCACAGCAGGCAGGCGTTCACGGACTTTCTGAGGCCGCGTCAGTAGAAGCCGACCCGGTTCGTCGCCGTACTGGCGGCGGACATGAGGGTGCCGTGATCCGTCCGGTGCCGCGCTCGGCCTTGAGGATGCCGCCGGCGCCGCACACGAGGTCGACCCATGTCCTCTGGGTCTCCCCCGGGAGATCACGGGCCCGGTGGATGGAGGCGTTGCGGTCCTGACCCGCGTACCACTGTGCGCAGCGGAGCTTCACACACGGCTCTTTTCAGCAATCGGTACGACGGTCTACAGTTTGGAACACGATGGAGCATACGCAGACGTTCGACGGCTCGACGGACCCCGCGGACGAGAAGAACGCCGACCCCGGCGACACCAGTCGTCTGGTGGGATCCGACCGGGTGCTGGCCGTGCTCAAGGAACTCGCCCGATACCCAGAGGGCGTGGGGCTGGAGGAGATGACTCGGGCGATCGGGGCGCCGAAGCCGACGGTGCACCGGGCGCTGGGCTCCCTGCGCCGTGCCGGTCTCGCCGACCAGGACGGCCGCGGCCGCTATCTGCTTGGCGACGAGTTCCTTCGTATGGCGTTCGCCCACCATGAGGCCCGCCCGGAACACATACGGATCAGACCGCTGCTGGAGGCTCTGGCCACCCGGTTCGGCGAAACCGCGCACTACGCCGTGCTCGACGGCCGCGAGGTGGTCTACCGGGCCAAGGTGGACCCGTCCAGCGGCGCGGTGCGGCTCACCTCCACGGTGGGCGGACGCAACCCGGCACACTCCACCGCCGTCGGCAAGCTGCTGCTCGCACACCGGCTGCCCACCTTGGAGACGGTCCGGGACTGGGTCGGTGCCGGCCCGCTCCCGCGCCGGACGGCACGGACCCGGTGTACGGCCGAAGACCTGCACCCGGAACTCGAACTCGCACGGGAACGCGGGTACTGCGTCGACGACCAGGAGAACGAAACGGGCGTCAACTGCCTCGCGTTGCCCCTCTACACGGCCGCGCCGACCGCTCCCACGGGTGCGATCAGTGTGAGCGCCGTGGCCTACCGCACCCCGCTGAGCACCCTGACGGACGCCGTCGAGGAGATCAGAAGTCTGCTCGGCGTCCTGGGAACGGCTCGCCTGTGACCTTCGCGTACCCCGCCACAGCGGACACGTTCCGGCACCCACGTCGACGTGCCCGGCCGTTCTGTCGCTCCCTGTGCCGGTCCAGTCCGGCCGCCCTCACACCCTGTCCGACCTGACCCGCCGCTACCATCCCGGAGAAACGTCCATGTATCTCATGCGCATCGGCGCCCCCGGCGCCGAGAAGCCCGTTGCCCGTATCGACGCCGACATCTACGTCGACCTGTCCGATGTCGTCACCGACTTCGACGAAGCCTTCTTCGGGTCCGGCGGCATCGACCGCCTCCGTCCCTTCGTGGCCGAGCGCGCCGCCGCCGGTCAGGTGTCCCGGTTCGCCGGGGAGCGGATCGGCGCACCGATCGCCCGGCCGCACCAGATCCTCTGCATCGGCCTGAACTACCGTGACCACGCGGCCGAGACCGGACAGGCCGTGCCCGACGAGCCGATCCTGTTCACCAAGTCGCCCAACACCCTGATCGGCCCGAACGACGACGTACGCATTCCCCGCGGCTCCACCAAGCCGGACTGGGAAGTGGAGTTGGGCATCGTCATCGGCAGGCGCACCAGCTATCTGGACTCGGTGGACGAGGCCCGTGACGCCATCGCCGGCTATCTGGTCGTCAACGACGTCAGCGAGCGGGCCTTCCAGATGGAGCGCGGCGGGCAGTGGACCAAGGGCAAGTCCGCCGAGACCTTCAACCCCGCAGGGCCCTGGCTCGCCACCGCCGACGAGATCGACGACGTGCTCGCCCTGGACATGTGGCTGGACGTCAACGGCGTGCGTCGTCAGAGCGGCAGTACCAAGACGATGGTCTTCGATCCGTACTTCATCGTGCACCACCTCAGTCAGTTCCTCGTGCTCGAACCGGGCGACCTGATCAACACCGGGACCCCGCCCGGCGTCGGCATGGGCTTCGACCCGCCGGTGTGGCTGCAGCCGGGCGACATCATGGAACTGGGTATTCAGCAGCTGGGCAGCCAGCGGCAGCATGTGCTCGGACCGCGGTGAACGACGCACCCTGCGCGCGTCCGTGCCGACAAGGCCGTCGGCCCGAGACCACTGGTCGGCGGGGGCACGGGTGATGTCTCGTGGCCCCCGGCCGTGGTGTCGGCGTCGGCCGACGGTGAGGTCCGGGAGCGTCCGCTGTTCTCACGGGATCTCGCTCCGGCCTTGTCAGAGCCGCTTGGGGCGCAGGGCACTTGCCGGACGCAGGTTGCCATGGTCGTCGATGTCGTTCAGCACCGCGGGAAGGCCCTTGGTGAGCATCTTGGTGCGGACGGTACCGAGGACCTTGGCCATGACGAAGCCGCCGGCCCCGGTGAAGCCGGTGTGGTCGTAGGTGAAACGCGTTCCGCTGCCGTGCGGTTGGAGCCGGTAGGCGACCTCGGTCACCTCGCCTCCGCCTTCGTCCTGCCACGAGTAACGCAGCAGTGAAGGCTCACATACCTCCAGCACCTCGCACACCACGACGCCGCTCCAGCCAGGCTTCGGTTTCGCGAAGAACTTGAACGTGGTTCCGACCGTGGTCGCGAAGCCCTCCGGCCGTGCGCCGGCACCCGTGGCCGTCCACAGGGGGATCAGCTCAGGATCGGTGACCGCACGCCAGACCTTCTGCGGCGGGTGCGGGTAGTCACGGACGATATGGATGGCGCTCATCGAGGGCTCCTCGGGTTGCGGACGTCAAGCTCGGCGATTAAGTACAGCCACTGAAAATTTACAGTAACAGAAAACATATCGGAGCCGGACTACGCTCAAGGGATGAGCATGCGAACTGTGGACTGGACGGCGCTGCGCCGCGACGACGAGGAACCCGCCGCCGAGGGGTTGCGGGCTCGTAAGAAGCGCATTCTGCGACGGCGGCTGTCCGACACGGCCACTGAGATGTTCATGGAACGGGGCTTCGACGCCGTGCGGGTCGCCGAGATCGCAGAGGCGTGCGGGGTGTCGGAGAAGACGGTGTTCAACTACTTCCCGACCAAGGAATCTCTCGTCCTCGACCTGGGCGAGGCCACGTTGCAGTCCCTGCGGACGGCTCTGGCCGATCCCGGCCTGTCGCCGGTCGAAGCGGTGTTGAGGATCCTGTCCGGCGAACTGGACGGCATCACGTCGTGGCTGAGCGCTCAGGACGACCCGGCCCAGGCCAAGGGCATGCTGATGCGCTTCGGCATGCTGATCAGATCCACTCCGTCCCTGCGGGCCTACCAGCGCGACATGGCCGAACAACAGGTCGCCGTGGCCGCCGAGGCCTTGGCCCGGCGCACCGAGTCCAGCCCGGACGACCCCGAACCGCAGATCGCCGCGACCGCCCTGCTGGGGCTGTGGCCCATCCAGTTCCAGGCCCTGCGCCGGCACCTCGACCGCGCCCGGACCCCCGAGGAACTGCACAAAGCGGTCAGCGCCGACGTCCGACGCGCGGCCCGACTCATCGGCAGCGGACTGGACGCACTCGCCCCCGCCCGGCACAGGTGGTGACGCAGTTCCTCCCGCCCGCGCTGCCGACCGGGGTCATGTCACCGAACTCCGGTGACGGAACAGCCGGTTCACCGAGGCCAAGGAACGCGCCACCGCCCGTATTCCGGGCGCCGTATTCGCCTGGTGGCACCATCGCGCCTCGGTCGGGCGGGTTCGGTGGGTCGGGTGCCGGTTCGGGCCGTGGTGGCCGGTCAGACGGCCGGTTCGAGGATCGCGTCGATGCTGGAGGCTCCGGAATCGGGCACCCTGGGCTGGCGCCATGCCTCCACGGAGAAGGCGACGGTCACCAGCGAGCAGAACAGCCACAGCAGGCGCTTGTCCGGTTCGGAGATGTCCTCCATGGAGACGTTCTGCAGATGGGCCGTGCCGGACTTCAGCAGGGGGAAGGCAATGTCGTAGAACGCGTCCAGCTCGTCCATCGTGCTGCCGATCCGCTTGGCGTAGCGGGCCTTCTCCGTGGGGATCGCCCAGTCGACGAACGGGTCCAGGGCTTCGAAGCCCTCGGGGAATGCGCTGGCCATGATGGGTTCCTCCTCCGGGTCAGGACGCTGCCGGGGCGCCGGACGCGCGCCGCTGGTATGCACGGACGTACTCCTCGGCGGAGCGGTGCAGGTGACGCAGCAGCACCTCCTGGTCGTTGAGGGGGAACCGGTCGACCGTGCCCGACTCCAGCATCGTCTGGGTCGCCTCAAGGGTGGTTCCGTCCTGGAGGCCGTATTCCTTGAACGAGACGGCGGCCAACTCCTGTTGGAGCCGTTCGAAGGCGTTCTTCGGCGGAACGAAGTAGCACGTCCCCTCGAAGATGTGCGTGTGGTACGAGGTCGGCCAGTAGTGGTAGGTGAGCACCCAGTTCGGCCGCCAGATGAGCAGCATGAAGTTGGGGAAGAAGACGAAGGAGTCCATGCCCCAGCGCGGGTCCCGGGTCGGGTTGACGGCCGGCGGAAGCTCCTTGGTGGTCATGCCGATGTCCGGCGCGTCCCACGGTCCGAACAGGCCGCTGCGCAGCGCCGCCTCGATGGGCTTGACCATCTCGCGGTCGTGCGGCGGGGCGATGCCGCCCCAGGACGAGACCATGCTGTGCGGGCCGTCGATGTCGTAGTGCAGCGCCTCGTACCCGTACCTGGCGATCCGGCGGGCCTGCTCGGGCATGTACTGGCCGGAGTGCAGGATCGGCGCGTGGTAGAACTCGGCGAACGCGTCGATGAACAGCTTCCAGTTGCTGCCGATCTCCGCGCGGAACTTGTGGACCTGGGTCAGCTTGTGGAACGGATAGCCCTCGATGCCCTTGGCCAGTTCGCCCAGGTACTCCCGCAGCGGCGTGGCGTTCTCGGTGTCGAGGTTCACGAAGATGAACCCCTCCCAGACCTCGGCCCGGACCTGCCTGAGCCCGTACTCCGACTTGTCGAGGTCGAAGAACTCGCCCTCCTGCTGGACGAAGGAGAGCTTGCCGTCCAGGTTGTAGCGCCAGGCGTGGTATTTGCAGGTGAACTGGCGGCAGACACCGCTGGTCTCCTCGCGCGGGAAGTCGTTCCACACGAGCTTGTTGCCGCGGTGTCGGCACACGTTGTGGAAGGCGCGCACCTCACCGTCGGTGCCGCGCACCACGATGACGGAGGTGCGTGCGGCGTCCAGCTCCTTGGTGAAGTAGCTGCCCTTCCTCGGCACCTGCTCGACGCGGCCGACGTTGAGCCAGGTGCGCTTGAAGATGGCCTCACGCTCCAGCTCGTAGTGCTCGGGCGAGATGGAGTCCGCGTAGGAGACCGGCTCCGTGCCGACCTTGAGGTGCTCGGTCCAGCTGCCCTCTTCGGGCTTCTTGAAATGGGCCATGGGGTCGGGTCCTCCAGTTGACGACACCACTCGTTCGATAACACCGGTCTCTATCGAAGAGAACGGTATTCTCGTTTTTGCGCAACCGTCAAGGGTGCTGGCGGACGACGGGCATCGGGCTCCGCGAGCGGGCACACGGGGCGGCCGGACCGCGGCGCCCGCGTCCGGGTGTCGATCCTCGGCCTGGGGCCCTGGAGGGTGAGTGGGACGGCGATCGCACCGTCATCGCGAGTTCGCCTCGGAGGAGGAGGCCCGCTCCTGGCGCGAGCCGACCGGCTACCAGCCGACGCACGGCCGGGGCGTTCACCGGCGCTGCCGTGGGCGCCCGGTTTCGCGCCGCCGGGGCGGGGCCGCAGCGCAGGAGGGCATGTGTGAGGCACCGCCCGGGTCCGGGGCAGTTCGTTGACCCGGGCAGCCGGAATGTCCGAAAAGCGGGGTCGGGCAGTTCGGCCGTGCGGCCGCAGCGGGAGCGCGGGCAGGCCCGTTCAGCCGTACACGTGGAAGGCCGCCATCCGGCGCGATACCCGGGGGCGCACACCGCGCCGCTGCTGCGCAGACGCTTCCTCGAACGGCCGGTGATCGGCTGGGAGGCCCGCAATGCCTCCCCCGGCCCCTCCAGGTGGCGGCCATGCATGGACCGGACGCGGAGAACCGGGGAGCAGGCACGGAGGACCGGCGCCCGAACGCGGACGGCCAGGGCCCGGACGCGAAGGACCGGAGCCCGCACGCGGCGAGCCGGGGACCAGGCACGGAGAGCGGGACCGGACGCGGAGGACCGGGAACCAGACACGGAGAGCGGAACCGCACACGAAGGACCGGGGCCCGGACACGCACAGCCAGGGACCGCACACGAAGGACCGGAACCCGCACCCAGACAACCCGAGCCCCCACACGGACAACCGGAACCCGCACCCAGACAACCCGAGCCCCCACACGGACAACCGGAACCCGCACCCAGACAGCCAGAGACCAGGCACGGACAGCCAGAGACCGGATGCGGCGAGCCGGGTACCAGGCGCGGGGAACCGGGGGCCCGCTCTCGTGAAGGTGTGGCTTACTACATCTGCTGCTTGCGCAGGGCGGTCCTCGGGCGGAGTACTTCGGTCATGGACTCCTCCCGCCATCGCCTCAGCAGGTCATGGAAGGCGACCGCGCCGTGCGGGTAGGCGTTCGGGCCGTTCGGCCGGCCGCGGCCTTCGGCGTTGTAGTAGCCGGGTGTGCATTCGGCGTGGAACCACTCGTGGTCGGGGGCGCCGTCGGCCAGGACGGCGATCCACGCGTCCTCGGCCTCGCGGGAGGGTTCGATCAGGGCCGACTCCGCCTCGGCGGCGGCGACGAGTGCCGCGGCGTGGACGGCGTGCTCGTCCAGCACATGCGTGTAGTTGACACTGCTGGCGCTCTGTGTGACACCCAGCTGGATGAGGTTCGGGAAGCCGTTGCTGGTGAAACCGTGCAGCGTACGCGGGCCCTGTTCCCGCCACGCGTCCTGCAACTGGACGCCCCGCCGGCCTCGGACGGGCAGCCGGCCCGAGTGGACGCCGGAGACGCCGACGGAGAAGCCGGTGGCGAAGATCAGGCAGTCGAGTGCGTACTCGGTGTCGCCGACGACGACGCCGCGTTCGGTCATCCGCTCGATGCCGTGGCTGTCCGCGGTGTCGACCAGGGTGACGTTGTCGCGGTTGAACGCCTGGAGGTACAGATCGGAGAAGGTCGGGCGCTTGCAGGCGTACCGGTACCAGGGTTTGAGCTTCTCCGCGGTTTCCGGGTCCGTGACGACCTCTTCGACGCGGGCGCGGATCTCGTTCATCTTGGCGGCGTCCGCGGCCTCGTAGGCCGCTTCGAAGGCCGCTCGGTCGCCCTGGCGGCGGAAGCTCGGCAGGAGCTTCTCCAGCAGGCCCGCCGACGCGGTCCACTGGTCCGCCACAAGGTCCACGTCGGCAGTCTCGCCCGAGACGATCCGCAGGAAGTTGTCGCGCCGTTCGCTCGCCCAGCCCGGGCGCTCGGCGCCGACGTCCCGGGCGGTGGTACGGCGGTTGGCGCGCACGTCCACGGTGGAGGGGGTGCGCTGGAAGACGTAGAGGTGTTCCGCGTCCTCGGCCAGCTTCGGGACGACCTGGATGCCGGTGGCGCCGGTGCCGACCACGCCCACGCGCTTGTCGGCGAGGCCCGTGAGGCCGCCGTCCGGGGTGCCGCCCGTGTAGCCGTAGTCCCAGCGTGACGTGTGGAAGGTGTGCCCCTTGAAGTCCGCGATGCCGGGGATGCCGGGGAGCTTCAGCTCGGACAGGGTGCCGGTGGCCGTGATGACGTACGTGGCCCGGAACTTGTCGCCCCGGTCGGTCGTGACGATCCATGCCTCGGAGGTGTCGTCCCACGTCAGGGAGGTGACGGAGGTGGAGAACAGGGCGTCCGCGTAGAGGTCGAACTTCTCCGCGATCCGCACCGCGTGCCGGCGGATCTCCTCACCGGGCGCGTACTTCCACTCCGGGACGTATCCGGTCTCGTCGAGCAGGGGCAGGTACACATGCGACTCGACGTCGCAGTGGATGCCGGGATACCGGTTCCAGTACCAGGTCCCGCCGAAGTCCCCGCCCGTCTCGATGACGCGGACGCGCTCGACGCCCCGCCGGCGCAGCCGCGCCCCCGCGAGGATGCCGCCGAATCCGCCACCGACGACGGCGACGTCCACCCTGTCGCGCACCGGCTCGCGTTCGGCCACCTCCCCCGCGTACGGATCGGTGGCGTAGTAACCGAACTCGGCGTCGGCGCCCAGATACTGCCGGGCGCCGTCGGGCCGTACCCGGCGTTCCCGTTCGATCCGGTAGCGCTCCCGCAGGTCGCTGAGCGCCTCGGTCGTCAACTCTCGTGAATTCGCCATGTGGGGGGCCTCGTTCCTTCCGGTTCGCCGCGATGAAGCCTTCTCGCCCATGAAGTGAGCGCGAAGGCATAGGACTTGAGCAGCCATGCACTACGGTAACAAGTACCGGACAGCGCTGTCCGGTTGGTGTGGAGATTGCTTCCGCACAGCTCCGACAGGAAGTGTGATGGACATGCGACGACTGACGATCCGCCCCCTCGCCGGGCTCACCGCGGCCGGTGTGCTGGCCCTCACGGGGTGCGGTACGCAGACAGGTCCCACCGCGGACACGGCGCCCGGCGCCGCCGCGGACCGGACCGTCCGGGCGCAGAAGGTGATGCAGCTGACAAAAGTGCACGAGCAGACCGGGATGACCCTGCTGGAGGGTCCGACCTTCGACGAGGACGGCAAGCTGCTCGTCGTCGATGTCACCGCGCCCGCCGGCGAACCGAAGGTGCTGCGCGTGGACGTCCGGAAGAAGACCTCGCGGAAGGTCCACACCGACGACCGCGGCACCTACACCTCGGCCAAGTTCAGCCCGTACGACGGGCGCATCTACCTGACCGACTTCTCCCACGGCGACATCGTGAGTCTGGCCCCTGACGGCAGTGACCCGCGGACCTTCTTCTCCGGTGAGGTGGACGGCGCGCGGATGAACCCCGACGACCTCGCCTTCGACCGGCAGGGCAATCTGTACGTCAGCGACTCACGCGGCATGTCCGAGGGCGAGGCGAAGGGCCGCGTCGTACGGATCGACCGCGCGGGGAAGGACGCCACCGTACTGGCGGACGGCCTGGCCGCGCCGAACGGCATCTCCTTCGACGCGCACTACCGCGGGCTGTGGTTCAGCGAACTGACGCAGAACCGCATCTCCTACCTGCTGCTCGACGGCGAGGGCCGGGTCGCGTCCCGGCACACCGCCATCCGGGTCGACGGCGGGATCGCGAAGACCGACTCGATCGCCGTGGACGCGGACGGCAACCTCTACCAGGGCCTGGACGGGCGGCCGGCGATGGCGGTGTACGGCGAGAACGGTGAACGCCTGGCGACTGTCGAGGTGACCGGCCGCGCCGCCGAAGGGCTCACCTCGGCGACCAACGTGGCCATCACACCGGGCGGCACAAAGGCCTATATGACCGTCAGCGGGCCCGCCGGCGGCTATCTGTACTCCTTCGACGCGCTCGCGGCGGGAATCCGCCAGTCCAACGGCGGCTGACGCCCCGCCGCCGCTCAGCCCTCGAAGGGCCGCACCGGTCCCACCTCGACACCGAGCAGCCGCCACGCCGCGAGTGCCCGGCGTTCGCGCTGCTCACGGGTGGGGCCGGTGACGGCGCCTGAGACCATGCCTACGGCGATCATGAGGTCGTCGGGCTGCGCGGCGAGCCGATGCCCGTGGGGCAGATGCCCGCGCAGGGCTCGCTCGACCCGCTGGGACAGGGTCAGGGCGTAGGCGGGGGTGGCGGAGCGGCTGCCCGTCCAGTCGGCGTGCAGGATGCCGACGAACGCCGTCGACTCCGTCTGGTGCCAGGTCAGGACACCGAGGACTCCGGCGAGGTCCGTGCCGTCCGCTGCCGCCGCCTGCTCGATCTGCCCGACGTTCTCCTCCAGTACGGCGAGCGCCAGCGCGGCCCGGTCGGGGAAGTGCCGGTACAGCACGCCCTGGCCGACATGGGCCCGGCGCGCGATCGCGGAGAGCGGAGTGTCCAGCCCGTGCTCCGCGTAGATCTCCCGGGCGGCGGCGATGAGAGCGGCCCGGTTGCGCGCGGCGGCCTTCGGCCCGTCGTTCGCGGGCCGTCGCTCGTCAGGGAGGGGACGCCGTGTCACACCGGGAGGATATCGGCCCGGAGCAGGCATGGTTCAGGCCACCTCGCCGAGGCGGCCGGAGCGCACCGCGGCGCTCACCCCGCCGTCGACCGGCAGGTCACTGCCGGTGACGAAGGCGGCGTCGGAACGCAGGAGAAAGGCGGCAGCCGCGAGGTCGTCGGCGATGTGCCCGGTCTGCCGGTTCTGGAAGCCTCGCCCATGACCCGCACGCGCCGGCCGCCGTTCCCCGGCGAGTTCCCGCCGGGCGCTCTTCGAGCCACGCCACGCCGCCCTCGTGCCGGCTTCGACGACAGCGGCGCGGAGCGCGCAGGACGCGGAGACGCGGTATCGGCACCCCGCCGGGGACCGGCACGCGACCGTCGTCGGCCTTCTGCGTGCCGGCGTGGCGACGGGCGGGCTACGGGCCGGCGCCGAACTGGCCGCGGTGAGACGCCCTGACCGGGTCCGCGCTCCGTCGTCTTCGCACCGGCGGGAACCACACCCGCGCACGTCCGGTCCGGGGCCCCGGCACGTCCGGTCCGGGGCGCGCCGGGGCCCCGGAACCGGAGCAGCGCCGGGCTCAGTCCTGGGCCGCCGCGAGGGCCGCCTGCGCTTTTCTGCGGTAGTTGGCCAGTTTCTCCGCCGGGGCGACGGCCGCCTGCTTGCTGCGGGGCTTCACCGAGACGTCGTGGCCCTCGGCCGCCTTGCGCAGCGCGCCCACCGTGGCCCGCGCGCGCGGGATGTGCGCGAACGGGTCGAAGGAGTACCAGCGCATCGCGTTCAGATGGGTCATCTGGTCGATCTCGGCGTCCGGCACGTCGTTCGTCGTGAGGACGCGATGCAGTTCCTCCGGTGCGTCGGGCCACATGGAG
The DNA here is from genome assembly GCF_040298665.1 of Streptomyces sp. NPDC001508. Lineage (NCBI taxonomy): Bacteria > Bacillati > Actinomycetota > Actinomycetes > Kitasatosporales > Streptomycetaceae > Streptomyces > Streptomyces sp. NPDC001508. Next base: position 217,840 of record NZ_JBEPAP010000001.1, read on the forward strand.
TCGCTGTGCGGGTAGTCCGCCTCCCAGCAGATGTTGTCGACGCCGATGTCGTGGCGCAGCTTGACCCCTATGGGGTCGGAGATGAAGCAGGTGAGGAAGTGCTCGCGGAAGATCTCGGACGGCGGCTTCCCGCCGAAGTCCTGGAGGGTCCAGGTGGCGTGCATCTCGAAGGTGCGGTCGATGCGGTCGAGGAAGTACGGGATCCAGCCGGTGCCGCCCTCGGACAGCGCGATCTTGACGGTCGGGTACTCCTTGAGGACACGGGACCAGATCAGGTCGGCCGCGGCCTGGACCAGGTTGATCGGCTGGAGGGTGATCATGACGTCCGGCGGGGCGTCGGGGGCGGTGATGGCGAGGCGTCCGGAGGAGCCGATGTGCAGGTTCATCACCGTGCCGCAGTCGGTCAGCGCCCGCCACACCGGGTCCCAGTACTCGGTGTGGAAGCTGGGGTAGCCGAGCGGGACCGGGTTCTCCGGGAAGGTGAGCGAGTGGCAGCCCTTGTCGGCGACCCGCCGGATCTCCTGGGCACACAGCTCGGCGTCCCAGATCGCGGGCAGTGCCATCGGGATGAAACGGCCGGGATGGGCGCCGCACCACTCGTCGATGTGCCAGTCGTTGTAGGCACGCACCAGGGCGAGGGAGAAGTCGGAGTCCTCGGTGGCGAACATCCGGGCCGAGAAGCCGGGGAAGGAGGGGAAGTTCATCTGCGCCAGGACACCGCCGGCGTTCATGTCGGCGACGCGCTCGTCGACGTCGTAACAGCCGGGCCTGATCTCGTCCAGGCCCTGCGGCTCCATGCCGTACTCCTCCTTGGGGCGCCCGGCGACCGCGTTGAGCGCCACATTGCCGACCGAGTTGTCCCGGAACTGCCAGACGTCGGTGCCGTCCTCACGGTGGACCAGTCGCGGTGCGTCCTTCTTGTAGCGGGCCGGCAGATGGTTCGCGAAGATGTCGGGCGGTTCGATGATGTGGTCGTCGACGCTGATCAGGATCATGTCGTCGCGGTCCATGGGGGCCCTCCTCGGGGCTCGGACTCGGATCAGTCGGAGGCGGGCAGCGCCTTGGGCGCCTTGACGGTCAGTGGTTCGCCTGCGTAGGCGAGAGGGCCGGAGCCGGACGCGGTGCACAGGAGTTCGATGGTGTCGGCGGCGTCGACGTACCGTTTGCCGATGAGGGTGCCCGACGGGTCGCCGTCCGGGGCCGGGGCGGGGGCCTGGGCCGCGGGGACCATCGGGCTGCCGCCGCACTCGATCGGTCCTGCCGCCTGCTGCGGGGCGCGGATGACGATCACGCGTGTCGTGTCGGTGGCCGAGGCCAGCTGGTCACCGGGGCGCGGGGTCGGTGCGGGGGACACCATGGTGCTGGTCTCCTTCCGTGAGCGGGGTCGTCGGGGGCGTTGTGGTCAGCCGCTCCCCCAGCAGTTCCAGGTCGAAGGAGCGGCGGGCCAGCCAGAAGCGCAGGAAGCCGGTGAGCGAGTAGCGCAGGAAGAGGGCCGCCCCCACCACGGCGGCGGCGATGCCGCCCAGGCCGGCGGCGAGGGCGTCGCCCTGGGCGAGCGAGTCGTCCGTGCCGTGCGCGAGGGGGAAGGCGATCGCGCCGAGCACGAGTCCTACGGCCATCAGCAGTTGGCCGATGCGGAGCCACAGCGCGGCGCGCGCGAGCGCGGGATCCGGGATCTTCAGCTCGGCCAGTTCGCGGGCGAACCGCTTCGCGCGTGGCTCCGGGGCGGGACTGGACGTCATGGGGCGCTCCCCAGGTAGTAGGAGGAGAGTTCGGCGTGCAGAGAGCTGTCGGGGTGTCCCTGCCAGGGGACGCGACCGCGGACGAGGACGGCGGCGTGGTCGGCGATCTTCAGTACGGCGGTGGCGAACTGCTCGACGACCAGGACCGCGACGCCCTCGCGGGCGATGTCCGCGACCCGCTCGTACAGGTCCGCCACGACCAGCGGGGCCAGGCCCATGGAGAGTTCGTCGAGCAGCAGGACGGCGGGTTCGGTGGTGAGTCCGCGGGCGAGGGCGAGCATCTGCTGCTCGCCGCCGGAGAGGGTGCCGGCGGGCTGCGCGCGCCGGTCGGCGAGAACGGGGAAGCGGGTGTAGGCGGTGTCCTCGATCTCTGCCCGGGTGCGACCGGTGAAGGTCATCATCCAGAGGTTGTCCCGCACCGAGAGGTTGGGAAAGACTCCCCGTCCCTCGGGGATGAGGCACACCCCGGCGCGGGCGAGGTCCCCGGCGCGGGCGCCGGCGACGTCCCGGCCGCCGAGGAGGAGCCGGCCGCCGCTGGGCGGGTGGACTCCGGCGGCGACCTTCAACGTCGTGGTCTTGCCCGCGCCGTTGGGGCCCAGCAGGGCCACGACCCGGCCGGCGTCGACGGCCAGGTCCACGCCGTGCAGCACGGTGATGCCGTCGTACGCGGCGCGTACACCGCTCAGTTCGAGGAGCGGTTCTCCGCCGGCGCCCATGGTCATTCCTCCCCCAGGTAGGCCGCGAGCACGGTCTCGTCGTGGCGGATCAGCTCGGGCGGGCCGCTGGCGACGACGGTGCCCAGGGCGAGGACGTGGACCTGGTCGCAGACGGTCATCACCAGGCTCATGTCGTGTTCGACGAGGAGGACGGCGGTGCCCTCGTCGGCGAGGGAGCGCAGCAGTCCGGCGAAGCGCGCGGTCTCCTCCGCGTCCTGCCCGGCGGCGGGTTCGTCCAGGAGGAGGACCCTCGGTTCCAGGACGAGCGCGCGGGCGACCTCCACGAGCCGTGCCGCGCCGGTGGGCAGGGTGTCGGCGGGCGCGTCGGCCAGGTCGGTCAGATCCAGGCGGGCCAGTGTTCGGTCGGTGGTGGCGGCCGAGTGCCGTCGCCCCGGGCCGAGTTCGGCGGCGACGAGCAGGTTGTCACGGACGGTGAGGCGGCCGAACAGCTCCAGGTGCTGGAAGGTGCGGGACAGGCCGCGGCGGGCCCGGCGGGCCGGGCCTTCGCGGGTGACGTCGTGGCCGTCGAGCAGGACGCGGCCGGTCCGTGGCCGGCGCAGCCCCGAGACGACGTCGAACAGGGTGCTCTTGCCCGCTCCGTTGGGTCCGATGAGTCCGGTGACGCGGCCGGCCTCCGCGGCCAGGGACACCGTGTCCAGGGCGCGGCGGCCCCCGAAGGACACGCTCACCTCCTCAGCGCGCAGCAGTGGCACGGTTCAGCACCTCCCCGTCCTCGGGCCGCCAGGGACGGCGGACACCCCACCACTCCACCGCGACGTCGCGGTCGGTCGCCCGGCGCGCGGACGCGCGGGCGTTGCACGCGAGGGCGGCGGCGAGGGCCACGACGAGCGCCGGGCCGCCGCTGACCGCGCCGGTGGCGGCGAGCAGCCAGCACAGGGCGAGCACCCCGAGCAGGACGGGCAGCAGGGTCCGTTCGCGGACGAGCCGCTGCCACTCGGCGTGCAGACGGGGCACGACTCCGGCCGGACTGTGGGCGAGGCCCATCCCGGCGAGGGCGATGAGCAGCGCGGACAGATCGTGTGCCCAGGAGCCGGCGTGCGCGAGGAGTTGGGTGGGGACGACGAAGGCGACTCCTGCGAACAGGCCGGTGCCGACGGCGCCGAGGCCCGCCACGACCGCGACGAGGAAGAGCGGCAGTCCGGCGACGAGGTCGAACTGCTCGGCGGTGACGGTCTGGAGCTGCATGCCGTACAGGGCGCCGCCGAGGCCCGCGAGGCCGGCCGACAGCGCGAAAACCGCGATCTTGGCTCCGAGCAGGCGCCCGCCGAGGGTGGCGAAGGCGGCCTCGCTGTCGCGCAGGGCGATCAGCCGGCGGCCGAAGCGTCCCCGGCGCAGCGCGGCCACGGCCAGCGAGGCGAGGGCGAGGAAGACGGCGGCGAGGAGCAGCAGTTGGGTCGGGGAGGTCAGGCGCAGGCCGAACAGGTTCGGGCCCGTGACCGCTACGGAGCCCTGGTCGAACAGGGAGACGCGCACCCCGAGTACGTCGAAGGCGGGGAGGGTGAAGATCCAGCGGTCGAGGATCACGGCGAACGCGGCGGTGCCGAGGGCCAGGTAGATACCGGACAGGCGCAGGGCGGGCACGGCCACGACCGCCCCGACGGCCGCCGCAATCAGCACGGCGGCGGGCAGCGCCCACAGTTCGCCGTGCGCGCCGAGGTGGCCCCACACGACCGCGCCGATCCCGGCGATGGACAGCTGGCACAGCGAGATCTGCCCGGTGTATCCGGCCAGCGGGACGTAGGACAGGGCGATGACGCCCAGGGAGAAGACGGTGCCGTAGGAGATCACCGCGTCCTCGGCAAGGACGGTGACCAGGACCAGCGCGAGGAGCAGGACGCCGCCCGCGAAGACGAGGCTGCCGCGCGCGGTGGGCAGCGGGACACGGACCAGCCGGCGGTCGCGGCCGCGCAGCCGGCGGTGCGGGAAGGCGAGCAGGGCGAGCAGGAGCAGCAGGGCGGGGGCGGCCAGGCGCAGGCCCGGCAGGTAGTCGTTCTGCGGCAGGTAACCGGCAAGGTAGGCCTCAAGCAGGCCGACGACGACCGCGCCGAGGAAGGTGAGGGGGAGGCTGCGCAGCCTGCCGAAGACGGCGGCGGTGTAGGCGCTGACGATGAGCAGGGAGAGCTGCTGGGCGTCGAGCGCGACGGTGGGGGCGATGAGGATGCCGCCGACGGCGGCGAGTTGGATACCGAGGACCCAGGCGAGGCGGCCGGCCCGCAGCGGGTCGGCGCCGGTGAGCCCGGCGAGGGCGCGGTCGTCGACCGAGGCGCGCATCTCCGTGCCGGCCCGGGTGCGGTGGAGCAGTACCCACAGCACCGCGGCGACGGCGACCGCGACCGCCATGGTGACGGCTTGGTGCCAGGTGACGGAGGCGGGGCCCAGGCGGATCGCGGGGCGGTCGGCGAAGAACGGGGACAGCGGCCGGGCGGTGTTGGGATCCCAGACCCATCGGGCCAGGGCGATGCATCCGGTGAGCAGGGCGACCGTCATCACGAGGCGTTCGGCCTCGCCGAGCAACTGGACGGGCCGCATCAGCACGCGTTCCACGCACAGGCCGAAGGCGGGCGCGAGGACGAGCAGCACGGTGGCGAGGGCGAGCGGAACCGGCCATCCCCAGCCGACGGCGAGCTGCCAGTAGGAGAAGGCCGCGAGCATGCCGGCCGCGCCGTGGGCGAAGTTGAAGACACCTGCCGTGGTGTGGGTGAGTACCAGGCCGCTGCCGATCACGGCGTAGATCGCGGCGGTGCTCAGGCCCACCACCGTGAAGGCCAGGAACTGATCCATGTTTGGAAACTAGCTTCTCGCTATTGGAGAATCAACCATTCGTACACGATACTCATCGACGAGAATTCCGTTCTCTCCCGTGCGGACGACGAGAGCGGGCACCGAGGGCGGACGACAAGAGAGGCGGTCCCTTGAGCCCTACCGACGACCTGGTGGAGATCGAGCAGCTCCTCGCCCGTTACGCGGTCGCCATGACCCGCGGTGACGTGGACAGGGTGCTCGGCGTGTTCACCGCTGGCGGCAGCTACAGCGCGTTCGGGGACACCTACCCGCTCGACGAGTTCCCCGCGCTGATCTCCGCGGCTCCCAAGGGCCTGTTCCTCGTGGGCACGCCGATGATCGAACTGGACGGCGACGCGGCCACCGGCACGCAGCCGCTGTGCTTCGTGGAGCACTCCGAGCACGCGCTGCGCATCGGCTACTACAACGACGCCTACGTACGGACGGCCGAGGGGTGGCGGCTGCGCACCCGCGCCATGACCTTCATCCGCCGCAGCGGCGACCACGACTCCGGCCGCCCGCACGCCTTCGAGCGCTCGCGTCCATGAACGTCGCTGACTTCAGGCGGGAGTTGAGCAAATGGCTCGACGCCCATGATCTGTCCCCCGGCGACGAGCACGGTCTCGACGCCCAGGTGGCCCAGCTCGCACGGGTACGCCGGGCGCTGTGGGAGGCAGGATGGATGCGGCACGGCTGGCCGCCCGAGGCCGGCGGACTCGGCGGGCCGAGCGTCCTGCGGGCGGTGCTCGGCGAGGAGGTCGCCTCCCGTGGCCTGGCCGAGCCCGGCATCTGGTCGATGGCCGAGGTCCTGGTGCCCACCCTGATCGACTACGCGCCGCCCGCGCTGGCCGCCGAGATGGTGCCCCGGCTGCTGAGCGGCCGGGAGCAGTGGTGCCAGGGTTTCTCCGAACCCGGCTCGGGCAGTGATCTGGCCTCGCTGTCCACCCGCGCGGTGCGCGACGGGGACGACTGGCTGGTGTCCGGGCAGAAGGTGTGGACGAGTCTCGCCCAGTACGCGGCCCGCTGTGTCCTGCTGGCCCGCACCGGCGATCCGGGCCACGGCGGCATCAGCGCGTTCCTGCTCGACATGGACACCCCCGGCATCCGCGTCCGTCCGCTGCGCACCCTGCACGGCGCCGACGAGTTCGCCGAGGTCTTCCTCGACGACGTACGCGTCCCGGGTGAGCGACTGCTCGGCGCGCCCGGCGACGGCTGGCGGCTGGCCATGGACCTGCTGCCGTACGAGCGGTCCACCTGCTTCTGGCACCGGATCGCCCATCTGCACAGCCGCCTCGACCGGCTGCTGGCCGACGGCTGCGAGCCGGACGCCGACTGCCTCGGCGCCGCCTGGCTCGACCTGCACACCGCGCGCTGCCGGTCGGCGCTCACCCAGCGGACGCTGGCCGAGGCCGGCCGGCTGGGGCCGCAGACATCCGTGGACAAGATCCTCCTCGCCACCGCCGAACAGCGGCTGTACGACACCGCGCGCGACCTGCTGCCCGGGACCGTCGAGCTGACCGGCGCGGGCGCGTGGCGCACCGAATACCTGTACGCGCGTGCGGCGACCGTCTACGGCGGCACCGCGGAGATCCAGCGCAACATCGTCGCCCGCCGTCTGCTGGACCTCGGGAAGGAGTGAGCGCGCGTGGACGCCGACGAGCGCGACCTGCTGGAGCAGGTCCTGCGCAAGACGATGACGGGCGCCTCGGGCACCGCCGTCGACGCCTCGCTCGCCGATCTCGGCTGGACCCAGATGCTGGCCGAGGAGCCCGGCACGGCGATCGCGCTGGTGTTCCGTCTGCTCGGGGAGACGGGAGCGCACGCGTCGGTCCTCAACGACGTGGTCCTGCGGGAGGCGGGGAGCCCGCCCGGCCGGACGCTCGCGTTGCCGTACACCGGCGGTACATGGGTGGAGTGGACCCGGGACGGCAGCGCGGACGGCCGTGTGCTCGACCCCGCACTGCCGCTGCGGCGCGTCGCGGCCGGCGCTCCCGTGCCCCTGGCCGACGGACGCCGGGCGCTCGGCTGGTGGCTGCTCGGGTCCGGGCGGGCGATGCTCGCGCTGGCCCGCCGGCATGTCCTGGACCGGCACCAGTTCGGCCGTCCGCTCGCCTCCTTCCAGGCGCTGCGGCACCGGCTGGCCGAGACGTACGTCGCCCTGGAAGGCGCCGAGGCGGCCCTGACGGCCCCCGGCGACGACGACACCTTGGCCCTGCTGGCCAAGGCCGCCGCCGGCCGGGCCGCCCTCACCGCCGCCCGCCACTGCGGGCAGGCGCTCGGCGGGATCGGCTTCACCGCCGAACACGATCTGCACCGGCACATCAAGCGCGCCCTGGTCCTCGACGGACTGCTCGGCTCCGCCCGCGACCTGACGCGCGAGGCGGGCACGCTGCTGCTGCGCGAGGGCCGGACGCCGCGTCTCGTCGACCTGTGAGGAGAGCCGCGTGACCATCGACCTCTGGAACGACCTGCTCGACTGCCTCGATCTGACGGCCGTGGACGAGCACACCTTCGAGGGCCGCTCCCAACGGCTTGAGTACCGCCGCCTGTTCGGCGGACAGCTCCTGGCCCAGTTCGCCTGCGCGGCCTCCCGGTCCGTGACCGGCAAGGAACTCAAGTCCCTGCACGCCCAGTTCCTGCGCGAGGGCCGCACCGGGGAACCGGTGCGCTACGAGGCCGAGGTTCCACAGCAGGGCCGCACGTTCGCGACCGTACGGCTCACCGCCCGCCAGCAGCACGGGGTGATCGCCGTGGCGAACGCCGGCCTGCACACGTGGGAGGAGGGACCGGACCGCCAGTCGGCCGACCCGCCCGCGGCCCTTCCCGGCCCGGAACGCCGGGTGGACCTCGGTCTGCTGCCGTGGGAGTCCCGGGCGGCCACCGACCTCGACACCGAGAAGGCCGAGCCGGCCGTCCACGAGCTGTGGACCCGTATCCCCGTGGCGCCCCGGACCGCGGCGCCCGCCCTCCTGTCGTACGCCACCGATCTGACAGCGATCGGTACCGCGCTGCGGCCGGTGGCGGGGGTGACCCAGGCGGACGCGGGCACGGTGTTCGTGTCGGCCGTCACCGCGCACACGGTGTGGTTCCACCGGCCGTTCACCACCGGACGGTGGCTGCTGCTGCGCCAGCACAGTCCGCTGGCCGCGCACGGGCGGTGCTTCGGGCGCGGGGACGTACTCACCGAGGAGGGCGAACTGCTCGCGTCCTTCGCCCAGGAGGCGTTGCTGCGGTTCGTCTGAGCACGACCGGGAGCCCGGGCCTGCTGCTGCGGCCCGGGCTCCCGCGGGGGCAGGGTCAGGGCGCGGGCACCTCAAGCACCAGCGCCGAACCCATGCCGCCGCCCGCGCACATGGCGGCGACCCCCACTCCCCCACCCCTGCGGCGCAGTTCGTGGACCAGGGTGACGATCATGCGGGTGCCGGTCGCCGCGACCGGGTGGCCGAGGGAGCAGCCGCTGCCGTTGACGTTCACGGTGTCCGGGTCCAGGCCGAGCCGGCGGACGGCGGCGACGGCCACCGACGCGAAGGCCTCGTTGATCTCGAAGAGGTCGACGTCGGACACGGTCAGTCCGGCCCGGTGCAGGGCCTTGGGGACGGCCTGGACCGGGGTCAGGCCGGTCTCGGCGGGATCGACGGCGACCGAGGCCCAGGACCGCACGGTGGCCAGCGCGGGCAGGCCGAGGCGGTCGTCCGCCACCGCGACCGCGGCCGCCGCGTCGTTCGCCCCGCAGGCGTTGCCCGCGGTGATGGAGAAGCCCTCGATCTCCGGGTGCAGCGGCCCCAGCGCGGCGAGGCGTTCGGCGCTGGTGTCGCGGCGCGGGTGCTCGTCGGCCTCGAAGGGGCCGTACGGGGTGTCGACGGGCACGGTCTCGTCCTTGAAACGTCCTTCGTCCAGCGCACGGACGGCGTTGCGGTGCGAGCGCAGCGCCCAGGCGTCCATCTCCTCGCGGGTGATCCCGGCGCGCACCGCGGTGTTCCAGCCCACGGTGATCGACATGTCGAGGTTGGGCGCGTCGGCGCGATCCGGGTGGGACGGCGGCACCCAAGGGCCGTCGACGCCCTTGAAGGACAGTTTCGGCGCGGTGGAGGCGGAGTTGACGCCGCCGGCCAGCACCAGCCGGTCCATGCCGGCCCGGACCGAGGCGGCGGCGGTCTGCACCGCCGCCAGGCCGGCCGCGCAGTGCCGGTTCAGGGCGAGTCCGGGCACCCGCGGCAGTCCGGCGGTCAACGCGGCGTGCCGGGCAACGACTCCGCCGCCGTAGTGGGACTCGGCGAGGACCACGTCGTCCACGAGGCCGGGGTCGAGTCCGTCCGCGACCGCGGTGACGACGCGATCGGCCAGTTCGTGGGCGGTGGTCTCGCGCAGGCTCCCCTTGAACGCGGTGCCGATGGGGGTGCGCAGGGCGGCCACGAGCACGGCTTCAGGCATCGGCGGTCTCCTCCGGTTCGGCCGGACCGGAGGGCCCGGCCGGTTGGGCCGATTCAGCCGGCTTGGCGGCTTCGGCCGGCTTGGCGGCTTCGGCCGGCTTGGCGGCTTCGGCCGGGTCGGCGGCTTCGGCCGGGTCGGCGGCTTCGGCCGGGTCGGCGGCTTCGGCCGGGTCGGCGGCTTCGGCCGGGTCGGCGGCTTCGGCCGGCTTGGCGGCTTCGGCCGGGTCGGCCAGTTCGGCCAGTTCGGCCAGTTCGGCCAGTTCGGCCACGAGCGTGCGGCGCAAGAGCTTTCCCGTGGGGGTGCGGGGCAGGTCGGGGCGGAAGACGACGGCGTCCGGGGTCTTCGAGGAACGCAGGCGCCGCTGGGCGAAGGCGCGGATCTCGTCCGGGTCCCCGGCGCCGACCAGCACGGCCACCAGCCGCTGCCCCCACTCCGGGTCGGGCAGCCCGAGCACGGCGGCCTCCTCGACGCCCGGGTGCTGGAGCAGGACGTCCTCGATCTCGGCGGGCGCGATGTTCTCGCCGCCCCGGATGATCGTGTCGTCGGCGCGGCCGTCGAGGAACAGATAGCCGTCCTCGTCCAGGCGGCCCCGGTCGCGGGTGGCGAACCATCCGTCCCCGCCGCCGAGGTCACCCGCGCCCTCGTACTCGCCCGAGATCTGCGCGCCGCGCACGAAGACGAGGCCGCTGTCCCCGGAGCCGAGGACCTTGCCGTCCTCGTCACGGATCTCGACCTCGACGCCGGGCAGCGGACGGCCCACCGAGCCCAGCCGCGCGCGCACCGCCGGGTCCTCGGACGCGACGGCCCGCCGGTGGTCGTCGGGGCCGAGCACACAGACGGAGGAGGCGGTCTCGGTCAGCCCGTAGGCGTTGACGAAGCCGGTGTCCGGAAACTGTCGCAGGGCCCGTTCCACCACCCAGAGCGGGCAGCGCGCGCCGCCGTAGGCGAGGTTGCGCAGCGTCGGTACGTCCGCCTGCGCGTCGCCCAGCTCGGCGGTCAGCCGCGCCAGCATGGTCGGTACGACCATGGCGTGGGTGACGCCCTCGCGGCGCACCGTCGCCAGCCAGTCGGCCGGTGCGAAGGTGCTCTGGTAGACGACGCGGCGGCCGGCATACAGGGTGGTGAGCAGGTTCACCAGCCCGGCGACGTGGTACGGCGGAAGCGCCACCAGGCCGGCGTCGCCCGGTTTGGCCGACCCGAAGTCCTGGGTGTTGAAGACATAGGCGAGCAGGTGGCGGTGGCGCAGCAGGGCCGCCTTGGGGGCGGCCGTGGTGCCGCTGGTGTAGAGGACGACCGCGACGGTCTCCTGGTCCTGCGGCGCGGGCCGCCACGCGGCCTCCCCCCTCGCGGTGAGCAGTGCGTCGAGATCGTCCGGGCGGAGCACCACGGCTTGGGGGTGCCGGGCGATCAGCGCGCTCGACTGGTCATCGCCGAGCCGGTAGTTGAGAGGGACGAAAGGGATACCGGCCAGTGCCGCACCGAACAGGGCGACCGGGTAGGCCAAATGGTTCGGCCCCAGGTAGAGGACGGCGGAACGGCCGCGGAAGCGGTCGGCCGCGTGACGCGCGAGGCGCTGGAGTTCGGCCGCGCAGAGCGTACGGCCGCCTTCGGTGACGGCCGGCCGGTCTTGAGCCGAGGCGGCCATTTCCAGGATCACGGCTATGTTCATGAGAATGACATTCTCCTAGACTCAGATCCTTACTCGCAAGAGAGGGGAATGAGGATGCGCATCGATGGTTGCGCGGCCCTGGTGGTGGGCGGCGCCGGCGGACTGGGCGAGGCCACGGTCCGCCGGCTGTGCGCGGCGGGTGCCCGGGTCGTGGTCGCCGACCTCGCCGATGACAGGGGCAAGGCCCTGGAGGCGGAGCTGGGGGTGCGCTACGTCCGCACCGACGCCACCGACGAGGACTCCGTGCTGGCCGCGGTCGCCGAGGCCGAACGGGCGGGCACCTTCCGGATCGCGGTGGACTGCCACGGAGGGCCCGCGAGCGGCGGGCGGCTCGTCGGCAAGGACGGCTCTGCCCTGGCACTGGAAGGTTTCCGCACGACCATCGACATCTATCTGACCGGAGTCTTCAACGTGCTGCGGCTGGCCGCCGCGGCCATCGCCCGCACGGAGCCCGTCGACGGGGACGGCGGACGCGGGGTCGTCGTCACCACCTCGTCCATCGCGGCGTACGAAGGGCAGATCGGCCAACTGCCGTACGCGGCGGCGAAGGGCGGTGTCTCGGCGATGACCCTGGTCGCGGCCCGCGATCTGTCACCGCTCGGCATACGTGTGGTCACCGTCGCCCCGGGAACGGTCCTGACACCGGCGTACGGGAAGGCCGGAGACCAGTTGGAGGCGTACTGGGGCCCCCGGGTGCCGCACCCGCGGCGGATGGGGCGCCCCGAGGAGTACGCCGCGCTGGTGCGTCATCTGTGCGAGAACGACTACCTCAACGGGGAAGTGGTACGGCTGGACGGGGCGTTGCGCTTCCCCCCGAAGTAGCGGCGGGCGGAACCCGGGCCGATCACTGGCACCAGGACCTCGCGATCGGTGCGGCCGTCGTCCCGTCAGACGTGGTCCCCGTGTTCGCCGAGCCGCGGCGGCGGACCATACTCCGGCTCGTATCCGGTGACCCGGAACGGACTGCCGACCATCCGGTAACCGCCCGCCTCCACCACCGCGTCGGGCGCGTCGGCGAGGGCGTCGGGCACGGTGCGTACGGCCGCGGCGGGCACACGCAGGGGCCGCAGCCGGGCCTCCCAGCCTGTCGCCGTGTCCGCGGCGAGTGCCTTCGTCACGGCGGCGACGACCTCGTTGCGACGGGCCGCCCGCTCCGCCATCGTCGTGAAGCCGTCGATGCCCGCCTCGGCGGCGAACGCGCGCCAGAAGCGGTCATGGGTGATGAACAGGGCCAGGTGGCCCTCGGCGGTCGCGAAGAGCTGGGCGGGCACGTAGTAGGGGTGGGCGCCGCCGAGGCGCCGCGGGGCCGTGCCCTCGTTCAGCCAGGCGGAGGCATGGTAGTTGAGCTGCGAGAGCATCACGTCCCGCAGGCAGACGTCGATCTGCCCGCCCCGCCCGGAGACCACCTGCGCCAGCAGGCCCAGCGCGGCGGCGAACCCGGCCGAGTTGTCGGCGGAGGAGTAGCCGGGCAGCTGGGGCGGGCCGTCCGTTTCCCCGGTGAGCGCGGCGATACCGGTGGCGGCCTGCACGACGTAGTCGAAGGCGGGCCGGTCGCCCGCGTCCATGCCCCAGCCGGTCAGGGCCACGCACACCAGTACATCGCGACTTCCAGGACGCGGATCCCCTCCAGCGGCCTCATGCCCGCTCCTCGGGCACGACGACCCGGCCGAACGCCTTGGTCTCCAGGAACTCCTCGAAGCCGGCCCGTCCGCTCTCCCGGCCGATGCCGGACTGCTTGTAGCCGCCGAAGGGCACGTCGGGGGCGAAGTAGTTGCCGCCGTTGATGGAGAAGGTGCCGGTGCGGATGCGCCGGGCGATCCGGATCGCCCGCTCCTCGTCGGCGCCGTGCACCGCGCCGGACAGCCCGTACCTGCTGTTGTTGGCGATGCGGACGGCGTCCTCCTCGTCGTCGTAGGGGATCACGGCGAGCACCGGCCCGAAGACCTCCTCCTGCGCGATCTCGCTGTCCGGGTCGACCTGGGCGAGCAGGGTGGGCGCGTAGAAGAAGCCCGGGTCGATGCGCTCGCCGCCGCGGACCAGGACGGCTTTGTCGGCGACGGCCCGGCGCACCATGCCGTCGACCTTGTCGCGCTGCTCTCCGCTGATGAGCGGGCCCATGTTCGTCCGCGGGTCGGTGGGGTCGCCGACCCGGACGCGGTCAAGGCCGGCCGCGACCGTCTGCACGATCTCGTCGTGCCGGGCGCGCGGTACGAGGAGCCGGGAGGTGAGGGCGCAGCCCTGACCCGAGTGGGAGCAGATGGTGAGCGCGGCGAACAGGGCGGCCTTGGTGATGTCGGCGTCATCCAGAATGATCATGGCCGACTTGCCGCCGAGTTCGAGGAAGACCCGTTTCACCGATCCGGAGGCGGCGGCCATGATGCGCCGGCCGGTGACGGTGGCGCCGGTGAAGGTGACCGCGTCGATGCCGTGGTGGGTGGTGAGCACCGCGCCGACCTCGGGGGTCGAGGAGCTGAGGACGTTGACGACGCCGGGCGGTATGTCGGTGTGCTCGGCGATCAGTTCGCCGAGGGCGAGGGTGGTGAGGGGGGTCTGCGGGGCGCCCTTGAGGACGACGGTGCAGCCGGCGGCGAGCGCCGGGGCGAGCTTGGCCAGGGCGAGCTGGTTGGGGAAGTTGTACGGCAGGATCGCGGCGACGACGCCGGCCGGCTCCTTCTCCACCCAGCGGTGGTGGCGCTGACCGCGGGACTCCGTCTCGCCCAGGTCCTCGGTGAACTCGTAGCTCTCCAGCAGGTCGGCGTAGTACTTCACGAGGCCGATCGGCTCGTCGAGCTGGGGGCCGTGGGTGAGCTGGCGGGGCGCGCCGACCTCGGCGATGGTCAGTTCGCGCAGTTCCTCGCGGTGCTCGTCGAGTGCCTGGTGGAGCCGGCGCAGGCAGCGCAGCCGCAGGTCGCGGTCGGTGGGCCAGTCGGTGGTGTCGAAGGCGCGGCGGGCGGCGACGACGGCCGCCTCGGCGTCCGCGGGCGTCGCCTCGGGCGCGTGTCCGACCAGTTCTCCGGTGGCGGGGTTGTGTGAGGCGAAGGTCGCCTTGGCGGTGACGAGTTTGCCGTCGATCAGCTGGGACCTGGTGGGGATGTTCACAGCCGCACCACCGATCCGCCGTCGACGGCGACGACCTGGCCGGTCACCCAGCTCGCCGCGTCGGAGAGCAGGAACAACAGCAGGCCCGCCGGGTCCGCGGGCTGCCCCATGCGTTTGAGTGCCAGCGACCGCACCAGCGCCTCGCGGACCTGCTCCGGGATGATGTCGCGGGAGCCCTCCGTGTCCGTCGGGCCGGGTGCGATCGCGTTGACGCGGATGCCTCGGTCGCCGAGTTCGGCGGCGAGGGAGGCGGTGAGATGGTTGAGGCCGGCCTTGGCGAGGCCGTAGAAGCCGGTGGCCTGCCAGGCCGCGGTGGACGACTGGTTGACGATGGCCGAGCCCGCCGTCAGATGCGGCAGGACGGCGCGGGTCAGATGCAGTGCGCCGAGCAGGTTCACCTTGAGGAACCGGTCGAGGTAAGCGTAGTCGACGCTGGTGAGGCCCTCGCGGCGCATGCCCTGGAAGATCGCGGCGTTGTTGACCAGGTGGTCGATGCGTCCGAACTCGTGGATCACCGTGCCGGCGAGCGCTTCGGCGGACGCTGGGTCGCCGACGTCGGTCCGCACGAAGAGGGCATCGCCGATCTCCTTGGCGACACGCTGTCCCTGCTGCTCGTTCAGCTCGGCCACGACGACCCGCGCGCCCTCGGCGGCCAGTGCTTTCGCATATCCCTCTCCGATGCCCTGGCCGGCTCCGGTGACGATCGCCACCTTGCCCCTGAACCGCATCCCAGCCTCCCTGCCCGGTTGGTCGGAAACTACATTCTCCATTTCAGCCAATCAAGGACTCAGACAAGAGAACCTGATACTTGCCAGAGCTCGGAGCGGCTGCCGCACCGCACGATCGCCGTGGGTGACGAGGCGGTCGGTCGGTCCTGTCCGTGTAAGGTCCTCAGCCCTGCTTGAGGCGCTGCTTCATGTCGTCCAGCCGGGTCAGGATCGGGAAGCCGTGCACGCTGAGCGCATGACCGTGGCCGGTCTGGTGGATGTCGAAGACGGACTGGAGCGCGGC
Organism: Streptomyces sp. NPDC001508; assembly: GCF_040298665.1. Lineage (NCBI taxonomy): Bacteria > Bacillati > Actinomycetota > Actinomycetes > Kitasatosporales > Streptomycetaceae > Streptomyces > Streptomyces sp. NPDC001508. The sequence goes on from NZ_JBEPAP010000001.1 coordinate 233,310, forward strand.
GTAGAAGCCCTGCACGTCCAGGGTCTGGTTGACGGCCCGCTTGGCCTGGCGCAGCCCGAAGGCCGGCATCCTCGCGATCCGCGCCGCCAGTTCACGGGCCGAGTCGTCCAGCTCGCCGAGCGGGACGACCTTGTTGACCATGCCCGCCTGCTCCGCCTCGCGCGCGGTGAGCGGCCGGCCGGTGAACAGGATCTCCTTGGCCTTGCGCGGGCCCAGCTCCCAGGTGTGCCCGTGGTACTCGACCCCGCCGATGCCCATGTGCACCACCGGGTCGGAGAACTCGGCGTTCTCGGCGGCCACGATCAGGTCGCAAGGCCAGCACAGCATCAGTCCGGCGGCGATGCACTTGCCCTGGACGGCCGCGATGGTGGGCTTGGACACATTGCGCCACTTCAGCGCGTACTCCAGATAGCGACGGGTCTCCGTGTCGTAGATCCACTCCAGGGTGATCTCGCCGGGGCCGGGCCAGCGGTCCTTCAGGTCGTGTCCGGCGGAGAAGTGCCGGCCGTTGGCCCGCAGCACGACCACCCGGACCTCCTCGTCCCCGGCCGCGCGGGTCCAGGCGGCGTCGAGGTCGTCGAGGAGGGCCATGGTCTGGGCGTTGGCGGCCTCGGGACGGTTGAGCGTGATGACGGCGACACCGTCTTCGGCTTCGTACAGGATCTGTGCCATGACCGGCGTCCTAACGCGGTAGGCCGAGAAGGCGCTCGGCGATGATGTTGCGCTGGATCTCGCTGGTGCCGCCGGCGATGGTGCCGGCGAAGCTGCGCGCGTAGCGCTCGAACCAACTGGAGACGAACGGCTCGTGGTTCATGTGGTGCCAGGGGCCGGTGCGCACGGGATGCCGTAGCCCGTCGGCGCCGTGCGCCTCCAGGGCGTGCAGCGAGGCGGTCTGGACGGCTTCGCTGCCGAACAGCTTGAGCACGGAGATCTCGGCCGGGTCCCGGGCCGGGCCGAGCTGCCGGTAGCCGAGCAGCCGCAGCGCCGTCAGATCCATGCGCAGGGTGGCGTACCACTCCTGGTCGCCGCAGACGTCCGCGGCGTCGTCGACCAGGTTCTGCAGGCGTTCGGCGTACGACAGCCACAGCAGGGTGCGTTCGTGGCCGAGGGAGCCGCCCGCCACCCGCCAGCCCTCGCCCAGCGGGCCGACCAGGTTCTCGCGGGGCACGCGTACGTCGGTGAGGAACACCTCGTTGAAGTCGTGGTCGTCCTCGGCGGCGATCGACCCGAAGGGCCGGCACTCGACGCCGTCGGCTGCGGCCGGGATCAGCAGCGCGCTGAGCCCCTGGTGCTTGGGGACGTCCGGGTCGGTGCGCACGAAGGTCAGCAGCACATCGGCGTCGTGGGCGCCGGAGGTCCAGATCTTCTGCCCGTTCACCGTGAAGACGTCCCCGTCGAGGACGGCCCGGGTGCGCAGGGCGGCCAGGTCGGAGCCGGCCTCGGGTTCGCTCATGCCGAGCGCGGCGGTGATCTCGGCGCGCAGGATCGGCACGGCCCAGCGCCGCTTCTGCTCCTCGGTGCCGAAGGTGAGCAGGGAGGCGGCGACGATCCCGAGTCCCTGGGGGTTGAAACTGTGGTAGATCCGGCGGCGGGCCAGCTCCTCCAGGTGGGCGAGTTGCTGGGGCAGCGTGGCGTTCCGGCCGCCGTACTCGGGCGGCCGGCCGGGCAGCAGCCAGCCGGTCTCGAAGAGGGTGCGCTGCCAGCGGCGGGCCCACTCGGGGATGTGGCCGCTGGAGCGGGAGCGTTCGCGGGCCTCCGCCTCGGTGGGCAGTCGGGCGTCGAGGAAGGCGGAGAACTCCGCGCGGAAGGCCTCCACCTCGGGGTCGTCGGCGAGCTTCATGCGGTCAGCAGGGCCTTCCTGTGGGCGGACGCGGTGCCGAGCAGCAGGTCGCAGGCCTGGGCCCGCTTCAGGTGCAGTTGCAGTTCGTTCTCCCAGGTGAAGCCCATCGCGCCGAACGACTGCAGTCCGTGCCGGACGACCAGCCGCTGGCACTCCCCCGCCGCCGCTTTGGCCATGTGCGCGGCCTGGACGCGGCGCGGGTCGTCCTCGGCGATGGTCAGGGCGGCGAAGTGGGTGAGGGCGCGGGCGCGTTCGATCGCCACGTGCATGTCGGCGGCCTTGTGCTTGACGGCCTGGAAGGAGCCGAGCGGCCGGTCGAACTGCGTGCGCTGCTTCACATGCGCGAGAACGAGGTCGAGGATGCGGCGGCAGGCGCCGACCGCGGTGGCCGCGAGACCCGCGAGGGCCAGCTCGGGGACGCCGGCGGTGAGGGGGCCCGCGTCGACGTGCGCCACGTGCAGGTGCGGGTCGAGGACGTCGACGCGCTCGGCGGCAAGGCTCGCCCCGGGGACGACGGTGACGCCGTCGGGGGTGAGCAGCGCGACCTCGTCGGCGCGGTCGGCGTCCAGGACATAGCGGCCGGTGCCGTCGAGGACGGCCGTGCCGCTGCCCTCGGGGAGCCGCCCGGCCAGCGGCGCGAACCAGGTGGCGGTGGCCAGGAACGGGGTCGGGTCGGCCGCGTACCCCAGCTCCTCCAGGATGAGGACCAGCTCCAGCGCAGGCGCCTCCAGCCAGCCGAGCTTCCGGTAGGTCTCCCACTGCCGGTCCGCGGGCTGCGGCCGCATCTTGGCGACCGTCTCGCGCACCGTACGGCGCAGCATCCGCTGCTCCTCGTCGAGTTCGAACTCCACGCACGGCCTCCGCCCTCCCGGTGGCACCTGGCACGGCACCATGCGGGCGAGAATAACATTCTCGGTAACAGCAAGTAAGAGTCTCGATCTGCGTTGAGCATGATTCGGTGAGACAGCGCCGCCGCTTCCCACATATGTGGAGTACCGTTCTTGCATGAGAGCCGTCCCCGCCGAACCGGTCGAGAGGGCACCTGCGGTATCACCGTGACCCGTACCGCCCACCTCACCGTCGACTCCGGTCAGTTGACGACCTCTTTCAGTCTGGCCTTTCATACGTTCCACACATCAGCAGCCGGCAGAGGGGTTCCCCGCCGTGGATTTCGAGCTGACCGAGGACCAGGAGACGATCCGCAAGGCCGTGGCCGGTCTCCTGCGTGACTTCGACGACCAGTACTGGATGGAGAAGGACCGCGACCACGCCTTCCCCGAGGAGTTCTACACCGCCGTCGCGGGCGGCGGCTGGCTCGGCATCACCGTCCCGGAGGCGTACGGCGGCCATGGCCTCGGCATCACCGAGGCCACCCTGCTGCTGGAGGAGGTGGCCCGCTCGGGGGGCGGGATGAACGCCGCCAGCGCCATCCATCTGTCGATCTTCGGCATGCACCCCGTCGTGGTCCACGGCAGCGAGGAGCTGAAGCGCCGTACGCTGCCCCGTATCGCCGACGGCGACCTGCACGTCTGCTTCGGGGTGACCGAGCCCGGCGCCGGCCTGGACACGACGAGCATCACCACCTACGCCCGCCGGGACGGCGACCGCTACATCGTCAGCGGCCGCAAGGTGTGGATCTCCAAGGCGGTGGAGTCGGAGAAGATCCTGCTGCTGACCCGCACGTCCCGGCGCGATGAGGTGGCCAAGCCCACGGACGGCATGACGCTGTTCCTCACCGACCTCGACCGCGACCACGTCGACATCCGTCCGATCCCGAAGATGGGACGCAACGCCGTCACCTCGAACGAGTTGTTCATCGACGAACTGCGCGTCCCCGTCCGGGACCGGGTCGGCGAGGAGGGCCAGGGGTTTCGCTATCTGCTCGACGGTCTCAACCCCGAACGGATGCTGATCGCCGCGGAGGCACTGGGCATCGGCCGGGTGGCACTGGACAGGGCGGTGGCATACGGCCGCGACCGAGAGGTGTTCGGCCGCCCCATCGGCATGAACCAGGGCATCCAGTTCCCCCTCGCCGACTCCCTCGCCCGGCTCGACGCGGCGGAGCTGGTGCTGCGCAAGGCGACCTGGCTGTACGACCACGGCCGCCCGTGCGGGCGGGAGGCGAACACCGCCAAGTACCTGTGCGCGGACGCCGGGTTCACCGCCGCCGACCGTGCCCTGCAGACCCACGGCGGGATGGGCTACTCCGAGGAGTACCCGGTGGCCCGCTTCTTCCGGGAGGCCCGGCTGATGCGGATCGCACCGGTCAGCCAGGAGATGGTCCTGAACTATCTGGGGTCCCACACTCTGGGGCTCCCGCGCAGCTACTGAATCACCGGCTTCCACGACCAGGAGCGAGAATGACCGACCGTACGGGACTGTTCGACCTCACGGGGCGCTCGGCGCTGGTCACCGGCGCCGCCGGCGGGATCGGCTCGGCCGTGGCGGGGGCGCTGGCCCGCGCCGGGGCCGCGGTGCTCGTCACCGACGTGGACGGCGACGCGGCGGCGGCCGCGGCCGGGAAGCTCACCGCCGCCGGGCTCACCGCCGACAGCGCGGCGCTCGATGTGACGGACCGCACCGCCGCCGACCGCGCGGTGTCCCGGGCCGCCGCGCTCGCCGACGGTGTGCTGCACATCCTCGTCAACAACGCCGGGATCACCGCGCCCGCGATGTTCGACAGGCTGGAGGAGGACTCCGTGCGACGGCTGATCGACATCCATGTGATGGGCGCCTTCCACTGCACCCAGGCGGCGCTGCCCCATCTGCCGAGCGACGGGACCGGGAGGGTCATCAACGTCACGTCCTCCGCCGGCCTCACCGGCACCCTCGGCCAGGTGAACTACTCGGCGGCGAAGGCGGGCATCATCGGGCTGACCAAGTCGCTCGCCCGGGAACTGGCGCGCCGGCGCATCCTGGTCAACGCCCTGGCGCCGCTGGCGGCGACCCCGATGACGGAGACCATCCGCACCGATCCCAGGTTCGCGGAGCGCATGCTCGCCCGTATCCCGCTCGGCAGATGGGCCGAACCGGACGAGGTCGCGGGGGCGTTCGTGTTCCTCGCCTCGGACGCCGCCTCGTTCGTCACCGGGCAGGTGCTGCCGGTGGACGGGGGCATGGTCATGTGACGGCTCGACGGGGCCAAGGTCCTGTGACAGCACCCGTCCCGGCTGTGGTGAGCGGTCCGACCGGAAACGGCGACCTACCGGCCCCAGACCCATGAGAATGGTGTTCTCATTTTCCGGCAAGGCCATTGACAATATCGGTCCGGCCCTCCCTACCATCGCCGCATGAGCGACGTGAGCCCCGTCCTGACCGTGGCCGCCGACGGCGACGTCCGCATCGTCACCCTGAACCGGCCCGAACGACTCAACGGTGTATCGGAGGAACTGCACCGCCGGCTGTCCGAGGTGTGGCGGGAGCTGGCCGAGGACCCCAAGGCCCGGGCGGTCGTCCTGACCGGGGCAGGACGGGCGTTCAGCGCCGGCGGCGACTTCGACCACCTGCTCCGCCACCACCACGACCCGGAGCTGCGGGAGCGCTCGATCCGGCGCGACCGGACCATCCAGACGGAGATGATCCGCTTCCCCCTCCCCGTGGTCGCGGCGGTCAACGGACCGGCGGTCGGGCTCGGTTGCAGCCTGGCCCTTGCGTGCGACCTGGTCCTGATGGCCGAGGACGCCTACCTCGCCGACCCGCATGTGCCGGTGGGCCTGGTGGCGGGCGACGGCGGTGTGACCCTGTGGCCGCTGCTGACCAGCCTGCTGCGGGTCAAGGAGTACCTGTTCACCGGCGACCGTATCCCGGCGGCCACCGCCGTCGAGCTGGGGCTGGCCAACCGCGCGGTCCCGGCCGGCCACCTGATGGACGACGCCCTCGCGCTCGCCCACCGGCTGGCCGCCCAGCCCGCGGAGGCGCTGCGGGCCACCAAGGCGGCCCTGGCGGCCGTGGTGGAACAGGTGTCGCGAGGCGGCATGGAGGCCGCCCTGCTGGCCGAGCGGTCCACGATGACCAGCCCTGACCACATCCGAGTCATCAACGAGCTGGCCTCCCGCGCGCACCGCCGCCCGGCCGCATCCGAGGAGAACTGAGCGTGGAGCCCGAGGAGTTCACCCTGGTCCGTGACGCGCTGCGGTCGTTCGCGGCCCGGCACCGCGTCGACCGCGCCGACGAGATCGAGCCGAGGGCCCGCACCACGGCGCAGCGGGCGCTGGACGAACTGGGCCTCGGGGAACTGCGCCTGGCCTCCCCGCCGGCCGCGACGGCGCAGGAGTGCGCGCTGCTCGCCGAGGAACACGGCAGACAGCCGCTGACGACGTCCCTGCTCGGCACCGCTCTCCTCGCCCCGGAGCTGCTGCGCCTGCTCGGTAATCCGGCCTCGGCGTCCCGCCCCACCCTGGCTCTCGCCGCTGACCTGCGCTTTCCCGGCCCGTATCGGTCGCCGCTCGTCGCCTGGGACTGTGCCGCGGCCGACAGCGCGCTCTGTGTCGAGCCCGACGGGACGGTACGGCGAACCGGCCTCGGCCCGCCCGTGCGGACCGCCGATCTGCTCCGCGATGTGCGCGCGGTCCCGGACGACGGCAGCGGGGAGGTCGTCGGACGGCTCGGCCCCGACGACCGGCGGCGCTGGCAGTCGTACGCCCTGGTCGTCGTGGCCGCCGAACTGGTCGGCGCGGCGCACGCGTTCGTCCAACTGAGCACGCGGTACGCCCGCGACCGCCGCCAGTTCGGACGGCCGATCGGATCCTTCCAGGCCGTGCAGCATCTGCTCGCCGACGCCCGGGTCCTGGTGGAGGCCTGCACCAGTGCGACCCGGTACGCCGCCTGGTGCCTGGACCACGAGCCGCCGGACGGGGCGCTGACGGCCGCGCGGGTCGCCAAGGCGGAGGTGAACACCTCGGCGGTCGAGGCGGTGTACGCGGGCATGCAGGTGTTCGGCGGCATCGCCCAGACCTGGGAGCACGTCGCCCACCTCTATCTGCGCCGGGTCCTCGTCGGGACCCGGCTGCTGGCGACCACGGACGACCTGCTGCCGGTCCTGGCCGAGGAGATCCCTTCCGCCGCGGCCGAGGACGCCCCGTCCGCCGAACCGGAGGTGACGCGATGAGCGATCTGCCGCTGGACTTCGGCGACCCCGCCGATCTGGACCGCCTGCGCCGCGACTTGCGCGTCTGGCTCGCCGGCCACCCGCTCCCCGCACGCGGCGCAGACGAGCCGGTCCCCGTCTTCCTGCACCGCTGGCACCGCATGCTGCACTCCGGCGGCTGGGTCGGTCTCGACGTGCCGCGGGAGTACGGCGGACGCGGACTGACCGCCCTGCACCAGGTCGCGGTCAGCGACGAACTGGGGGCCCGGGGCGCGCCCGGAGTGCCCCGCATCGGCTATCTCGCGCACGCGCTGCTGGAGTTCGGCTCCGAGGAACAGCGCCGGCGGCTGTTGCCGCGGATGCTCGCGGGCGACGACGTCTGGTGCCAGGGCTTCAGCGAGCCGGGCGCCGGCTCGGACCTGGCCGGCATGAGCACCCGCGCCGACCGCGGCGAAGACGGCCACTACATCGTGGGCGGCCAAAAGCTGTGGACGAGTTACGCCCAGTACTCCGATCTCTGTCTGCTCCTGGCCCGCACCGGTCTCACCGCGCCCGCGCACACCTCCATCTCGGCGTTCGTCCTGCCCCTGGACCGGCCCGGTGTGTCGGTGCGCCCGCTGCGCGCGGCGGGCGGCGACGACGAGTTCTGCGAACTGTTCCTCGATGACGTCCGCCTGGCCAAGTCCGACCGCGTCGGCGCCGAAGGGGACGGCTGGGCGCTGGCCATGACCACCGTGGCCTACGAGCGCAACGCCCTGGACACCGGACACCTGTCGAAGTACGGGCTGCTGGTGGAGCGGCTGCGCCGCCGGGCCCGCGAGAGGCGTGGCAGCCTCCCCGACGGGCTGCTGTCGGACATCGGCCGGTGCGTGGTCGACTACCACGTCCTGGTCGCCCACTCCCGCCGCCGTGTCGCCGAGCGACTGGCCGGGCAGACCGCGGGCCCGGAGTCCTCCGTCGACAAGCTGCTGATGACCCGGGCCGAGCAGCGGCTGTACGAGACGGCGCTGAAGGTGTTCCCCGAGGAGCTGTACGGGGAGGGCGGGGAGGTCTTCGGCGGCTACCTGTACTCCAGGGCCGCGTCCGTGTACGGCGGCACGTCCCAGATCCAGCGGAACATCATCGCCAAGCGGCTGCTGCGCCTCACCGCCGACGACCGTGGCTGAACGGAGTCCGTCATGCGACACGACCTGGCATTCCAGAGCATCCCGAACGTGGTCAGGGCCGCCGCGCGGCGCTTCGGTGACGCCACCGCGCTCGTCGACGGGGACCGGCGCATCGGCTTTCGCGAGCTGGAGGATCTCATGCTCCGGGCGGTCGCCTCGGCGCAGGCCCTCGGCATCGGCCCCGGCGACCGGGCCGGCCTGTGCGCGCCCAACTCGGTGGAGTGGATCGTGGCGGCCCTCGGCATCCAGGGGGCCGGAGGCATCGTCGTACCGCTCAACACCCGGTTCAAGGCGCGGGAACTGTCCTACATTCTGCGCAGGTCCGGTGCCAGAGCCCTGTTCGCCGCCGCGTCCTTCCTGGGCACCGACCACACGGCCGAGCTGAAACGGGCGGACCCTGACCTGCCCGCGCTCACCACCACCGTGTCCCTGCCGGGGGCAAGCGGCGCGGCCTACATGACGTGGGGACAGTTCCTCGGCCTGGGCACCGCGTCCCGCGCGGCGCACCGGGCCATCGACCGGCTCACCCCGGACCGGGTCAGCGATGTGATGTTCACCTCGGGGACCACCGGCCACCCCAAGGGCGTCATGCTCACCCACGGGCAGTCCCTGCGCGCCTACGGCTGGATGTCGACGCAGTACGGCTTCCGCGCCTCGGACAGTTTCCTGGTCATCCCGCCGTTCTTCCACTGCTTCGGCTACAAGGCGGGCTGGCTCGCCTCGTTCCTGCACGGCGTGACGGTGATTCCGATGGCCGTCTTCGACGCGGGACGGGCGCTGGAGCTGATCGAGCGGGAACGGGTCAGCATCCTGCTCGGCCCGCCCACCATCTTCCACGACCTGCTCCATCACCCGGGCCGCGGGGAGCGCGACCTGTCGTCCCTGCGAGTGTCCATGACGGGCGGCTCGACCATCCCGGAGTCCCTGATCCACGCCATGAAGAAGGACCTGTCCTTCGACATCGTGCTGAGCGCCTACGGACTCACCGAGTCGGCCGCGCTGGTGACCACCACCCGGGTCGGCGACGCCGAGGAGACCGTGGCCCGCACCACCGGGCGCCCCATCCCGGATGTCGAGGTCCGCCTCACCGACGCCTCGGGAGGCCAGGTGCCGGCGGGCCGGGACGGGGAGATCCGGGTACGCGGCTACAACGTCACCCGGGGCTACTGGGACGACCCGGAAGCCACCGCGGCGGCGATCGACGGCGACGGCTGGCTGCACACCGGCGACATCGGGCACCTCGACGCGGCGGGCAACCTCGTGATCGTCGACCGCAAGAAGGACATGTACATCGTCGGCGGCTTCAACGCCTACCCGGCCGAGATCGAGAAGCTGCTCCTCGGCTGCGAGCACATCGCACAGGTCGCGGTCGTCGGCGTGCCCGACGCGCGCATGGGCGAGGTGGGCTGCGCCTTCGTCGTGGCCGCGCCGGGCGCCCGCCCCACCGAGGAGGACGTCGTGGCGTGGGCGCGGGAGCACATGGCCAACTTCAAGGTGCCCCGGCATGTGCGGTTCGTGGACGCGCTGCCGCGCAACGCCGGCCTCAAGGTCCTCAAGGACGATCTGCGCGCCCGGTACCGAGGCGGTGAGCGCTGATGGAGGGGCCGCTGTCCGGCGTCACCGTGGTGGCGCTCGAACAGGCCGTGTCGGCACCGATGTGCACCCGTGCCCTCGGTGACTTCGGCGCCCGTGTGATCAAGGTGGAGAACCCCCGGGGAGGAGACTTCGCACGGCACTACGACGACGTGGTGGGCGGCCTCGCGGCCCACTTCGTCTGGGTCAACCGGGGCAAGGAGTCGGTCGCACTCGACGTCAAGTCCGACGCCGGGCTCGCCGTGCTGCACCGGCTGCTGGACCGCGCCGACGTGCTGGTCTCCAACCTCACCCCCGGCACCACCGCGAAGCTGGGCCTGTCCCCCGCCGATCTGGAGGTCCGCCATCCGCAGGTGATCGCCGTGGAGATCGACGGGTACGGCCCCGGCGGCCCCCTGTCCCACAAGCGTGCCTACGACCTGCTCGTCCAGGCCGAGTCGGGGGCGTGCGCGGTGACCGGACACCCGGGTGCGCCCGCAAAGCCGGGTCCGCCGGTGGCCGACGTGTGCAGCGGCCTGTACGCGGCGCTCTCCGTCCTCGCGCTGCTGCACGGCAAGGGGCGGGGACGGCCCGCCGCCTCGGTCGCGGTGAGCATGTTCGACACGATGACGGAGCTGATGGGCTACCCGCTGACCTACACCCGGCACTCCGGGGTCGAGCAGCAGCCGCTCGGTATGGGCTCGCCCGCCGTCGCCCCGTACGGCGCCTACCGCACCGCCGACGGGCACACGGTGGTGCTCGGCACCACCAACGACCGCGAGTGGCGGCGTCTGGCGAGGAATGTGCTCGGCCGGCCGGACCTGGCGGACGACGAACGGTTCGCCACGAACGCCGGACGGGTGGCGCACCGTGCCGTCCTGGACGCCGAGATCGCCGCCTGGTGCGCGCGGCACGACCTGCGCGTGGTGCAGGAGAGCGCGGACGCCGCCGGGATCGGCAACTCCCGCTTCAACACACAGTCCGACGTCCTGGCGCACCCGCAGCTGACCGCCCGCGGCCGCTGGCGGGAGATCGACACCCCGGGCGGGCCGGTGCTGGCGCTGCTCCCGCCCCCCGTCATCGCCGGATACGAGCCGCCGATGGGGCCGGTGCCCGCGCTGGGCGCGCACACGGACGCCGTACTCGGCGAACTCGGCATGACCCGCGCGGAGATCGGCGCTCTCCGCGAGCAGGGGGCCGTGCGATGACCGTGCTGCTCACCGAGGACGCCGACGGGGTACGGACCCTGACCCTGAACCGCCCGCACCGCAGGAACGCCCTCGACGCCGCGCTGTGGGAGGCGCTGCGCGACGCCCTCGTCGAGGCCGGCCGTGACCGCTCGGTCCGGGTGCTGGTCCTCACCGGCGCGGGAGGCGCCTTCTGCTCCGGCGCGGACATCTCCCAGGGGGTGAGCGCGGCCCACCCGCTGTACCGGATGCGGACCCTGACCGAGGTCACCCTGCTGCTGCACGAGCTGCCCGTCCCCACGATCGCCCAGGTGACCGGCGTGGCGGTGGGCGCGGGCTGGAATCTGGCCCTCGGCTGCGATCTGGTCGTCGCCACCCCCGAAGCACGGTTCTCGCAGATCTTCGCGCGGCGCGGACTGTCCCTGGACTGCGGCGGCTCCTGGCTGCTGCCGAAACTCGTCGGACTCCAGCAGGCCAAGAGGCTCGCCCTGCTGGCCGACGTGATCGACGCCGAGGAGGCACGGATGCTGAACCTGGTGGCCTGGGTGGTGGCGGCCGACAAGGTGAACACCTTTGTGAGGGACCTCGCCGCACGGCTGGCGGCCGGCCCTCCGGTGGCCCTGGCACAGACCAAGGCTCTGCTCAACGAGAACGCGGACCGCACGCTGCGGGGCGCGCTGGCGAGTGAGGCGCGGGCGCAGTCGGTGAACTTCGCCGGCGCCGATGTCCCCGAGGCGTACGCGGCGTTCGCCGACAAGAGGGATCCACGCTTCACCGGCGGCTGGGCGGTGCCCCGGCGAACGGAGGGCGACGACACATGACACGGGAAGCGGTGATCGCGGCCGCGGTCCGTACCGCCGTCGGCAGACGCGGCGGCGGGCTGGCCGGCCTTCATCCGGCCGGCCTGTCCGCGGCCGTGCTCAGGGCGCTCGTCGAGCGCACCGGGATCGATCCGGAGAGCGTCGACGATGTGATCTGGGGATGTGTGTCCCAGACCGGCGACCAGTCCGGCAACATCGGCCGCTACGCGGTGCTGGCGGCGGGCTGGCCCGAGAGTGTCCCCGGAACCACGGTCAACCGGGCCTGCGGATCGAGCCAGCAGGCGCTGGAGTTCGCGGTGCAGGCGGTGCTGTCCGGACGGCACGATGTGATCGTGGCGGGCGGGGTCGAGGTGATGAGCCGGGTGCCGCTGGGTTCGGCCAAGGCGGGCGGTGTGCCGTACGGCCCCGAAGTCCTCGCCCGCTACCAGGACTTCTCCTTCAACCAGGGGATCTCCGCGGAGAAGATCGCGCAGAAGTGGGGGCTGACACGGGACCGGCTCGACGCGTATGCCGCCCGGTCGCACGAGCGGGCGGCCGCCGCGCAGGACGGCGGGGCCTTCGACGAGCAGATCGTGCCGGTGGCCGGGGTGACGGCGGACGAGGGGATCCGCCGGGGCACCAGCGTGCGGACGCTGGCGGGCCTCAAACCCTCCTTCCTGGACGGCGGAGTGATCCACGCCGGCAACGCCTCGCAGATCTCCGACGGCGCTGCGGCACTCCTGGTCACCACCCCGGACAAGGCACGGGAGTTGGGGCTGGCACCGCTGGTGCGCCACCGGGCGGGGGCGGTGGTCGGCTCCGACCCGGTGCTGATGCTCACCGGGCCCGTCCCGGCGACCGAGAAGGTCCTGCGGCAGGCGGGAGTGGGGCTTTCGGAGGTGGGGGTGTTCGAGGTGAACGAGGCGTTCGCTCCGGTCCCGCTGGCCTGGCTCGCCGAGACCGGCGCGGACCCGGAACGGCTGAACCCGCTCGGCGGGGCGATCGCGCTCGGGCATCCGCTGGGCGCCTCGGGGGCCGTCCTGATGACGCGCCTGATCCACCATATGCGTGCGCGGGGGATCCGCTACGGCCTGCAGACCATGTGCGAGGGCGGCGGCACCGCGAACGCGACCATCGTCGAACTCATCGACTGAAAGCGGTGGTTGCCGTGCGACGGAATCTGTTCACCGCCGACCACGAGGCGTTCCGTGAGCTGGTGCGGGACGTCGTGGCCAAGGAGGTGGTGCCGCACTACGCCGCGTGGGAGGAGGCGGGGCGGCTGCCCCGGGCGTTCTTCGAACGGCTCGGGTCCCTGGGCCTGTTGGGCGTGGCGATCCCGGAACGGTACGGCGGGGGCGGGCAGCGCGACTACCGGTACAACGTCGTCCTCCAGGAGGAGGCGGCCCGCGGCCTGGTCACCCTGGGCACCGTCCGCACCCAACTGGACGTCGTGCTGCCGTACTTCCTCGCCTACGCGGACGACGGGCAGCGCGAGCGCTGGTTTCCCGGCCTGGCCTCCGGCCGGCTGCTGACGGCGATCGCGATGACCGAGCCCGGCACCGGCTCCGACCTCGCCGGGATCCGTACGAGTGCCGTGCGCGACGGGGACTGCTATGTCCTGGGCGGGGCCAAGACCTTCATCACGGGCGGGCTGCTCGCCGACCTGGTGATCGTGGTGGCGCGCACCTGCACCGACCCGGACGACCGCAGGGCGGGGCTCACCCTGCTGGTCGTGGAGGACGGCATGCCCGGGTTCACGCGCGGCCGGGCGCTGGACAAGATGGGCATCAAGGCGCAGGACACCGTGGAACTGTCCTTCGACGGCGTCCGGGTGCCCGTCGCCAACCGGCTCGGCGAGGAGGGCAGGGCGTTCGAGTACCTCGGGCACAACCTGCCCCAGGAGCGGATGACCGTCGCGGTCGGCTCGGTCGCGCAGGCCCGGGCCGCGCTCGACACGACGATCGCCTACGTCAAGGAGCGCAGGGTGTTCGGGAGGCCGGTCGCCTCCTTCCAGAACACGAAGTTCGAACTGGCCGCCGTGGCCGCCGAGGTCGAGGCCGCGCAGAGCATGCTCGACCGGGCCGTCCTGGAACTGGTGGAGGGCCGGCTGTCCGGGGCGGACGCCGCGAAGGTCAAGCTGTTCTGCACCGAGACGCAGGCCCGCGCCGTGGACCGGTGTCTTCAACTCTTCGGCGGATACGGCTACATGCTGGAGTATCCGATCGCGCGGCTGTACGCGGACGCGCGCATCACCCGCATCTACGCCGGGACCAGTGAGGTCATGAAGGTCATCATCGCCAAGTCCCTGGGGCTGTGAGACATGTCCGTGGACGACTTCTCCCACCGGCCGGGCATCGCCCTTGTCGCGGGCGGCACCGGCGGCATCGGAGCGGCCGTCGTCCGGCTGCTCGCCGAGCGTGGCAGCACCGTCGCCTTCACCTATCACTCCCGCAAGGAGGCCGCGTCCGCCCTCGCCGACGAGGTGGGGGCGTACGGGCGCCGCGTCGGCTCACTGCGTCTGGACCTCACCGACGAGGAGGCCGCGGCGCGGGCCGTCACCGAACTCGCCACGGCGGGCGGCGGCCTGCACACCCTCGTGTACGCGGCCGGACCGCATGTACCGATGACCCATCTCAGCAAGGTGACACCCGGTCAGTACCGGGCGCAGCTCGAAGCCGACGCGGTGGCGTTCTTCAACCTCGTCCATCCGGCGCTGCCGTTGCTGCGGCAGAGCCGGGGCAATGTGGTGGCCGTGACGACGGTCGCCACCCGCCGCTTCCCGGTCCGCGACGGGCTGTCCTCGGGCACCAAGGGGGCCGTCGAGGCGGTCGCACGGGCCCTGGCCGCCGAGGAGGGCCGCTACGGAGTCCGCGTCAACTGTGTGGCTCCCGGCATGCTCACGGACGGCATCGCGGGCCGGCTCGTCAGCACCGGTGAACTCTCCCCGCAAGCCCTCGCCGTCACCCGGCGCAACATCCCGCTCCGCCGCTTCGGACGGGCCGAGGACATCGCGGAGGCGGTCGCGTTCCTCGCCTCGGACCGGGCCGGGTTCATCACCGGACAGGCGCTGGGGGTGGACGGCGGCTACAGCGTGTGAACGGCGGTCGGGTCAAGGGAGGAGCGGCCGGCCGCCGACGTAGGCGGCCCGCACCACGTCGGCGGACAGCGCATCCAGGGCCTCGTGCAGCGGCACGTGCAGCAGGCACAGGTCCGCCTGAGCGCCGACGGTCAGCTTCCGGACCCGGCCGGGGCGGCGGGGCGAGCCCAGGAAGAGCCGCAGGGCCGCCCGCGGTGTGACGCCCTCCCCGTCGTGGCGTGCCACGGCGGCCCGCATGGCCGCCCAGGGGTCATGGGTGCCGTACGGCGCGTCGGTTCCGGCGGCCACGGGGACGCCCGCCTCGGCCAGGCTCCGGCAGCGGTAGAGGTGCGGGCGGTCGTCGGCGTGGACGTCGGTGGCGTAGGTGTCACCTCGCTCGACCGGGAAGTGCGGCTGGGTGACCACCGTCACGCCGAGTCGCCGCAGCCACGGCACGGTCTGCGCCGGGATCACGGACCCGTGCTCGATCCGGTCCCCCTCGACCGGGCCCGCCTCCTGAAGCGCGAGCAGCGTCACGATCAGCTGTACCCGGGTGACGCAGTGCACGGCGACCGGCCGGGGCCGCAGTCCGGCCACGGTGGCGGCCAGGTCCGCGGGGGTGGGCAGAACCGGATCGTCCAGCATCAGTTTCACCGGCGCATCGACGCCCATGACGACGAGCCGCTGGGGCAGCACGGACAGCAGCTGCCTGAGGCCCGCGGCGGGGTGCGGGTCGGCGTTGGTGAAGCCGGTGACGCCGAGCCGCGCGGCCCGCCGGCCGAGCCCGGCCAGGTCGAGCGGTACGGGCGGCACGAAGGACCGCAGCCGCTCGTCCTTTCGCCACAAGCACCCGTCGCCACCGCCGTTGTCCAGCCCGGCCGCCCGCAGGGCGGCGCTGTTGAGGATCCACAGGGCGCCGCTGCGGTGCTGCACCCGGACCGGCCGGTCGGGCACGATCGCGTCCAGCGCCCACCGGTCCAGGGCCCCGGCGACGCTCTCGTGGTAGCCGGTGGCCCGCACCCACTCCCCGGGCGCTCCGGCCCGCAGCGCCGCCGCCATGCCGTCGCGTCCGCCCACGTCGGCCGGGCCGACCCGCACCGAGGACGCCTCGGCCGCCAGCGCCGCGAGATGGATGTGATGGTCGTGCAGGCCCGGCAGCAGCGCCCCGCCGCGCCCGTCGACGTCGGCAGGGCCCGCCAGACGCGGCCCGACCGCGGCGATCCGGCCGCCCGTGACGCGTACGTCCACCCGGCCTCGGCCCTCGATCTCCACGTCCCTGATCAGCACGGCCGCACCGGGCCCGGCGAGAGCGAGGCCGCGCAGGCCGCCATGGACACACACAGCAGTTCCCCGCCTCCCCGGGCGACGGCGCGGGCGACGGCATGGGCGGCGTACAGGCCGCTGACGGGGTCGGCGAGCGCGTCTCCGAGGAACACCGGGTCGCCGTGGGCGTCGCGGCCGGTAAGTCCGCCGGCGACCGCGGCGTCGTCACCGAAGGCGATACGGTCGTCGGCGCGGCCGTACCCGGTGATGCCGACCCAGATCCGGCCGGGGCGTGCGGCCAGGAACTCCTCGGCGCGCACCCCGAGGCGGCGCAGTGCTCTCGGCCGTGACGCCTCGATCACGATGTCGGCGTCGGCGACCGTGGCGGCCAGGACGCCCGAGGCGAAGTCGAGCACCAGGCGCTCGTGCCCCTCGTGCAGCCGGCGGTAGAAGGCCGCAGACCCGAAGCGGGCCCCGTCGGGCCGCGTCGTGCTCTCCACCTTCGTCACGTGCGCCCCTGCAAGCCCCAGCAACCGTGCGCACAGGGGCCCGGCCCACAGCGCGGACAGGTCGACGACCCGCAGGCCGGCGAGCGTGCGCGGCCGGCGTTCCCCATGGCGCTCGACGCGTACGGGTGCGCGGTCGCCGCGGGCCGAGCCGAGCGCCGCGGCGGCGATGCCCAGCAGCTGGGCGCTGCGGGCCAGTTCGACCGCCGTGCCGCGCCGCGCGGCCGTCGCCAGGTCCGCGTGGGGTGCGCCGAGGAGCGCGAGCAGGGCGGGAAGGGACGCGTGGTCGTCGGGACGTGCCAGATTGACCGCGCCCCAGCCGTCGGCGGTCGCGACAAGGCGGCACGAGCCGCCCGCCGACGACCTGCCGGGCAGGGCGTATCCGGCGAGCCGGGCGCGCAGGAACAGCGTGGTGGGCAGGTCGACGGTGACTCCGGTCAGGCCCGAGAAGTCGTCCACGACGGCGGAGAGCGGGCCCAGGAGGGGCTCGACGGTGCTCATCCAAGCATCGAGAGCGGCGTTCTTCAATGCGCGAACCCCCTTCTCCAAGAGCTGGGGCAAGATTACACTCCGCTGGCCATGGAGCCGCCCTTCCTGCTGGTCGATCTGGACCGCGCGCCGCCCGCCGCGCCCGGAGGCCAGCGGGTGCGGGTCGCCGTGGCGGCCGAACCGCGGCCTGTGGACGGGGAGTTCGACGTGCTCATCACGGCCGCCGCCGACCCGCCGCGCCCTTGGGTACCGTCCGCGGATCCGTACACCACCGCACATCAGCTCCAAAAGACCGTCACCCGGCGGCCCGACGCCTGTCTCGCGCTCGTCCAGGTGCTCCGCCTGGGTCCCGCTCTCGCTCCGCCCGACCGGCTGATCGTCGAATCCCTCGCCTACTCCGCCTTGCAGGCCGGAGCGGTGTTCCGGGCCTGGCTGGCCTCGGCGCCCGCCCGCACCCCCCGGCCCGCCGCCCGGCCCGTCCGGCTCCGTCGCGACGGCGACCGGCTCGCCGTCACGCTGGAGCGGCCCTGGGTGCGCAACGCCTTCGACGCGGCCACGCGGGACGCGCTGTGCGAGGCGCTGGAGGTCGCCGTGGCGGACCCGACGATCGCCCGCGTGGACCTGTACGGCAGCGGTCCCGCCTTCTGCGGCGGGGGTGACCTCGCCGAGTTCGGCACGGCGCGCGATCCGGCCGCGGCCCATCGGGTGCGGGTGCACCGCAGTCCGGCCGCGCTGCTCCAGAGGTGCGCGTCCAAGGTGACCGCCCACCTGCACGGCGCCTGTGTCGGGGCGGGTATCGAACTGGCGGCGTTCGCGGGGCGGGTGACGGCCGCGCCGGACACGGTGATCCGGCTGCCGGAGATCGGGATGGGACTGATCCCCGGTGCGGGTGGGACGGCGAGCCTCCCGGTCCGCGTCGGACGGGAGCGCACCGCGTATCTGGCCCTGACCGGTGCCTCCTTGACGGCCGTGGAAGCACAGCGCTGGGGGCTGGTCGACGCGATCGACGAAGGGCCGGGCCTCGCCCGCGCCACCCGGACCGGCGCAGGTGACTAGCGATCCCGGGCTTTGAGAACTAGATTCTCTTCAGAGAGAATGCAATGACCGTTCCGTGCTGCCGTCGCACCATGAAGGAGGCGGGCCAGTGGCGCGCTACGACGAGCCGTCCGACGACATCGACGCGATCGACTTCTTCCGCGACGACGCGCTGGTGGCGGATCCGTACCCCTACTTCGAGGCACTGCGCGCGCGGTGCCCCGTGCATCGCGAACCCCACCACGGCGTGGTCATGGTGACGGGATACGACGAAGCGGTCGAGGTGTTCCAGGACTCCGGGACGTTCTCCGCGTGCGTGTCGGTGACGGGACCCTTTCCCGGCTTTCCGGTGCCGCTCGAAGGGGACGACGTGAGCGACCTCATCGAGCGGCACCGCGAGGAACTCCCGATGAGCGACCAGTTGCCGACGCTCGACCCGCCCGTGCACACCGCGCATCGCGGGCTGTTGATGCGGCTGATCACTCCCAAGCGCCTCAAGCAGAACGAGTCGGCCCTCTGGGAGATCGCCGACCGGTTGCTCGACACCTTCCTGGCCCGCGAACAGGGCGAGTTCATCGGCGAGTTCGCCGGGCCCTTCACACTTCTCGTCATCGCCGATCTGCTCGGTGTGCCCGAGGAGGACCGGGAGGAGTTCCTCGACCGGCTCCAGCGCCGGCCTCGGAGAGGCGGTGCGATCGGCAGCACCGGCGACGACACGCTCGCGCACGCGCCGCTGGAGTTCCTGTACGGCCGGTTCGCGCACTACATCGAGGACCGGCGCCGAGAACCCCGCGACGACGTACTGACCGGCCTCGCCACCGCCACGTTCCCCGACGGGTCCCTGCCCGAGGTCGCCGACGCGGTGCGGGTGGCCGCCAATCTCTTCTCCGCCGGGCAGGAGACCACCGTCCGTCTGCTCAGCTCCGCTCTCATGGTGATCGCCGAACGCCCCGACATCCAGGAACTGCTGCGCGGGGAACGCGCCCTGATCCCCAACTTCGTCGAGGAGACGCTGCGTACGGAAAGTCCGGTCAAAGGCGACTTCCGCCTCTCCCGCGTCCCCACCACGGTCGGCGGTGTCGCCGTCCCGGCCGGCACCACGCTCATGGTGGTCAGCGCAGCGGCCAACCGTGACCCGCGCCGCTTCGAGAACCCCGCCGTCCTCGACCCCGCACGCCCGAACGCCCGGCACCACATCTCCTTCGGCCGCGGCATCCACACCTGCCCCGGCGCACCGCTCGCACGGGCCGAGGCGCGCGTGGCCGTCGAGCGCCTGCTGGACCGCACGAGGGACATCAGGATCTCCGAGCGCCTGCACGGTCCCGCGGACGCGCGCCGCTACCGGTATCTGCCGACCTACATGCTGCGGGGCCTGACCCGCCTCCACCTGGAGTTCACCCGGGCCCAGGAGAGCACCCGATGAGGGCCGCCGTCGACGAGGACCGCTGCCGCGGACACGGCGTCTGCTCCACTGTCTGCCCCGAGGTCTTCGACCTCGGCGACGACGGGTACGCCGTCGTCCTGCTCCCTGACGTCCCACCCGAGTACGAGCCGGCGGCGCGCACCGCGGCGGCGAGCTGCCCGGAGCGCGCCGTCGCGGTGGACTGAGACGGCCCGCACCCGCCGACCCGATCCCGTGTCCCGACGACAAGGTGGTGGACATGCAGTACCCCGGCCCCCGGCCCGACTCTCACCGCACGGAACGACCGAGGCGGCTGCGCGTCGTCCAGTGGGCCACGGGCACCATCGGCACACGATCGCTTCGCGCCGTCCTCGACCATCCGCACCTGGAACTGGCGGGTGTGTACGTCCACGCCCCGGACAAGGCCGGGCGTGATGCCGGCGAGCTGTGCGGTATGGGCGCGACCGGTGTCACCACCACCCACGACCGCGCGGAGATCCTGGGTCTCGGCGCCGACTGCGTGCTGTACATGCCGCGTTCCCATGACCACGACGAGGTGTGCGCCCTGCTCGCGTCCGGCGCGAACGTGGTGAGCACATGCGGTGTGTTCCACCGCCCGGCCGGCCTGGATCCCGCCGACCGGGAACGCGTCGAAAGGGCCTGCGAGCGGGGCGGTACCTCGATCCACAGCACCGGCAGCAGCCCGGGGTTCATCACCGAGGCGGTGCCGCTCGTCCTGGCTTCCCTCCAGCGCCGGCTGAACACGTTGACCATCCACGAGTACGCCGACCTGTCCCGACGGGACTCACCCGGGCTGCTGTTCGATGTGATGGGCTTCGGCCGAGCCCCGACCACCGAGTTCGACCGGCGCCGTCTCACGCAGGTCCGGTCGAGTTTCGGCCCGTCCCTGCGTCTGGTCGCCGACGCCCTCGGCCTGCCCCTCGACGCCGTCGAGGCACACGGGCGGCTCGCCACCGCCGCCCGCACGACCCGTATCGCCGCGGGGAGCCTGCGGGCCGGGACGGTGGCCGCGCAGCGGATGACGCTGTCCGGTGTGCGCGACGGCCGTACGCTGCTGCGGTTCGACGCGACCTGGTACTGCACCACGGACCTCGCCCCCGCCTGGGACGTCCGCCCCACCGGCTGGCACCTGACCGTCGACGGGGACGCGCCTGTCGACATCGACATGCGCTTCCCCGTGCCCGTCGACCGGATGGGCGCCGTCTTTCCCGGCTACACCGCCCACCGGGCCGTCAACGCCGTCAACGCCGTCTGCGCGGCGGCCCCCGGCATCCGTACGACCCCGGAGCTGCCCCCGTTCACCGCGGTGCTCGCCTGACCGACGGTGGTTTCTCGGTGACGCCGGCGGTGTGGGCGGGGTTCGCCGCGGGGCGGCCCGGCTCGACCCGCGGCTGTTCCTTCATCGCCGTCGGCCTCTCCTCCGGGTCCGCGGGCAGCGGGGTGTCGGCGCGGTCCGAGCCGAGCAGCACGGACACGGCCTCCCGTACGATCGGCGGGTAGCGTTCCGCCTCGTGGTCGACCAGCCACAGCTGGTGGACGCCCTCCATCAGGGCGAGCACGGCGGCAGCGGCGGTCGGCGCGCTCAGTCCGCTCGGCAGCCGCTGCCCGTACCGCCCGGCCAGGTATGTGGTGAGGAGGTCCTGGAGGCTGCGGCAGCGCTCACGGACGTATCCGGCGGCCGGCTCCTGCCCGGTGACCGCCTCGGCCAGGACCACGCTGTGCACCCGCGCGAAGGACGGATGCTCCTGCTCGAAGGCGATGGCCTCGGCGAGGTCGGCGGCCCAGTCGCCGTCCGCCGGGCGGTCGGCCAAGTGCTCCCGGTTGAGCCGCTCCCGGAAGGCGAGGAGTTCCAGCAGCAGCCGCTTCTTGCTCGGGAAGTAGTGCAGGACACCCTGCCGGGTCAGGCCGGCCCGCTCGGCGACCGCGTCGATCGAAGCGCCCTTGACACCGCGTGCGGCGAAGACCTCCAGCGCCGCTTCCAGGATCTGCTCACGCCGCGCCGACCTCACGTGTGGCCCCTTCCTCCGCCGGACAGGTGCCCGCACACAGTAACTGCCGCGCCACCGATGAGTACCCCTCCTGCGCGGGGCTTCCTGACCGACAAGAGTTGAGAATATGATTCTCAAATAAGGAAGGGGAGTTTCCATGATCGCATCGAAGACCTTGAGCCCGTCGCTCGGGGTGGAGTTCACCGGAGTGACCGACCCCCTCGACAGCGTCTTCCTCCACCGTTGCGTCGAGGCGCTGACATGGCGGGGCGTGCTCCTCGTCCGTGGGCTGCACCTGGACGACGAGCGGCAGTTGGCGTTCAGCCGCTCGCTCGGCGAAGTCGTCGCACTGCGCGGCCAGGAGATCTTCCCGATCTCCGTCAACCCCGCCAAGAGCCGCACCGCCAAGTACCTCAAGGGTGCCTTCCACTGGCACCTCGACGGCACCAGCGACGACGTACCGATCAAGGCGGCCACGCTCACCGCCCGGCATGTGGCCACGGCCGGCGGCGGCACGGAGTTCGCCAGCACCTACGCGGCGTACGACAACCTGCCGGACAAGGACCGCGAACGCTACGAGAACCTGCGTGTGGTGCACAGCTTCGAGGCTTCCCAGCGTCTGGTGGACCCGCGTCCGACCCAGAAGGAGCTGGCCGGCTGGCGCGCCCTGCCCACCCATGAGACGGCTCTGGTGTGGCACCGCCGGGACGGCCGCCGCTCGCTGGTGACGGGCGCGACCGCGGACCACGTCGTCGGCATGGACCCCGCCGAGAGCCGCGCCCTGCTGGACGAGTTGCTGGAGTGGACGACACAGGAGCGCTTCCGCTACGCCCATGACTGGGCGGTCGGCGACCTGCTGGTGTGGGACAACACCGGCATCCTGCACCGGGCGCTGCCGTACGCCGAGGACTCCGAGCGGCTGCTGCACCGTACGACCATCGTCGGCGACGAGGCGTTCGCATGAGGACCGCCGTGGTGACGGGCGGGGCGTCCGGGATCGGCCGGGCGATCGCGCGCCGGCTCGCCGCGGACGGCATGCGGGTCGCCGTGCTCGACCTGGCCCCCGCCGAGGACGGTCTGACCCTCACGGCCGACGTCACCGACCGCGGCCAGGTCGACAAGGCCATGGACACGGTGCGCGAGCGCCTCGGTCCTATCCAGGTACTGGTCAACGCGGCGGGCAGGGACGGCTTCACCCGCTTCGCCGATCTGGACTTCCGGGACTGGCAACGGGTCCTCGACATCAACCTCAACGGGGTCTTCCACTGTGTGCAGTCGGTGCTTGCGGACATGACCGAAGCCCGCTGGGGCCGCATCGTGAACATCTCCTCGTCCAGCACGCACTCCGGCCAGCCGTTCATGGCGCACTACGTCGCCGCCAAGTCCGCGGTGAACGGCCTGACCAAGTCCCTCGCACTGGAACTCGGCCCGAAGGGCATCACCGTCAACGCGATCCCGCCCGGATTCGTGGACACACCGATGCTGCGCACCGCCGAGCGCAACCAGCGGCTCGGCGGCACCATCGAGGACCACATCGCGCGCACCCCGGTGCGCCGGGTGGGCCGGCCGGAGGACATCGCGGCGGCCTGCGCGTTCCTGGTCGGCGAGGAAGCCGGCTATGTCACCGGCCAGATCATCGGTGTGAACGGAGGACGCAACACATGACGCGGCTGTCCCCGGTTCCCTACGACGAGTGGGACCCCGACGTCCTGCGCCCCCTCACGGGCGGGCCTACGGTCCCCCCGTCCAACGCCCTCGGTCTGCTGCTGAACCACCCGCGCCTGGCCAAGTCGTTCCTGGCCTTCAGCACACAACTGGCGTACCGCAGCACCCTGCCCGCGAAGACGCGCGAGCTGACGGTCCTCAGGACCGCCTGGCGGCACCGCTGCCGGTACGAGTGGGCCCATCATGTGCTGACGGCACGTCAGGCGGGCGTGAGCGAGGAAGAGCTGGAGCAGGTGCGCCGTGGCACGGGCACCCTGGTCAACCGGGCCGTGGACGAACTCACCGCCACGTCCGCTCTCTCCGAGGAGACCTATGCCGAACTGGCGAAGGAACTCGACGAGCGGCAGTTGATGGACTTCGTGTTCACGGTCGGCACATACGCCCTGCTGGCCATGGTCTACAACGCCTTCGGGGTGGAGCCCGATCCGGGCATGGACGACGGGGGGATGAGCCGCTGAAAGAACAGCGTTCTCGTATACAGGAACTTGGAGTCTTGCTTCTCGTGGAGCGTGATGCGGTAGGGGGGCGGTCCTCGCTTTTCACATGCGTGGAGTACCGTTCTACTCATGAGCGAGGTCCCCGCAGAGCCCGTCGAGTCCCCCGAGCCCGCCTGGCGGCAGCGCGCCGTCGAGCGTTCCACGCGTGCCGCGAAGCTGCGCGCCGAGCAGCGCGTGCAGCGCTTCCTGGACGCGGCACAGGAACTGATCGCCGACAAGGGCACCACCGACTTCACCGTGCAGGAGGTCGTGGAGCGCTCCCGCCAGTCGCTGCGCAGCTTCTACCAGCACTTCGACGGCAAACACGAACTGCTGCTCGCCCTCTTCGAGGACGCCCTGTCCAGGTCGGCCGCCGAGATCCGGGAGAAGGCCGCGGCGGGGCGGGATCCGCTGGACCGGCTGCGCATCGCGGTCGATCTGCTCTACCGCTCCTCGCAGCCCGGACCGGGCGGACAGTCCGCGCTGTTCACGGACTTCGCGATTCAGCTGCTGGTCAGCCACCCGGACCAGGTGGCGACCGCCCATCTGCCGCTGCTCGGCTTCTTCACCGAGCTGGTGGAGGGGGCCGTCGAGGCGGGCCAGGCCGTCGCCGCCAAGCCGCGCCGCACCGCGTCCCTGGTCATGCAGACGGCGATGTTCACGCCCCAGGCCCCCACGACCCCGGTCGGGGGCCTGCCCTCCCCCATCACCGCCGAGGAGGTGTGGGAGTTCTGCCTGGGCGGCATCACCGGCCCGGCGGGATCCCCGGCATCCGTGGAGAGCCCGGCCCGCACGACCGCGAAGGCCCCGGCGGGCACGGCGAAGAAGACCGCGGCGAAGAAGGCCCCCGCCAAGAAGGCGGCGTCCTCGCGGGGCACGGCGGCCAGGACCGCTCCGCCCCGCGCCTCGCGCGGCAAGGCCTGACAGGGAGGATGCGCGGGGTCGAGTGCTCCGCCGGACATGCCGCGATGCGCCGGCGGGCGTCCGCGGCAGCGTCGTGGCCGGCCGCGCAGTTCTGCGCGCCCCTGCGGCTGCCGAACGGCAGTGGGCCCACGGCCGGTTCGGCCCGGACGCCCAGGCCGTCTCGACCGCGTCGGCGAGTGCGTACCCCTTCGCGAAACCGCAGTACGCGGCGAACTGGAGCACGATCTCGTCCATCTCCTTGCCGGTGAGGTCGCCGGAGTGCGGCGCGGCGGTGACATGGGTCCGCAGCGGGACGGGCGAGTCGTCGAGCGCGACACTGGCGACGGCACTCGCGGTCCACTGCGGCCGGCCCACGGCCTCACACCTCAGCTGCGGCACGGCACCGGGCCCAGGTCCGCGGTCCGCGCCCGCCTCAGGCGCCGCGCCGCAGGGAGCCGGCGGCGAGTTCCCCGATGAGGACGGCGGTCGCGGCGGGGCCGCGTGACGGCGCGTCCGGCAGGATCGAGGTGTCGGCGACCCGCAGGCCCGCGATGCCGTGCACCCGCCCGTGGGCGTCGACCGCCCCCGAGGGACCCATCGGTACGGTGCCGCAGGTGTGCTGGGCGGTGCCCAGGCGCGCCCGGATCCAGCCGTCCAGGGCGCGGTCGTCATCGAGGACGCCGGCCCCCGGATCGGACAGTCCCGCGCAGACCTCGGCGAACGCCCCCGTGCCGACCACGTCCGCCGCGGCCCGCACGGCCTCGCGCAGACCGCCCAGGTCGGCCGGGGTCCCGAGGTAGCCGAGGTCGACGCACGGCGGGACGTCCGGGTCGGCGGACACGGTGCGCAGCCCGCCGCGTCTTCGGGGTGTCTGCACGGACACCAGGAGCACCTGCGGCGCCTGCCCGGCCGTGGTGGTCCCACCGGTCAGGGCGGCCATGGGCAGCAGCGACTGCAGGATCTCCAGGTCTCCCACGCCCGGCTCACCGGCAAAGGACGTCAGATGCAGCGCACCGCCGAGCCAGGTGCCCACGGGGTCGGCCAGGGGCCGCCGGGGGCGCCATGCCAGGGCCACCTGGGGGTGATCGCTGAGCGCGGCGCCCACGGCGGGCAGGTCCGCCGCGACCGGGATACCGAGCCGCGCGAGCCGGGCCCCGGGGCCGACCCCGGACAGCTGCAGCAGGTGCGGCGTGGCGAGGGCCCCGGCGCACAGCACCGTCTCACCGGCCGCGACGACGGTGCGCCGCCCGTCGGTCTCGACGACCACCCCGGTCGCGCGCCCCCGGGCGATGACGACCGAGCGGACCGTACTGCCGCCGCGCACGGTGAGGTTGGGCCGGTCGAGGGCACCCGGCAGAAAGGCCAGACCCGCGTTGACGCGCAGGCCGCCGAGCGTGTTCGTCGGCACCGGGCCGATGCCGGGAGGGTCCTGCGCGTTCTTGTCGGGTTCCGGGGGATGACCCAGCTCGCCGGCGGCCGCGACGAAGGCGGCCGCCGCCGGGTGGGCCAGGGAGGTCCGCAGGACCGGGACAGGTCCGGTGGTCCCGTGCCCGGGGTCGTCCGGGTGGTCGAGGTCGGTCTCCAGCGCCCGCAGCGACGGCAGCACCCGCTCGTACGACCAGCGCGGATCGCCGCACGCCCGGGCCCACCGCGCGAAGTCCGCCCGCCGCGCCCGCACGAAGTAGCCGCCGTTGACGGTCGTGGAGCCGCCGAGCACCCGGCCCCTCGGCGCGGTGTACCGGCGGTCGGGGGTGAGCCGTACCGGAACAGGGCGCACATACGGGTGGCCGGGCTGCGCGCCCGGGACCAGCCGGGCGTCCAGCGCTTTGTGCGCGAACCCGTGCCGGGGCACCGGTCCGGCTTCGAGCAGCAGCACCTCGCAGCCCGGGTCCTCGCTGAGCCGTGCCGCCAGCACGGCGCCGCCGGCTCCCGCGCCCACCACCACAACGTCTGGGTTCCGCACCGCCTTGGGGTTCCCTTCCACGCATGACGGAAATATAGTTCTCGGTATTGGAGAACTACCCTATCTAGCTGACGCGCAGGAGCTTCCATGGGAGAGACGAACGCGGGGGACGCGGACAGGACCGAGCGCACGGACACCCCGGAAGACCACGCCCCCGATGCGGACGTCCTCGCGGACTCGCTGATCGAGGACGTCTCCATCGACGGCATGTGCGGCGTCTACTGATGCCCGGCTTCGACCCCGACCGCGCCTGGGCGCTGCACCCCCGGGTCGCGCTGCGCCCGGAGCCGTTCGGCGCGCTGCTCTACCACTTCGGGGCCCGTCGGCTGACGTTCCTCAAGGACCCCCGGCTCGTCGAGGTGGTCCGCCGGTTGTCCGACGCGCCCTCGGCACGGTCGGCCTGCGTGTCCTGCGGCGTCCTGAACGGTGAACTTCCCTTGTTCCAGGCGGCGTTGGCCTCGCTGGCCGCAACCGGCATGCTCGTCGACCGGACGTCCGGCGCACCGGCGTCCCCCCGGCCGGAGCGGGTGCATGCGTGAGATCGCCGCGGGGCTCTCGGCCTGGGACCGGGCCGGGCTGCGCTATGCCGTCGCCACCGTGATCGCGGTGACCGGCAGCGCGCCCCGCCGGCCGGGGGCGGCCATGGCCGTCGCCGAGAACGGGGAGGCACTGGGCAGTGTGTCCGGAGGGTGCGTCGAGGGCGCGGTGTACGAGCGGTGCCGCGAGGTCATCCACAGCGGCGTCGCGGTACGGGAGAGCTTCGGCTACTCCGACGGCACCGCCCTGGAGGCCGGGCTGACCTGTGGCGGGACGATCGAGGTGTTCGTACAGCCGCAGCCCGGGCCCCAGGTCGTCCGGGCGGTGGCCGGTTCCCGGCCGGTGGCCGTGGCCCATCTCCTCCACAGCCGGGGCGCCACGGTGGCGGTCGGCCCGGACGTCCACCACGGCAGTGTGGGCTCGGCGGAGGTCGACGCCGCGGTCGTCGCCGAGGCGAGGGCCATGCTGGGCGTCGGGGCCCACGGGATCCGCGCGGTCCGCTGCCGGCCGGGCACGGAGGTCTTCATCGCCTCGTACACCACCCGGCCGCGCATGCTGGTCTTCGGCGCGAGTGACCACGCCGGGGCCGTGGTGTCCGTCGGGAGGTTCCTCGGCTACCGCGTGACGCTCTGCGACGCCCGCCCGGTGTTCGCCACACCCGCGCGTTTCCCGGACGCCGACGAGGTGGTGGTCGACTGGCCGCACCGCTACCTGGCGTCCACCACGACGGACCCGCGCACACTGGTCGTGGTGCTCACCCACGAGCCCAGGTTCGACGTGCCGTTGCTGGTAGTGGCCCTGCGCCTGCCCGTCGCCTATGTGGGCGCCATGGGCTCACGCAGGACGCACGAGGAGAGGCTGGCCCGGCTGCGTGAGGCCGGGCTCACCGACCGGGAACTGGCGCTTCTGCACTCCCCCATCGGGCTGGACCTCGGTGCGCGCACCCCGCAGGAGACCGCGGTGGCGATCGCCGCCGAGACGGTCGCCGCCCGCCGCGGCGGCAGCGCGCTGCCCCTGCGGAGCACCGGCGGGCCCCTCCACCACGACCAACCGGGCGACACCGCCGTGCGCGCCTGAACGTGCCTGAGACCCCACGACCCGAAGGAGCCGGTGCCCATGACCGTCCCCGCGAAGCCACGGCGCCTGACCGAGCTGTTCGAGTCAGGTCTCGCCGCGCCGATCTGCCTGACCTGGGAACTGACCTATGCCTGCAATCTGTCCTGCGCGCACTGCCTGTCCGGTTCGGGGCGACGCGATCCGCGGGAGCTGACCACGGCCGAGGCCAGGGCCGTCATCGACGAGCTGGAGGCCATGCGGGTCTTCTACGTCAACATCGGCGGCGGCGAGCCGACCGTGCGCCCCGACTTCTGGGATCTGCTCGACCACGCCACCGCCCACCACGTCGGCGTCAAGTTCTCCACCAACGGGGTGCGGATCACCCCCGAGGCCGCCCGGCGGCTCGCCGCCGACGACTACGTGGACGTCCAGATCTCGCTCGACGGAGCGACCGCGGAGGTCAACGACGCCTTGCGCGGGCCGGGTTCGTACGCCACCGCCGTGCGGGCCCTGCGCAACCTCGCCGAGGCCGGCGTGCGGGGCGTCAAACTGTCGGTGGTGTGCACCCGCCACAACATCCCCCAGATCGAGGAGTTCAAGCGGCTCGCCGACCGCTACGGCGCGCAGCTGAGGCTGACCCGGCTGCGGCCGTCGGGACGCGGCGCCGACGTCTGGGACGAGTTGCACCCCACACCCGCGCAGCAGCGGGAGCTGTACGAGTGGCTGCTCGCCCACGGCGACGACGTACTGACCGGGGACTCCTTCTTCCATCTGTCCGCGTACGGACGCTCCCTGCCGGGGCTGAACCTGTGCGGGGCCGGGCGCGTGGTGTGTCTGATCGACCCGGTCGGTGATGTGTACGCCTGCCCGTTCGCGATCCACGAGGACTTCCTCGCGGGGAACGTCCGCGATCCGGGCGGCTTCGCCGGGGTCTGGCGTACCGCGCCCCTCTTCCGGCGTCTGCGGGCGCCGCAGGCGGGCGGGGCCTGCGCGTCGTGCGCCTTCTACGACACCTGCAAGGGCGGCTGCATGGCCGCCAAGTTCTTCACCGGCCTGCCGCTGAACGGCCCGGACCCCGAGTGTGTGCGCGGTTTCGGGGAGGAGCTTCTGGCGCGACGTCCCGCCGACCGCGCACACCTGCCACGCCCCGGCGCCGATCACTCCCGGCCGGTCCTCGTCCCCCTGACCCGCCGGCCGCCCGTATCCGTCTGCGACGAGAATCCCGTGTCCGGGTCACGGCCGCCAAGGAGGCACACGCGATGAGTCCCCTCCGCAGGAATCCCTGGTTCGAAACGGTCGCCGAGGCGCAGCGCCGGGCACGCGGGCGCCTGCCCGCCAGTGTCTACGGCGCGCTGCTGGCCGGGTCCGAACGCGGCCGGACGGCCGGCGACAACACCGCCGCCTTCGCCGACCTCGGCTTCGCACCACGCGTGGCCGGACATCACGGCCACCGTGAACTGGCCACGACGGTGATGGGGGTGGAGACCTCCTTCCCGGTGGTCGTCTCCCCCACCGGCGTCCAGGCGGTCGATCCGGACGGCGAGGTCGCCGTCGCCCGGGCCGCGGCGAACCGAGGTGTGATCATGGGGCTGAGTTCGTTCGCGAGCAAGCCGGTGGAGGAGGTCTGCGCGGCCCATCCGAAGGTGTTCTTCCAGGTGTACTGGAGCGGCGAGCGCCAGGTGATGCTGCAACGGATGGACCGGGCGCGCCGGGCCGGGGCGAAGGCGCTCATCGCGACCCTGGACTGGTCGTTCTCGCAGGGCCGCGACTGGGGCAGTCCGCGGATCCCGGAGCGGATCGACGTGCGGACGGCGCTGCGGATGGCGCCCCAGGTCCTCGCCCGGCCCGCCTGGTCGTGGCGGTTCGCGCGCTCCGGCGGCGTACCGGAGCTGACCGTGCCGAACCTGGCGGCGCCGGGACGGCCCGCGCCGACGTTCTTCGGGGCGTACGGGGAGTGGATGGGAACCCCGCCACCGACATGGGACGACGTCAAGTGGCTGCGGGAGGAGTGGGGCGGGCCGTTCCTGCTGAAGGGGGTGTGCCGGGTCGACGACGCGCGGCGGGCGGTCGACGCGGGGGTGGACGCGATCTCCGTGTCCAATCACGGGGGCAACAACCTGGACACCACACCCGCGACCGTCCGCCTGCTGCCCGCGATCGCCGAGGCGGTCGGGGACGAGATCGAGGTGCTGCTCGACGGCGGAGTGCGGCGCGGCGGTGATGTCGCCAAGGCGCTCGCCCTCGGCGCGCGGGCCGTGCTGATCGGCCGCGCCTATCTGTGGGGGCTGGCCGCGAACGGCCAGGCCGGTGTGGAGAACGTCCTCGACATCCTGCGCGGCGGCCTGGACTCCGCGGTCCTGGGACTCGGCCGCTCCTCGGTCCACGAACTGGGCCCCAAGGACTTGTATGTGCCGCCCGGATTCACCGTGCGGCTCGGCGGCGGCCCGGCCGCGGGGCGCTGAGTGCCCGGCCGGCTCGCGGACACGCTCTGGCCCGATGTTCCGTGCGGCGCCCTGGTCCTCGTCCCGCTCGGCTCCACCGAGCAGCACGGCCCCCATCTGCCCCTGTCCACCGACAGCGTGATCGCACGGGCCGTGGCGGAACAGGCCGCCGGTCTCCTGCCCGGTACGGCACTGGTGGCGCCGGCGCTCCCGTACGGGGCGAGCGGGGAGCACGCGGGGTTCCCGGGCACCGTCTCCCTCGGCCATGAGGCCCTGTGGGCCGTGCTCGTCGAAACGGTGCGTTCGCTGGCCCTGTGGGCCGGCCGGATCGCGTTCGTCAACGGGCACGGCGGCAACCACGAGACGCTGAAGGCGGCCGTCGGCGCGCTGCGCCGCGAGGGGCACGACGTCGCCTGGACCGGCTGCGACGTCCCCGGCGGCGACGCGCACGCCGGTGTCACGGAGACTTCGCTGCTGCTGCACCTCGCCCCGGAACGGGTGCTCATGGCACGGGCCGCCCCCGGCGAGCGCCGGCCGCTCGCGGCGATCATGCCCCGGTTGCGGGCCGGCGGGGTCCGCTCGGTGTCTCCCACCGGCGTGCTGGGCGATCCGACCGGGGCGAGCGCGGACCAAGGGGGCCGAATGCTGAGGGAGTTGGCGTCGGACGTGGCCGGGCGGATCACGGCCTGGCGCGTCGACGGCCTGGGGAGGCTGATGCGATGAGTGTGAACGCACCGTCGTCACCGGCGCCGAGCGGGCTGCCGGTCGCACTCGACCGCGGCCTCGTCTTCCGGGCGGGAGGGCGGGTGGTGACCGGCGGCGCCCCGTGGGCAGTCGCCCTCTTCAAGGAGGCCGCACTCCCCCATCTCGCCGCTCTGCGTCGCGCCGGGCGGACCGGTCTTTCCCCCGGTACGACGGTGGGGCGCGTCCTGGCCCGGCAGTTGCTCGACCGGGGGCTGGCCCACCCGGTACCGGCGCCCCGGCCGGGTCCGCATCCGGTGACGGTCGTGGTCCCCGCCTTCGGGCGGCCGGCGGAACTGGACCGCTGCCTGGCCTCGCTGCGGGGCCTGCCGGTCATCGTCGTGGACGACGGCTCGCCCGACCCCGCGCCGGTGCGCGCCGCCGCCGAGGCTCATGGAGCGCGCCTGGTGCGCCACGCGGTCAACCGTGGCCCGGCGGCGGCCCGCAACACCGGTCTGGCTCTGGTCCGTAGCCCGCTGGTCGCGTTCGTCGACTCCGACTGCCGCCCCGAGGACGGCTGGCTCGACATCCTCGTCCCGTCCTTCGACGACCCGAAGGTCGCCGCCGTCGCCCCGCGGATCGTGCCGGCCGTGCCCTTGCGCCCGACCGGTCTGCTCGCCCGTTACGAGGCCGCGCGCTCCGCCCTCGACCTGGGGCAGGGCCAGGCGCTGGTGCGTCCCGGCGCGCGGGTCGGCTTCGTACCGACCGCCACGCTCCTCGTCCGCAGGGACATGCTGGGCGATGGCGCCTTCGACGAGGATCTGCGGCTCGGCGAGGATGTCGACCTCGTCTGGCGGCTGCACGACCGCGGCCTGCATGTGCGGTACCAGCCGCGGGCCCGCGTCGTCCACACGCCCCGGCTCGGCCCGCGTGACTGGGCGCGGCGCCGCCATGAGTACGGCACGTCCGCCGCGCCGTTGGCCGACCGCCACCCCGGCAGGCTCGCACCGGCCCGGCCCTCCGCCTGGAACCTCCTCACCCTGGCCTGCGTCGCCGGGGGGCACCCGCGCTCGGCGGTCCTGAGCACCCTGCTGGCCACGGCGCTGCTACGGCACCGCCTGAAGGGGACGCCGGGCGCGACGGGACTGAGCGCGTCCGTGGTGGGTCAGGGCCTGGCCGCCGACACGGCCACGCTCGGTCTTGCGTTGCGCCGCGAGTGGTGGCCGCTGGGGCTGCTGTGTCTCGGGGCGGCGCACCGCAGCAGGGCCGCCCGCCTGGCCTCGGCCGCCATGCTCGCCCCCGTCGTCGCGGAGTGGGCCATGCGCGGCCCCGCCCTGGACCTCGGACGGTGGACGGCCCTCAGATGCCTCGACGACCTGGCGTACGGCACCGGTGTGACCGCCTCGGCCTGGCGCCACCGATCACTCGCCCCGCTGCTGCCGAACGTACGCCTGCCGTTCCCACACCGGCCCACCGCCCGGCGCACCCCGCCGGCACGCCGACACAACGGTCAGGAGACGTCAAGCACATGAGTTCCCGGGGCCACCCGGTGGACGCGGACGCCTGCTCGGCCGGTCCTTTCCCGGGTGCCGGCCGGAGCCGATGGCGTCGCCGCGCGGGCCGGTTGTCCGCGCCGAGGCAGCACACTCGGCCAGACCACTCGTGCCGTCCGGCAGGAGCGGCGCGGTGAACACCTTCCGGTTGCCGCGTGCGGCGGGCCGGACACCGGTGCGAGAGAGCCACGTCGCGACATTGCTCAGCTGACGTTCCTTCCGCTCCGCGGCCGTACGGTGGTGTCCTGGACGCGGGAGCACTCCGTACGGTCGAGAGCAGCGGATCGCACACTTGGGCCGCACACCCGGCCGCCATTGGTCCAGGGCTCGTGGAAACCGGGTCCCGCGACGCCGAGCGAGGTGTCACAGCCGATCCGCGTCGCGGTCGACGCACGCCACATGGCCGATGAACCCCCGACTCTCCACCGGTCACGGGTTTCAGACGGTGCTCGCGGCGTATGGCCGACGGACCCCCAACTCTCCACCGGCCGCGGGCTCCAGACGGTGCTCGCGGCGTATGGCCGACGGACCCCCAACTCTCCACCGGCCGCGGGCTCCAGACGGTGCTCGCGGCGCGTGGGTGACCGCTTGCGCGGCAGGCGTTTCCTCCCCCGGGAGCGACAGGGCCCGGCGCCCCGGGCGGAATCGGGGTGAAGTGGCGCGGCGCCCGCTGGGCCGTGTGCCGTACGGCCGCTCGCTCATGGCTCCGGCGGAAAGATCCCTCTTCCGGTGTCCGCGTCGGTGATCGAGATCGCCTCGATGGGGCACGACTCGGCCACTTCCAGCACCACCTCGGAAGCCGGCAGTGTCTCGGACCGCGCGCGTCCCCGGCCGTTGCGGTCCAGTTCGAACTCCGTGGGCGCGGAGGCCGCGCACAGCCCCGTGCGGACGCAGACCCGCGGGTCGACTGCGACCTTCCAGTGATCGGTCACCGCGACGCTCCTTCGATGACGAGCGGCAGCGTCTTCCAGCCGCGCACGGTCGAGGTCTGCGCCAGTTCCGCGTGGTCCCAGTCCACGTCCCAGGCCGGGAAGCGCCCCAGGATCTCCTCCGCCGCCACCCGGCCCTCCAGCCTGGCCAGGGCCGCGCCCAGGCAGTAGTGGGCGCCGACACCGAAGGTCATGTGCTGGGTGACCCGGTGGATGTCGAACCGGTCCGGGTCGGAGAAGCGCCGGGGGTCGCGGTTGGCGGCGGCCTGGATGAACAGGACGGCGCTCCCGGCCGGCACGGTCCGGTCGTACAGCTCCACGTCCTCGGTCACATAGCGCGCGGTGAACGGGCCGGTCGGCTCGAAACGCAGGATCTCCTCGATCGCGTTCGTGATGAGGGACGGGTCGGCCACCAGTTCCCGGCGCTGCTCGGGATAACGGGCCATCAGGGCGCCGAACCAGCCGATGAGGCGTCCCGTCGTCTCGTTCCCGGCGCCGGCCACCACGGTGCAGTAGGTGAGGACCTCGTCGTCCGTGAGCGTGCGCGTGGTCCCCCGCTCGTCCTCGAACTCGGCGGTCATCAACTCGGTCATGAGGTCGTCCGAGGGATGCTGCTTGCGCCACTCGATGTAGTCACGGAACGCCTCGGTGCTGAGGATGTCCTCCTGGTTGATCTTTCCGCCGTCCTCGGTGCCCAGCGTCTCGTCCGTACGGTCGCGGATGGCCGGCTGGTCCGATTCCGGGATGCCGAGGAGCATCCCGATCACCCGCATGGGCATCTCAGCGCCGACGGCCTCGACGAGGTCGAACCGCTCGGCGCCGGTCACCGGCTCCAGCGCCCGCCGGCAGAAGGCCCGTACCCGCGGCTCCAGCATGGCGATCCGGCGTGGTGTGAACACCCGGGCGAGCAGACGGCGGTGGATGTCGTGGACGGGAGGGTCCTCGAAGATGAGGGTGCCGGGCGGAAGGTCGATGTTCGCCTGGATGATCTCCAGGATGTCTCCCCGCGCCGAGGAGAAGGTCTGCCAGTCGGCGAGGCCGCGCTGGCAGTCGGCGAACCGGCTGACGGCGTAGAAGTCGTGCTTGTCGTTGTAGTAGAGCGGCTCTTCCTCACGCAGCCGGCTGTACACGGGGTAGGGGTCGCGCGCGAGGGCGGGGTCGTAGGGGTCCCAGTAGATCGTGTCGGCAGTGGTCACGAACACACCTCCTGACGGTGTGCGAGGGGTTCTGGGCCGGCCGCGTGCCTCGTTCTCGCCGCTGCGGCCGGTGTCCGGCGGCTCACTTGAGCATGGCGCCGGCGTCGACCGGCAGGGTCACACCGGTCACGAAGCGGCCCTCCTCGGAGGCCAGGAACAGGACGGCGTTGCTGATGTCCAGCGGCTCCACCCACGGAGTGGGCAGCAGGTGCATGCCTTGCGACACCGCCGCGAAGTCGTCGACGGTGGGGTTCTCCAGGTCCGGGCGGAACATACGGTAGGTGCCCTCGTGCATCACCATCGGCGTGTTCACCTGGGTGGGGTGCAGCGAGTTGACGCGTATGCCATGTTCTCCCAGCTCCCAGGCGAGGGTGCGCATGAGTCCCACCACACCGTGCTTGGCGGCGATGTAGTGCCCGATGTTGGCGTGGCCCCTGAGTCCTCCGACGGAACTCGTCAGAACGACCGATCCGCCGCGACCGCCCGCGAGGAGGTGCGGGGTGGCCACCTTGGTGGTCAGCCATACGCCGGTCAGATTGACGTCGATCATGTCGCGCCAGGTCTTCTCGGACATGGCATCGAGCCGGCTGCCGTCGCTGCCGAGGCCCGCGTTGGCCACGACGATGTCCAGACGGCCGAGTTCGGCCACACCGTGGTCCACCGCCGACCTGAGCGCGTCGTGGTCGCGCACGTCCGCCTGTACGGCGATGATGCGCCGGCCCAGTTTCTGCACCCGGTTGACCGTCTCCTCCAGGTCCTCGGGCGTGGACATGGGGAACTGCACGCCGTCGAGCTGCTTGCACACGTCGACGGCGATGATGTCGGCGCCCTCCTCGGCCAGCCGTACGGCGTGGCTGCGTCCCTGGCCGCGTGCCGCGCCGGTGATGAAGGCGACCTTGCCTGCGACTCGTCCGGACATGACTACCTCGTTTCCTTGATGGGGGCATGGTCATGGCGACGAGGGGACCGGGTCACCGGTCGTCGCGTCGTCGGCCGCGCAGCACGAGCGCGATGATCAGCAGCGCGGCGAGTGCCGTGGTGGGCGGCACGAGGCGCTTGACGGCTCCCGCGCCGACCGCGTCGATGAGGTCGATCGGTGCGGCGGTCCGGCGCGGTGCGGCGCGCCCGGGCCCGCCCTGGCCGAAGTCCGCGGTGCGCGGGGACCGCTCCCCGTCCGCCCGGCAGACGCAGAACGCCTCCGCGGACGGCGTGTTGGCGAGGGGCGGGCCTGCGGAGGGCGAATCGGGGAACAGCGGGGCGCCGGCCAGCCGCCCGGCGGGCGGCGTCCCCGGGGACACCCGGTCCACCGGCGCCCCGTCGACGAACAGCGAACCCGCGGACGTCGCCTCTGCGGACGTCGGATCCTGCGACACCACACCGCCGGACGACGAACCCGCG
Source organism: Streptomyces sp. NPDC001508 (assembly GCF_040298665.1). Classification (NCBI taxonomy): domain Bacteria; kingdom Bacillati; phylum Actinomycetota; class Actinomycetes; order Kitasatosporales; family Streptomycetaceae; genus Streptomyces; species Streptomyces sp. NPDC001508. The sequence goes on from NZ_JBEPAP010000001.1 coordinate 269,599, forward strand.
GACAGCGAACCCGTCGGCGACGGACCCGCGGACGACAGGTCCGCGGACGACAGGTCCTGCGACACCGCACCGGCAGACGGCGGACCCACGGACGGCGGCTCTGCGGACCTCGGATCCTGCGACACCACACCGCCGGACGACGAACCCGCGGACAGCGAACCCGCGGACGACGGACCCGCGGACGACGGACCCGCGGACGGCAGGTCCGCGGACGGCAGGTGTGCGGACGGCAGGTGTGCGGATGCGGGATGCGGCGGCGAGGTCACGGCGAGTTCGCGGGCGAGGTTCTCGGCGAACCGACCGATGAGCGTGCCCGCGACCTCGCCGAGGGTTCCGCGTCCGAACTGGGCGGGCTTGCCCGTGATGGCCAGATCGGTGTCCACGAACACATCGGTGGAGGCGTCGCCGGAGCCGACCAGGCGGCAGGTCACCCGGGCCTTGGCGGTGCCGTTGCCCCGTGTCTCCCGGCCGCCCGCCTCCAGCACGACGGTCCTGTCCTGCTCGTTCAGCGACAGAAACCTCACGCTGCCGTGGTAGGTGAGGGCGATGGGACCCAGCTTGACCTTGATCGAGCCGTGGTAGCCGTCGCCGCTGCGGGAGGTGAGCGTCGCCCCGGGCACACAGGGGGTGACCCGCTCGATGTCGAGCAGGACCCGCCAGGCCTCCTCCGTCGACGCGGGAATGCTGAGCTTGTTCTGCAGCTTCATGCGGAGTCCCCGGTGTCGGCGGCGGCCCGGACGGCGTTGACGATCCCCTGGTAGCCGGTGCAGCGGCACAGGTTCCCGGACAGAGCGTCGCGGATCTCCTCGTCGGTGGGCTTGGGGTTCTCGGCGAGGAACGCGGTGACCGAGACCACGAAACCCGGGGTGCAGAACCCGCACTGCAGTGCGTGCTGCTCCCTGAAGGCCTCCTGGACGGTGGAGAGTTCACCGCTCGGCGAGGCAAGCCCTTCGACGGTGGTCACCTCCGAGCCGTCGGCCTGCACGGCGAACACCAGGCAGGCCCGGACGGCCTCGCCGTCCAGCAGGACCGTGCAGGCGCCGCAGACCCCGTGCTCGCATCCGAGGTGTGTGCCGGTCAGGCCGCAGTTGATCCGCAGGAAGTCGGCGAGGGTGAGCCGGGGCGGCACGGTGTCACGACGCGGGACGCCGTTGATCCGTATCCGGATGTCGATGTCAGCCATGGACCGCCTCCCGTACGGCGCGCCGCCAGGCGCGGGCCACCATGGCCGCGCCCACACGCTTGCGATAGCCGGCCGATCCGTGCAGATCGGACGGAACCGAGTCGAGGGCCGACAGGGCGAGGTCCGCGATGTCGTCGGCCTTCTCCTCGGCGGGTTCGGACCCGATCAGCGCCGTCTGAGCCGCCTCGGCCCGGCAGGGGGCCGGGCCGAGGCCGAACAGGGCGATGGCGCACCGGTCGATCCGTCCGCCGGGGTCGAGGCCCACGGCGACGGCGGCCCCGGCGAGGGCGAAGTCGCCGCTCCTGCGGGCGAATTCCTCGACGGCGAATCCGCAGGGGCGGCGCCAGACGGGGAAGACCACGGCCGTCAGCAGTTCGTCCTCGTCCAGGGCGGTGCTCCACATGCCGGTGAAGAACCGTGCGGCGGGGACGGTGCGGGGTCCGCGGACCGACAGGGTCTGCAACTCGGCGTCCAGGGCCAGTGCCACCGCGGGGTACTCGGCCGCGGCGTCGGCGTGGGCGAGCGAGCCTCCGACGGTGCCGCGGCTGCGGATCTGGAAGTGGCCGATCAGCGGTGTGGCGCGGGCCAGCAGGGGCACGGCGGCTCGTACCTCCTGCGAGCGCTGCACGGTGGCCTGGGTCGTGGTCGCACCGATCCGCAGCGCCCCGTCGCGGTGCTCGATGCCCCGCAGTCCGTCCAGGCGGCGCAGATCGACGAGGTGTCCGAAGGACGCGAGGCGCAGCGCCAGCATGGGGACGAGGCTCTGCCCGCCGGCGATGGCCTTCGCCTCGTCGCCCAGGTCGGCGAGCAGGGCGACGGCCTCCTCGGCGTCGGCGGGTGCGTGGTACTCGAACGATGCCGGTTTCATACGGTCACCGCCCCGCGCGGCCCGGTCCTGGCCTCTTCGAGGAGCCCGACGATCGACGCGGGTGTCAGCGGCAGCCTGGTGATCTCCACCCCGAACGGCGCGAGGGCGTCTGCGACGGCGTTCACGACGGCCGGGGCGGAGCCGATCGCGCCGCCCTCGCCGACCCCCTTGTATCCCCCGGGGCCGGGGCCGGGGGTTTCGATGTGCCCGAGTTCGATGGTGGGCACCTCGGTGGCCGTGGGCAGCAGGTAGTCCATGAAGGTGGTGGCCAGCGGGTTGCCCTCGTCGTCGTAGGCGAGGTGTTCGTAGAGGGCGCCGCCGATTCCCTGGACGGTGCCGCCGAGGATCTGGCCCTCCACCACACTGGGGTTGATCATGGGCCCGCAGTCCTCGCTGACGATGTACCGCAGCAGTCGCACGCCGCCGGTCACCACGTCCACCTCGCAGGTGCACACATGTGTGGCGTTGGACCAGATCATGAGGTGCGGTGTGCGGTAGCGGCCGCTCGCCTCCAGTCCGGCCGGCACACCCGGTGGCAGCGCGTGGACCTGGAAGTAGGCGATGTCGGCGATCTCGGCGAGGGGCAGTCCGCGCTCGGGCCTGCCCCTCACCGATGCCCTGCTCCGGGCCAACTCCACCTCGCCCACGGCGACGTCCAAGCGGTGCGCCGCGATCGTGAGGATGCGTGTCCGCAGTCCGGCGGCGGTCTCGGCGATCGCACCGGCCGTCATGGGGCCCGACCGGCTGCCGCCCGTACCGCCGCCGAACGGGGTGACAGCGGTGTCGCCCTGGATGGTGCTGACGTCCTCGATGGCCACGCCGAGCGCGTCGGCGGTGAGCTGGACGACGGTCGTCTCCAGGCTGTTCCCGCACGAGCCGCCGGCGACGTAGACGTTGACCTTGCCGGAGGGCTCGATACGGATGGTCGCGCCCTCGGTGCCGTGGAACGGTGTGGCGCCCGCGGTGGGTTCGACGTAGGTGCAGGTGCCGACGCCGAGATGGCGCCCCTGGGCGCGGGCCCGTTCCTGCTCGCGCCGGAAGGCCGGGTAGTCGAGCATCTCCAGCGCCTGTTCGAAGGTCTCGTAGGCAGTGATGTGGTCGTAGGGCATGCCCAGGCAGTTGGCGGTGGGCAGGTCGTCGCGGCGCAGCATGTTGCGGCGCCGCAGTTCGACGGGGTCCATGCCCAGGCGGCGCGCGGCGGTGTCGAGGAGGACTTCGCGCGCCATCGACTCGAACTGCCAGGGACCTCGATAGGCCACCCGGCCGCTGGTGTTCGAGAACACGAACCGGGAGGAGAAGGTGCCTTCGGGGATGCGGTACGGGCCGGGGAACAGCATGCCCACGGCGATGCCGCTCTGCACGGGCGACGGCGTCGGGTAGGCGCCCGCGTCCTGGACGTGGTCGAGGGTGGCGGCCAGGATCCGCCCGTCGTCGTCGAAGGCCATCCTCGCCTCGCCGTGCTCGTGGCGCGCCTGGCCGGCCGCCAGCAGATGCTCCTGCCGGTCCTCGATCCACTTCAGCGCCACGGGCAGCCTGACCGCCGCCAGCATGACGCACATGTCCTCGCGCTGCGGCAGCACCTTCTGCCCGAATCCCCCGCCGGTGTCCCGCATCACCACCCGCACCCGGTGTTCGTCGACGCCGAGCAGCCGCGCGCCGAAGGAGCGGACCTCGTGCGGGGACTGGGTCGCCGCCCAGATCGTCATCTCCCCGGCGGGCGCCGACCATTCGGCGATGATCCCACGGGTCTCCATCGGCACCGGCCCGTGGGACTGCTGGTGGACGGTGCTGCTCACCACGTGTGCCGCGCTCGCGAAGACGGGCGCGAGTTCGTCCATCGGACGTCCGCCGAGCCGGCCCACCAGGTTGTCGGGGTGGGTGGCGTGGACCGATTCGGGCGACTGAAGCGCGGTGGTGTAGTCGACGACGGGCAAAAGGGGCTCGTAGTCGACCACGACCAGTTCGGCCGCGTCCTCGGCGATGTAGCGGTCCACGGCGACGACCATGGCCACGGGGTCTCCGACGAAGCGCACTTCGCCCTCGGCGAGCGGCGGGCGGGGGGTGTCGGGGTCGTCCCGCCCGTTGAGCGAGTACCACTGTTCGTGTACGCCGGGATTGAGGTCGGCCGCGACGAAGACGGCGTGGACACCGGGAAGGGCCAGCGCCTGCGAGACGTCCACCCCGGTGATGCGTGCCCGAGCGACGGGACTGCGTACGAAGCAGGCGTGCAGCATCCCGGGCCGCACGATGTCGTCGACGTAGGTGCCGGTGCCGGTCAGCAGCCGCGGGTCCTCGACGCGCGGGGTGCGGGTGCCCGTGTAGGGGTTCGGCCCTGCTCGATCGGAGCCGAGCACCTGGGAGGAGCCGGCCGGCGCCGCCTCGTCCGTGGTCCCTGCCATCGGCCTCGCCCTCCGTTCACCCGGCCCGACCGCCGGTCATGGGTGGATCAGCCCGAAGAACCCGGCGCTGAACGGCTGTTCAACAGATGCGCTGAACAACTGTTTAACATCGGGTCCCGGACCCGTCAAGGACAATGACCCCATGACTGCGTCTCGCCGTATGGGTACCGAGAACTCCAGAACGCGGCTGCGGCTGCTGGACATCACCGAGCGGCTGATGCTCAAGGAGGGGTACGCCTCCGTCGGCATCCGCCGGGTGGCGCGGGAGGCCGATGTCGCACCCGCGCTGGTTCTCTACTACTTCCGCACGCTCGACGACCTCTTCCTCGCGGTGCTACGGCGGCGGGCGGAGCAGGAACGGGAGATCTCGGCGCGCGTGCTCGACTCCCCGCAGCCGCTGCACGCCCTGTGGGAACTCAGCAGCCAGCCCGGAGCCGCACTGATCACGGAGTTCATGGCGCTGGCCAACCACCGCAAGGCCATCCACGCCGAACTCGCCGCCCACGCGGAACGCTACCGCCGGGCACAGGAGGAGATCATCGTCCGCAAGGCCGCCGAGGGGAGACTCTCCCTGCCGGACGTGCCTCCCGTCGCGCTGCTCGTGGTGACCACGGCGCTCGCCCGTGTCCTCGTCATGGAGAAGTCTCTCGGCATGACCGCCGGGCACACGGAGACCCTCGACCTCGTGGAGCGGGTCCTCCGACGGATCGAGGGCACCCCCGAGCCAGGACCCGGCCACCCGGCCGACGACCACACCACAACCGCGTGACCGGGACCTCCCGCTCGGTCCGACCGGCGCCACCGGCACGGGCAACGGCGCGATTCTGCACCCGGTCGACCCGGTCGCATGCGTTCGCGGCCCTGCCCGGCGGCCTCGGCGCCGTTGCCCGCGCTCCGGTCTCCCCGCGGCGCACGCCGTACCACCGACTCTGGCCGGAATACGGCTCGTGATGCTCGTACGGCAGCGCCGAGCCCGCGGTCTCGGTCTCGGTGTCGGTGTCCCCCAGGCGGAGTCCCCCGACCAGAGCGCCCGGCGTGACGGCGAGTCGTCGGCGCCCCGGGCCGGGTAGAGCATGCAGCCGCGCTCGCGGAACCGGTGCGGCACCGGCACGGCCTGTCTCCGGCGCGCGGTCAGAGCGCGATGTGGCCCGCCTTCGTCGGCTTGAATCCGCAGGCGTCGAAGTAGAACGCCCGCAGGTCGTCGTCGAAGTCGACGTGCAGCCACTCGCAGTGCGCTGCCCGGGCACCCCGGACTGCCGCGGCCACCAGTGCGGCCCCGATCCCGGAGCGGCGAAGGTCTGCCCTGACCATGGTGTCCAGGACGAAGGCGTGGACCCCACCGTCCCAGGCGACGTTGACGAAGCCGACAAGTTCGCCGTCGCGCCGGGCGCAGACCCAGCCGAGGCTGTGGCGATGCACCTGCTCCAGCCAGTCGATGTCCAGGACTCGGTGGTCGAAGCCCTCCGCGTGGAGCACGTTGACGGCTGCGTTCTCGAACTCGCCCCGCCATTCGTAAGTGATCGTCATGCCATGAGCGTAGGCCGCCCGCGGCAACCGCCGTGGCGCTTCACCTCTGCCCCGCGCAATGGCTGGTCGTGGCCGAGCTTCCCCAAGCGGTACGGCGTCCGGACAGACACCGGCCGGGTCGGTCACGGTGTCCGAGGTGCCGCCGCGGGCCGCCTGGTCACGGGGTGGCGGTCGTGTTGCGCTGCGAGGGGGGCAGCAGCAGGACCTCCAGCGCCCCCGCGCACGCCCGCGCCTGTTCGAGGAACCACTCGACACGGTCACCGGCGATGAGGTCGGGCGTGCCCCGTACGGCGAGCGCGAACCGCGCCGATCCCAGGTGGTCGAGGACGGGCACGGCGACGGTACGGATGCCCAGCGCGGACTCGCCGTCGTTGAGGGCGTACCGCTGCGCGCGCACCCGCTCCAACTCCTCGGCCAGCCGATCCCGGTCGACGATCGTGCGGTCGGTGAACGCCCGCAACGGCGGAAGCGACTGCGTCCCCGCCTCTCCCGGGCGTGGCCACGCCAGCAGGACCTTGCCCAGCGCGGTGGAGTGCAGTGGGCGGCGCAGCCCCACCTTCGGGGTGACCGAGCCGCCGGCCACGATCACCGCGTGCGGCCCGCTGCGCAGCGCCAGGTCGGCGGTCGCGCCGGTGCGCCGGGCCAGGTCGGCGAGTTCGGGCGACGCCAGGTGCAGCCCGCGCTGGTGGTAGGAGAGCCGCCCGAGTTCGGTCACGGCGGGACCGAGCCGGTAGCGGGCGGTACGCGGGTCCTGCTCCAGGAACCCGGCGCCGAGCAGGGTGCGGGCCAGCCGGTGCGCGGTGGACGTGGACAGACCGAGCCTGCGGGAGATCTCCGAGGCGCTGAGGTCGGGGGCGTTGTCGTGGAAGCAGTGCAGCACGTCCAGCGCCCGCTGCACCGCCTGGGTCCCGGCGACCCGAGTCTGCGCCACGACCCCGTACACCTCCCGCTCCATCGGCTTCCCCTCACCCGCCCGGGGGCGTGTTTCGAACCCGGTTCCGGGCCCCTCGGGTCGCTTCGAGATTCCCACATCGCGGCAAGCCGGAAGACCCCTCGCCCCCTGCTGAAACAGTCTGTTCACGCCCGTTCCCACATCATGGGAAGCCGCTTGCCGCCCGCTCGCGGCGCATGTCAGGCTGCGGTCACGCCGCCGGAACGGATCCGGTGGGAGCCGTCGGAAGGGGCGAAAGCGATGCACGTCATGGCCACGCCTTCGCTGACCGTGCGCCGCCACGTCGACCTCGGCCGCGTCGCCAGCGCCGTCTGTCGCTGACCGGCACCGCGAGGTCGCCGCGGCTCCCCGCGGCTGTCCCTCGCAGCAGCCCCACTGCCCCGCACCGCCGCACAGCCACCTGCTGACATCGGCCCGGCATGGTCACGGCCCACCCCGCCGCCGGTCCCGCCGTACCCGGCCGTCCGTGACAGCCGCCACGCCGGACGGCGGCCCGCCCCGCTCCAAACAGGACGACACCTCCGTACCTCACCTCCCGGTGGGGTTCCGCTCGCCGCGCCGGCCCTGTGCCGGCTGCCGGCCCGCCGCCCGTCAGGCGCGCCGGCGGCGACGCAGCACCCCGCCCGCACCCGTCTCCGTCTCGCCGCCGCAGCGGTGAGCAGCCCTCCGGGGAAGGAACCCATGACGCACCCGCCCCTGCCCGAGACCCTGTGGTTCACCCGTTGTCCTGTGCCCACCGCGACCGGTATCGCCGCCGACCGGCGGTGGCTGGCCGAGGAGTTCACGCCGGAGGGGATCGCCGTGCGGTCGCTTCAGGACACCGAGGCCGACGTCGGCGCGGACATCCGCGGCACCCACTACACCCACGAACTGCCCGCGCTGTTCCGGGAGGGCGGCAACGTGCCCGCCCTGTGGGCCCGTTCACGCGGTGCCGAGACCCGGCTGATCGGCCTGACCTGGATCGAGGAACGCCAAGTGGTCCTGGTCCGGCCCGGATCGGGGATCCGGGGCGCCGCCGCCCTGCGCGGGCTGCGGCCGGCCCTGCCCCGGCACTCCATCCCCATCGACTTCTGGCGGGCCATGGCGCTGCGCGGCTTCGAGGGCGCGCTGGCCTCCGCGGGACTCGGTCTCGACGACACCCGGCCGGTCGATGTGCCCGCCGCCGGCCACACCGGGCAGTGGCAGGCCGAACTGGCCGCGCTGGCCCGCGGTGACGTCGACGCCGTGTACGTCAAGGGCGCCGTCGCCGTCGAGGCGGCGCGTCGGGCCGGTGCCGAGGTCGCCGTCGAACTCGACCAACTACCCGACCGCAGCCACCGCGTGAACAACGGCACCCCGCGCCCCATCACCGTCCACCAGCGGCTGCTCGACGAACACCCCGACCTGGTCGACCGGTTCCTCGCCGTGCTGCTGCGCGCCGCCGACTGGGCGGCCGAGCAGCCGGACGAGGTCGCCCGCATCCTGGGCGCCGAGACCGGCGCCGGCGCCGAGGGCGTACGCGGCGCCTACCGCCCCGGCACCCACCGCAGCCTGCACCCCGACCTCTCCGCCGAACGACTCTCCCTGCTGGCCCTCCAGGAGACGGCGCTGCGCGAACACGGCTTTCTGGCCGGGCCCGTCGACGTCCACGCCTGGGCCGACCCGGAACCCCTGCGCCGAGCCCGCCGCCGGCTCGCCGAGCCCACGTCCCGCCCCCGCTCACTCCACCCGTAGGACTGCCATGCGCGCCTCCAGATCGCTCCCCGCCGCCCTCGCCACCGTCATCGCGCTCGCCGCCCTGACCGCCTGTGGCAGCTCGCAGGCCGACACCGGCCCGGACTCCGCCGCCACGGTCACCGTGCGCATCCCCGACCCCGGCAACTCCGGTGTGCTCGCGGTCGGCAAGAAGGACGGCTCGCTCGCCGAAGCCCTGGCCAAGGTGCACGCCAAGGTCGCCTGGACCGGCAGCGCGGGCCCCTTCGCACCGGCCGCGCAGGCCCTCAACGCCGACCAGCTGGACATCGCCACCGGCTCCATCACCTCCGGCATCACCTCACTGGCGCAGAACCCCGGTTTCAAGTTCTTCACCGCCACCGCGCCCGACGGGGCCGGCGAGGGCATCCTGGTCAAGAACGGCTCCTCGATCGCGTCCGTCAAGGACCTGATCGGCAAGAAGGTCGCCGTCAACCAGGGCGGGACCGGTGAGTACCTGCTGCTGAAGGCCCTGGAGAAGGCGGGCGTCCCCGAGGACGAGGTCGAACGGGTCTATCTGCGGCCCGACCAGACGGCGGCCGTCTTCAACAGCGGCAAGGTGGACGCCTGGGCGGTGTGGGCGACGTACTCCGTGGCCGAACTCGGCACCGGCAAAGCGCACTTCCTCACCGACGGCGCGGCCATCGGCTCGGACAACTACAGCCTGAGCGCCGTGCGCACCGCCTTCTCGGACAAGCACCCCGAGGTGGTCAAGGCCCTTTACGCCTATCTGCACGAGGGCAGCGTCAAGGAGAAGCAGGACCCCGCCGCCTACCTGAACGTCAACACCGACGCCGGCCCCCAGGCGCTCACCGGCGAGGCGAAACGCGTACAGACCGAACTCGCCTCGAAGGGCGGGACCGTCGAGCCGATCACGGACGCCGACATCACCCGGTTCAAGGCCGTCGCCCACTTCTACGCCGAGCACAAGGTCACCCGCAGCGAGGTCGACGTCGCCGCCCATCTCCTCGACGTCACCGAGCTGTCATGACCGCCGTCCACGACATCCCGGCCGCGCCGGCCGGGAACCGGGAGCTGGTGACGCCCCGGCCCGTCGCCCGGCGCCCACGGCCGCGCCGGTTCAGGGCGGCCGTACGCGCCCTCGGGCCGCTCGCGCTGCTCGTGCTCTGGTGGGCCGCCTCGGCGACCGGCGCCCTCACCCCGGACGTGCTCGCCTCGCCCGCCGACGTGGTCCGCGCGGTCGGCGAGCTGTGGGGCAACGGCCAGCTGCCCGACGCGCTCGTCACCTCCCTGACCCGCTCCGGACTCGGCCTGCTGCTCGGTCTCGCCGTCGGCCTCACGGCCGGCGTCGTCACCGGTTTCACCCGCCTCGGCGACGAACTGCTCGACTCCACCATGCAGACCCTGCGGACCATTCCCTTCCTGTCCCTGGTCCCGCTGTTCATGGTGTGGTTCGGCATCAACGAGATCGCCAAGATCCTGCTGATCGCCGTCGCCACCACCTTCCCGATGTACGTCTCCACCTCCAGCGGCGTCCGCAGCACCGACGCCCGGCTGGTGGAGGCCATGCGCAGCTTCGGCATGAGCCGGTTCGCGATCGTCCGCGAGGTCGTGCTGCCCGGAGCGCTGCCCTCGCTGCTCGCCGGGCTGCGGCTGTCGATGACGCTCAGCGTGATCGCGCTGATCGCCGCCGAGGAGATCAACGCCACCGCGGGCATCGGCTATCTGATGGCCCAGGCGCAGAGCTACGCCCGTACGGACATCCTCGCGGTGTGCATCCTCGTCTACGGACTGCTCGGCCTGCTCGCCGACGCGTTCGTGCGCCTGCTGGACCGGGTGCTGATGCCGTGGCGGAGGGCGGAGCGATGACCACCGCGGCCGGCCCGAAGGCCGGCACCGCCGTCCAAGTCCGTTCCCTCGTCAAGGCGTTCGCCGACCGGACCGTCCTCGACGGCCTGGATCTCACCATCGCAAGCGGCGAGTTCGTCGCCCTTCTCGGCGCGAGCGGCAGCGGCAAGACCACCCTGCTGAGGATCCTCGGCGCCCTCGACGGCGCCGACGCGGGCGAGGTGCTGGTCCCCGAGACCCGCACCATCGTCTTCCAGGAACCACGGCTGATCCCGTCCAAGCGGGTGCTGGCCAACGTCATCGTCGCCCTGCCGAGGACCGCCCCGGACCGGGGGCTCCGCGCCCTCGCCGAGGTCGGCCTGGAAAGCCACGCCCGCGCCTGGCCCGCCACCCTGTCCGGCGGCGAGGCCCAGCGCGTGGCGCTCGCCCGAGCCCTGGTCCGTGAGCCCGAACTCCTGCTCCTGGACGAGCCGTTCGCCGCCCTGGACGCCCTGACCCGGCTGCGCATGCAGGAGCTGGTCGGCGAACTGTGCCGGGTCCACCGGCCCGCCGTGCTGCTCGTCACCCACGACGTGGACGAGGCCGTACGGCTCGCCGACCGCGTCTGTGTCCTGCGGGAGTGCCGGCTCGTCACGGACGAGACCGTCGACGTCCCGCGTCCGCGCGACCCCGGCGACCCGGCCTTCACCGCGCTGCGCCGCCGTCTGCTGACCGACCTGGGCGTGCCGCCCGCCACCACCACACCACCGGAGCGTTCCGCATGACCGTCACCATCGGCGTCCACAACAGCAACCCCACCCTCTACTACCTCTCCCGCCTCGACCACGCCGCCGAGGAACTCGCCCAAGTGGGGGAAACCGTCGTCTTCCATCCCTACACGGACGGTGTGCGCACCGGGCGGCTGCTCTCCGAAGGTGTGATCGACTTCGGCGGCACCGGTTCCACCCCGCCGGTCACCGCCCAGGCCGCCGGCCACGACATCGTCTACGTCGCCGTCTCCGCCCCGCGCCCCGACCACGGCGCCCTCCTCGTCACCGAGGACAGCCCCGCGCGCACGGTCGCCGACCTCAAGGGCGGCACCGTGCACCTGGCCATCGGCTCCTGGCAGACCCACCTCGTCGCCAAGGCACTCGACGATACCGGACTGTCGTACGCCGAGGACATCACCCCGGTACGCGGCGGCGAGGACAGCGAGAAGCTGCTGCGCGAGGGCGCCATCGCCGCCTGGGTCGCCCAGGGCCCGCAGCTGGCGGCCGCCCTGCGCACCGGAGGCGTCCGGAGCCTGGTCCGCACCGGCGACGTCATCACCGACCGCTCGGTGTTCTTCACCCGGCGGGACCTGGCCGAGCAGCGGCCCGAGGTGGTCGAGGCGCTGGTCCGTGCCCTCGGCCGGGCCGACGCCTGGGCGAAGGCCCACCCGCGCGAGGCCGCCGCGATCGCCGCCGACCACCAGGGCGGCACGGTCGACGACTGGGAGAGGGCCCTGCGCGCCCTGCCCTGGAGCATCGAGGACGTCAGCGACGCGTTCCTCGCCGAACAGCAGCAGGCCGCCGACGTCTTCGTCCGCACCGGGTTCATCGAGGGACCGGTCACGGTCGCCGACGCCGTCGCCCGCCGGGACTGAGGGGAGAGCGCGCATGGCCTCGGAAGTCCTCTGGTACATCATTCCGCGCGAGGGCGCCTACCCCTGGGAGTCGGAGGGGCGGCGCCCGGTCGACCTCGGCTATCTGCAACAGCTCGCCGGCACCGTGGAACGGCTCGGCTTCAGCGGGGCGCTGCTCGCGACCGACCTGTACGACGTGTGGCCGCTGGGCAGCGCCCTCGCCGCCGCCACCGGCACCCGCTTCCAGCCGCTGCTCGCCGTCCACCCCGGTCTGATCGCCCCGACCCTGCTCGCCAAGATGGCGCTCACCTTCGACACCCTCTTCGGCCCCCGCCTGCGCTTCAACGTCGTCAACGGCTCGACGAAGACGCTGCGCGAGTACGGCCTGGACGTGGAGCACGACGCACGCTACGAACTGAGCGCCGAGTACTGGTCGATCGTCAAACGGCTCACCGCCGGTGAGGTCTTCGACCACAAGGGCCGCTTCTACGATCTGAAGAACGCCGGCGGCTCCTTCGGTGACCTCGGGCCGGTGCGCCGCCCGCACGTACCGCTCTGGTTCGGCGGCTCCTCCGCGCCGGGCATCGAGATGGCCGCCGAGCATGTCGACGTCTACCTCACCTGGGGCGAGCCGCCGCATCTGCTGAAGGAGAAGCTGGACCGGGTACGCGAACGCGCGGCGGCCCACGGCCGCACCCTGCGCATCGGCCTGCGTCTGCACCTGATCGTCCGCGACACCGAGGACGAGGCGTGGGCGGCGGCCGACCGGCTGCTCGACGTCACCAGCGAGGCGACATACGCCCGGCAACTCGGCGACCGCGCCGGGGAGGACGGCGTCGGCTGGCAGCGGCAGTTCCGCCAGCACGGCGGCCGGGTGCCGGCCAGGGCCCGCGAGCTGGAGGTCCACCCGAACCTGTGGCCGGGCATGAGCCTGTTCCGGCCGGGCCCCGGCACCGCGGTGGTCGGCTCCACCGCCCAGGTGGTGCAGCGCCTCAAGGAGTACGAGGACCTGGGCGTCGACACCTTCATCCTGTCGGCCAACCCCCTGCTCGAGGAGGCGTACCGGGTGGCGGAGACCGTCCTGCCCGCACTGGGCGTTTGCACCTGATCCGAACCGCGGCGCCCGGACAGCCCCCGGCCGATCCGGGCACCGCTCACTCGGACCGAACGTCGAGTACCACCCGGTGACGCCCAGGTCGTAGTGTCATCGCCCTTCGGCCGTGAGCACCGTACGTGTGAGGGGATGGCTCAGCACCGCCGCTGACGACCTCTCGGGTGCCGGGCGGCAGGACGAACACACCCGATGCCCCACTCGGAATCTCGATGTCCGCCGTGAACAACGCGCTGTCCGCGACGAGTTCCCAGCGGATCGAGGCAGTGCCGTAGCGGGTCTTCATCTCCGCCCGGGCCCAGGTCAGTCCCCCGCCCGGGACAGGGGCGAACACGATCCGGCGGTAGCCCGGGGCCTCGGCGTCGGGTGCCAGTCCTGCGACCACGCGAAAGAGCCAAGCGGCCACGGCTCCATAGGCATAGTGGTTGAAGGACATCATGGACGCGCCGTTGCTCAGGTCACCGGCGTGGATGGTGCCCGACTCGTCCATGGCATCCCATCGCTCCCAGATGGTCGTCGCTCCATGGCGGACCTGGTGCAGCCATCCCGGGCATCGATCGTTCAACAGCAACTGGTACGCCTGCTCATGCTGCCCCGCGGCTGTCAGCGCCGGCAGGACGAGGGGGGTACCCAGGAAGCCGGTGGAAATACGTCCCTCGGCGGTCCGTACCAGGTCCGCCAGTCGTTTTCCGATCTCCGCGCGATCCTCCTCCGGCGCGATGCCGAACTCCAAGGCGATGGCACACCCCGTCTGGGTGCCGATGGCCTCGTCGGCGTATCGTGCCCACGCCGCCCTGGCCGCGGCGTCGCCCATTGCCGCGTAGCGCTCGGCATCCTGGTCGCGGCCGCGGATCCGCGCCATCCGGGCGAGGAGGCGAGCGCTGTGAGCGAAGTAGGAAGTCGCCACGAAGGCGGTCGGTGTGGTTGCGTCCTGAGGGCGGTCCGGCGGAGCGCCCGGATCGAGCCAGTCACCGAAGTGAAACCCGCTCGACCATATGCCGTCGCTGTCCAACTGCCGCCTGCTCCACTCCACCCACCTCCGCATGGAGTCGTCATGCCGCGCCAGCACCTCCATGTCGCCGTACGCCTCGTACAGCGCCCAGGGCACGATCACGGCGGCGTCCGCCCATCCGGTGCTGCCGTACTCCATGTCGTCGGCGCCCACCAAGTGCAGCACATCGGGAACAACGTTGGGGACGCGACCGTCGTCGCACTGCTCGGCCGCCAGATCCCGCAGCCAGTTGCGCAGGAACGACCGGCTGTCGAAGATGTGGCACGCCGTCGAGGCGAAGACCTGTATGTCCCCGGTCCAGCCCAGACGCTCGTCGCGTTGCGGGCAGTCGGTGGGCAGGGAGAGGAAGTTGCCCCGCTGGGACCACAGGACGTTTTCGAAGAGTCTGTTGACGGACTCCTCGGAGCAGGAGAAGGCGCCCGTGAGGGTGAGGTCGGAGGCTACGACGACAACCTCCACTTCGTGGATCGTCACGCCGGGGCCGAAGGTGATGTCGGCGTAGCGGAAGCCGTGGAAGGTGAAGGCGGGGCTGAGGACGGTGGCGCGCTCATCGGCCAGGACGTAGGTGTCGGTGGAAGTGGCGGCCCTCAGGGCGGCGGTGTGGAGTTCGTCGTTCCCGTCGACGACTTCGGCGTGCCGTACCACCACCGTGGCGCCCCGAGCGCCCGTAGCGGTGATGCGCAGGTATCCCGTGAGGTTCTGGCCGGCGTCGACCCGTATCCGATCCCGACGAGCGGACAGGACGGCCGGTCGGGTCTCGATCTCACGGACGCCGGGCATGGCCCGCTGCTCGAGTCCTGCTGGGAGGTCCAACGTGACAACCGTCTCCCAGGTGCCGTCGTCGAAGCCGGGCAGCCGCCAACCTCCCTGGCGTTGCCGCAGATCGATGACGCTTCCTTCATAAAGGCCCGCCGAGGTGATCTCGCCCGTGGCGGCCCGCCAGGTGTCATCCGTGGACACGACAAGCCGTTCGCCGTTGTCCAGAACGACTTCGAGTTGGGCGATCAGCGCGGAGGCATCTCCGTAGACGTTGCGGTGCGGCTGCCACGTGAGTGTGCCCCGGTACCAGCCGTCCCCCACCGTCGCGCTGATCACATTGGCGCCGGGTCGCAGCAGCGATGTGACGTCATAGGTGGAGAAGAGCAACCGGTGTCCATAGCTGGTCCAGCCCGGTTCCAGCAGGTCCTCGCCCACGGCCACCCCGTTGAGCCGTGTGTCGTGGACTCCCAGCGCGGTCACATACAGGCGGGCGGATCGCCAGTTCGCGGGAATCCGGAACTCACGGCGGAACAGCCCAGCGGGCCCTGCCGTGCCGCGGCCGATGTCGCTGCCCAGAGCGACAGGGCGGGCCGACCAGTCCTGCTGATCCAGCAGCGCTGCCTCGACCCGGGCGGGGCTGCTCCACGGTGTCCATCCGCGATCGGTTCGGACCCGCACTCGCCACCAGCGCACCTCCCTGCTGCGTAGCGCAGGACCCGGCATCTCGATGTCGTGACTCCGGTCGCTCGACACGATGCCACTGCTGGACACGCCCGTACGGAAGCTGTCATCGGCGGCCCACTCGATTTCGTAGCCTCGCTGCGCGGACACCGGGTCCTCCGCGCACAACCGCCAGGCCAGCAAGGGCCTGCCGGTTCCCGTCGCGATCAGCCCCGAATCATCGGCGGTGCGCAGTTCGACAACCTGCACGGTCGTGTCCTCGTCTTCATCAGCTTCATACTCGGCTGGGAGGGTCATGAAAAACGGATCTCCGCTCTGCGGTAGATGGCGACGCCGTGTCCTCAGACCGGGCAGACGAATGCCAAGACTAGGACATTCACCCTTCAAACACGGCGGGTCGGTCAACATGGTCCAGGTTTTGGCCACTTCAGTGCCAGTGGCCGGAAGTGAATGCGGGACTAGTGTCCCTCGCACGGAGCCACACGGGTTTGCGGGTTCGAGATCGCAATGTACCCGCCGCTCGTTTCCATTGGGTTGCTGCGTGCACATGTGACGTGCACCGGATTGCTGGAGGTTGAGCCATGTCTGGTGAATCGGGTGGGCTGAGTCGCCGTGCTGTGCTGAAGGCGGCGGCGGTGGTGTCGGGTGGGGCTGCGATGGGTTTGCCGGGGGGCGGCGTGGCGGCCGCCGACGAAATGGGGTCGCGTGCCGATCGGGCATTGGTCGGGGCGATTCGGTGGGACGCCTGGGTGGGTGGGGACTGGCAGGTCGGCAGCAATGTGAATCGTACGTTGTCTCCGCAGAGATATCAGTTCCGGCTGCCGTATTACGCCGATATCACGGTGGCTGACCGGGTGTTGGTCGATCAGGGTTTTGATACGGAGGCGACGGGGGCCGCTCCGTCGGGGTGGAGTGCGTCGGCGGCGGCAGGTACCAGTGTGGCGGTGGCGGACGGGTCGGACCGCGGGGGCAAGTGTGTGCGTCTGCATGACGAGTCCGGATCGGTGCCGGCGTCGATGGTCCGCACGTTCGCTTCCCAGCATCGGGCGGTGACGGTCGAGTGGGAGTGGAAGGAGACGATCGCCGGCAAGTGGTCCCGGATGCAGTTGGCCGGCGGGGCGAGCGCGGTGGTCGATATCGCGACCCGTGTGGACGCCTCCGGTAAACAACTGGCGTTCCGCGCGCCCGACGGAAGCTGGCAGGTTGTCCAGGCCATTGCCGACGACACCTGGTACTCGGTGAAGGTCATTGCTGATCCGGCTCCCCCGCAGGGTGCCGCACCGTGGTTGGACATCTTCGTCGACGGGGTCCGCAGAGTCAGTCACGCAGCGTTGCTCGGGTCGGCGGCAACATTCGACAGCCTCGTCTTCCGCACCAACGAGACACTGACGTCGGATCTGTATATCGACAACGTCAGCGTCGAGGTGACCGAGTCGGTGAACGCTGATGGGGCCGGCCAGGACGTCATGGATCAGGAGATTCATTACGCGGCTGCCGCGGCTGTCGACTACTGGGCATTCGTCTACTACCCCCAGGAGCCGCTGGCGCGGGGCAGGAAGTTGTATTTGTCCAGCGCGTACAGGAACGACGTCGGTTGGGCCGCGGTATTGGACGGGAACTTCCTTTCGGCGTTCGACGCGAATCTCGCGGAGCTGGCGTCACATTTCGGTGAGTCGAATTACCAGAAGGTGCTCGATGGCCGCCCGCTTCTCTATTTCTTCTCTGCTGCCAGTGCCGACCAGGTCGCCAAGGTGAGGGCCAAGGCGGCCGAGGTGGGTGTGCCGGATCCGTATATCGTGGTCATGGCGTGGTCTGCACAGAGCGCGGCGGACCTGAAGACCGCGGTGGGGGCTGACGCGGTCAGCCGGTATGCGACCCAGGGCCTGAACGGGGTGCCGTATTCCCAGCTCGCTGATACCGAAACCACCCTGTGGTCGCAGTATGCGAGCGCGGCCGGACAGGTTGTTCCGACAGTGACCACCGGGTGGGACAAGCGGCCCCGGTACGACTACCCGGTGTCCTGGGAACCCAACTTCGCGGTGTTCAAGGACAACTGGGTTCAGCAGGCAACACCCGAGGACATCGCCGACCATCTCGGCGAAGCCATCCGCTGGGGCAACGCCCATCCGGCGAACACGTCGGCCAACACGGTTCTCATCTACGCCTGGAACGAGTTCGACGAGGGCGGCTGGATCTGCCCGACGCTGTACGAACTGCGGGACTCCGGCAGACCGCTTCGCCTGGACGCCATCGCAGCGGTTCCTCGGACCGGAGTCGCCACAACACGGTGAGAGTACGCCGGCGGCGGCAAGCCTTGCGTGGTGCGCCCATGAGTTCTTCCGCCGCCGCCCACGCCGGAGCGGATGTGCGCCTGGTCGGCGCCAAGGACCGCGCCGCAGGTCACCCACCCCGGCGCAGGTCCACGGCTGCCCCGAGAGCCCCGGGCCACCCGGGGGGTGATCCAGTACGGCCTGCCGGATCGCCTGTTGCTCAGCCGCATCGAGCACCCCGCGCCCGCCGACATGGGGCGGCCACTGAGAACCGCAGGCCGTGACGGGAGAAGGACCGCCGGGCGCGTCCGCGTGCTGGTCCCCTGGGGCGAGCGGGGCGAGCCCCGCCCATACCCAGGCAGACCGCCGCCGTCGAGGCACGGGCTCCGGACTTTGCGGAGCCCGTCGAGAGGACGTGCGCAACCCGTGCTCAGGCCGTCGCGATGATCCGGTACCGGACCGTGTCCGCCGGGCCGGGCAGGTCGAGCCGTGCCAGACCGTACAGGCCGCGGCGGCCTTCCCAGCCGGCCGGAACCACGGCGAGGCCGGTGATGCCGCCGTTCACCCGGATCTCCACGGTCTCGTGGGCCAGGCGCAGGCGTACGCCGTCGGGCAGGCGCTCGACGGTGGTGCGGTCCGCTGCGCCGGTGTCGGCCGGGTACGGGACCAACAGGGTCGGGTGCGCGTCCGCACCGGGTGCCGACTCCTCGACCTCGATGCCGTTGCGGCCGTCCGTCAGCAGGCGGACGGCGATGCGGTGCCGGCGGGCGGGCAGGCTGTCGGTGGCGGGGATCGCGGCGTCCAGGACGAGCGCCCCGTGCGGCTCGGCGACCGTCGGGACACACGGGGTGTGGCGGCGTGCGGAGAGCACCTCCAGGGGCTGCCGGCCCGGGCCCTGGCGCAGCGCCAGGCCGATGACCGCCCTCCCCTCCTCGACGGTGGCCCGGGCCACGCCGAAGCCGAGGCTGCGGCCGGGGCCGAAGACGAGGTCGGCGATGCCGAAGGCGTCGTACGCCTCGGCCGGGTCGCCGTCCAGGTGGACGCTGACAGAGCCGCGGTGGGCGACCGCCCGGAAGATCGGCGCCCCTTCGATGCGCACCGCCTCCCGGGCGTCGAGGGCCGGGGCCGGCTCCTCGGGCCACTCGGGACCGCCGTAGCCGTCCATCAGGGCGTCGGCGAGAAAAGCGAGGGCGAGTGAGGAGTAGTGGGCGTCGGCGGTGTAGAACTCGTAGCCGACCCGCAGTGTCGGCGGCAGCAGGTTGTCGACCGGGCTGAACGGCCCGTCGGGGCGCTGGCGTTGGCCCAGGAGCCCAACGGCCCGTGCGGCGGCGGTGCGGGCGGCCCGTGCCAGGTCCGGCTCGGCGCCGTCGCCTGCGAACCAGCCCGCGGCCAGGGTGAAGAAGGCCGCTTGCTGGCCGGCGATCCAGCTCTGCCCGGTGCTGCGGTGCGCGGAGGCCATCGAGCCGTCGGAGAGTTGCATGTCGAGCGAGCGGCGCAGTCCGCTCTCCAGCAGCCGGACAAGGGCGGGCTGCTGCGCGCCGTCGTAGCCGTCGGTGAGGATTCCGGCGAGGTGGAGGCGGGTGAACAGGTCGTAGGAGTTGGGGAGTCCGGGTTCGGCGTAGAAGCCGAGGTCGAGGTCGATGAGTTCCTCGAAGAACACCCCGATCAGCCGGTCGATGTCCTCGCGGGTGTGCCCGGACAGGCCCTCGCGGTAGCGGATCCATTCGCCGCGCAGCCACACCGCGGCCCAGTTGTACGGCGGGCGGAACTTGAACGACTTCTCCGGGTCGACGGCTGAGACCTGGTCCCGAAGGGCGCGGACGGTGTCGGCGTCCGCACCGATACGGGGCAGTATGCGGAGGGTCTTCAGGATCGGCGGCCAGGTGAAGTCACGGTGGTTGATGCGGTAGGTGACGCTGCCGGTGGTGCGGTCGAAGCCGGATGCGAAGGAGGGGAGTTCGGGGTTGCCGGTGTGGGTGAGCGTGGCGGTGATGCCGCGGACGGCTCGGTCGAGGCGGTCCTGCCGCTCTTCAGGCGGGCCGAGCAGGGCGAGGACGGCGTTGCCGTAGGCGTGGTAGGCAGTGCCGTACTGGGTGGGTTCGCCGAAGCAGGGGTCGTGGAGCTCGCCGGACTTCTGGAGGTGGTCACGGAAGCTGTCCACGCCGGTCGTGAGGATGTCCAGGGCGGTATCGCGTCGGGTTGCCATGTGTTTCAGTGCTCCCATCAGGGCTGTCGGACATTCCATGGTGTGGGGTGTCGCGTGGTGGCGAGGTTCGCGTGGTGGGCCCATGCGGTTGACTCGTCGTAGTGGGCGCGGGTCTTGGGACATCCGTGGAGGGGTCACCTGCCGGCCGCCGTGCTCGCATGCTGCGACGACTCTCGGACCACCAGTTCGGGCCGCATCACCAGGTGCTCGTGTTCATGTGTCGACGGCGTGGCGGTTTCCCGCAACAGCATACGGACGGCTTGCCGGCCCATCTCCGCCACCGGCCGCTGCACCGTCGTCAGCGGAACGACGGCTGACGCTCCGTGCATCCCGTCGTCGAATCCGACCACGGCCATGTCATCGGGCGCCCTGAGGCCGGCATGGTGCAGAGCCTGGAACACACCCGATGCGAGGGCGACATCGGCGCACAGGACCGCGGTCGGGCGACTGGGCCCGGCCAGCAGTCCGTCCGCCGCCTGCCGGCCGGCCTCGCAGGTGAGGGCATCGGCCCGCACCGTCAGCGAGCCCGCGGCCGTGGCTCCGGTCGCGCACTGCGCCTGTGTCACGGCCTGCAGGCGGTGCTGTGAACGGCTCGACGCGGGACCGTCGACATAGGCGATGGTCCGGTGCCCGCGTTCGAGGAGATGCCGCACCGCGTCAGCCGCTCCGGCGGCGTCGTCCATCCGCAGGGAGCACGCGGAGACCCGCGGACGGTGGTCGTCGACGATCACTACGGGAAGGCCGCGTTCATGCAGCGCCTTCGCGGCCTGATCGGTTCGGTCGCCCGCCATCAGCACGACGCCGTGAACTCCCTGAGCCGCCAGGAAGTTCACGTAACGTGCTGGTGCCGCCTGCTCCTCGCGGCCCGAGTGAATCATCACACCGAGGCCCAGTCCGGTTGCTTCCTGCTCGACTCCGCGGGTCAGTTCGACGCCTGACGGGGCGGCCGTCTCCGGCATCATGACGGCGATGACAGGAGCGGACAGCCCGTGCAACTGTCGCGCTCCTTCGGTGCGTACGAATTCCAGCGCGTCGATCGCGTCCTGTACACGTATCCGGGTGGCAGCGGCCACGATGCCCGGGCGGTTCAGGACATTGGAAACGGTGGCGATGGACACACCGGCTTCCCGTGCGACGTCCCGGATGGTCACCCTGCGCTGCATGACGTTCTCATGCCTGAACGGCCAGGCCTTGCAGGGTGATCGGGCTGAGCGGCGGCAGGCCTGAGCAGTGGCGTTCGAGTTCGGTCAGTGCGGCCTGGGCCATCTTGCGGGTCTCCGTGCCCTGGGAGCCGGCGATGTGCGGAGTGATGAGGACATTGGGGAGGTCGTAGAGCGGTGAGTGCGCAGGCAGCGGCTCAGGGTCGGTGACGTCGAGAATGGCATCCAACCGCCCAAAGGCGCAGGCGCGTTCCAGTGCCGCGGTGTCGACCAGCGTGCCCCGGGCGGTGTTGATCAGGGTGGCATGGGGTGGGAGGGCGGCCAGTTCGGCTTCGCCGATCATGTGCCGGGTCTCGGGCAGGGCCGGCGCGTGCAGGGACAGTATCTCCGCCTGCGGCAACGCCTCGGCCAGTTCGGCGGGTCGAGCCCCTGCCGCGATCACCTCGGCCGGATCCGCGTAGGGATCGACCACCAGGATCGGCCCGTCGTACAGCGTGCGCAGCTGGGCGACCACCTGGCGTCCGATGCGGGAGAAGCCCACGATCACCACCGTGCGATCGTGACCGCTCAGCATGCCCCAGCGATCGCGGTAGGAGTGGTCGTCACGGAACCGGCGCGCGTCCTGGGCCAGGAACGGCACCTTCTTGAACGCCCAGAGCACCGCAGCGACCGTGTAGAGCGCCACCGGCGCGGCGTTCACCCCGGCCGCGTTGGTGACCAGGATCCCGCGTTCGAACACCGGCGCTCCGACGAGACCTCGCACACTGCCCGCGGCGTGGAAGACGGCGCGTAGTCGGGGCGCCGCCTCAAGCACGCCCTCGTCGAGGGGCGGGCACCCCCAGGAGGTGATCAGCACTTCCACCTCGCCCAGCCGGGCCCGGGCCTCGGGTGAACTCAGCTCGTCCACCATGATCGGGGCGTCCAGGGTGGCCAGCCCGCGTAGCCGCGCCAACTCGGCCTCGCCGAACTGGGTCCGCAGGGTTTCGGGTGCCATGGCCAACAGCGCCTTCGGATGAGGAGAGGGCGGGTTGGGGACGTTGTCGTGCTGATGCGCACGGTTCATCACTGTCTCCGTCGAACTGGTGTGATCGCCCTGGCAGGGGCGCGGGACATGGGGCTCTGAACCGGCGTGCCGGAAGCAGCACGAACCGGGTCAGGCATGGCCGCCCGGTCGTGGCGCCGGGTGCGGACCAGGGTGCCAGTACCCCGCCGGGGTAGTGCCGTACATGCGGTCGCGGTCGCGGACGTGGCCGCCGGGCAGCCGGTGCACGGGGACGCCGTGGGCCTTGCCGGCGATGTGTGCGACCGCGACGAGATTGCTGAGCACCCGGCCGTGCTCGCTGCCGTAGCCCCTCGCGAGCGGGACGGCCGGGGCGGTGTGAGTCAGTGGCGGGTGCCGAACACCCGGCGGATCTGCTCCAGATGACCGTACTCATGGACGGTGTCGGGCTCCAGATACGTACCTTCGGTCCACTCGTTCCATGCGTTGACGGTCACCAGCGGAGTCCCGGTCTTCTCGACGTACGACCGTACCCTTTCAAGTGCTCGTCCGAACTGTTCCGGAGTGCAGTCCGAGATGATGTTGGTGTGGGGGTAGCCGAGGGCGGGGTTGTACCGGTCTGACTGCACGGTGCGCGGTGACGGGTCCCAGCCGACCGTCACATTGGCGTAGTACGGCTGGTCGAACTTGGCCGCGAGCGCCTCCCATCCCTTCTCTGCCTGCTCCAGGACATCGGCGTACGGGGTGAGCAAGGTCGGCAGCGGATGGTGATGTACCCAGACGTACGACGTCACACTGTCGAAACCGAGGCGGTTCAGCAGGGCGGCCTCGTCGAGCGTCATGCCGTCCTGCGGCAGGACCGGCTGGTCGCGCGCGACGGCGTTGAGGTGGATGCCTCCATGCCCTGCCCTCTCGGCACGCGAACGCAGATCGTCCAGCGCGGCCTTCGTCGCGTCGATGCCACCGAGCCCGTCGAGAAGCGTGGGGAGGTCGTAGACGGACAGGTAGGGGCGGCCGTCGATGTGCAGGTACGCCGGGTGGTTGACGTACCGTTCCAGGAGGTAGTCCGTGGCGGCCCGGAACTGGGCCGCGTCGACGCTGCCCGACTCCAACTGCGTGGCGTTCGTCCCGGACTTCCATGGGTGGATGTTGGTCCAGTGATGGTTCGCCCACATGACGGCGAACTTCATGTCGCCGGTGGCCGCGGCGGGCATGAACGCCTTCTCCAGCGGACGCTCCAGGTAGGGACGTCCGTCGTACCAGTACCAATCGAAGATGAAGGCGTCGACCCCGTACCGGGTGGCCATCTCGACCTTGTCGGCCATGACGGCCGGGTCAGCCTCGTCCTCGTAGCCTCGCAGGGGGACACGGGGCTGTATATGCCCCTCGAAGCGCGGGGTGGCCTTCTTGGACACCTCCCACTCCGTCCAGCCCTCGCCGTGCCACTCCTCGTTCCTCGGGTCCACGTGGTAGTTCGGGAAGTAGTAGGCCGCAATGATCACCTCACGCCCGCTCATGCGCAGCACCCCCGCACGCAGAAGAGCGATCGGAAGCTGTTCTCTGGATACCGTTGCTCGATCATGACGGCGACTGTATTGAAGAGTGGTGCCCAAGTTGTGCGGTCGGGATTGAGGGATACTAGGACAGAATTGAACTTCGACCGTGGGAAGTGACGCCGCGTGCCACCGGGTTCGGCCCGGCCGGCCTCTCCGTGACGACACCCCGTCGAGACGGGTATGCCGCGTGCGCCGGCCGATGGGGCATCGGCCGGCGCACGCGTGGTTTCACCGTGGCTCACTTCGTCGTGTTCGCCGCGTGCTCCTCGGCATACTCCTGGGCGGACTTGTCGCCACCGCCGGACTTGAACTTCTTGACGGCCGCGTCCCACGTGCTGATGGACTGCCGACCGGCGATGATTCCGGCGATGGCATCGTTGATCTCCTGACGCAGTGTGGCACCGCGCGTCGTCCAGGTCGCCGAGCGCAGACCCTTCGAGGGGTCGTCGACCATCTTGGGGCAGACCTTCTGCTCCCACTCATAGAGGGACCGGACGCCGGCCTGCGCACCGGGAACGTACAGCACCTGCGGGGCATCGCACAGGTAGTAGAAGGGCAGGTTGGTGATGTTCTCGGTGTTGCCCAGCTCGGTCGGCGTCGGATCCCCGTCCTTGCTGAAGGTGAAGTGGACGCCCTCCACGCCGTAGTGCATCAACTGGTACTCCTCCGTGCCGAACGGTGAGGCCAGGTGGTCCAGGACCCGCAGCACCGTCTTGACCTTCGACTTCGACAGTTTCTTGTTGATGACGGTGTAGCCGGACAGGCCTGGGCTGGACCAGGCACTCGGGCTGAGTCCTTCGGTGACGTACGGGACCATGGGGACAGCCTCGAAGTCCTTCACCAGCTTGAGCGTGGTCAGGTACGCGCTGAAGCTGTCCATGTACGACTGCACCGTGCCGTTGTAGAAGCGCGTCTTGAGGTCGACTGTTGAGATCGAGGGAGAGTCCGGGAAGTACAGACGTTCCTTCCACAGCTTTTTCAGGTAGGAGAGCATCTCCGTGAAGTGGTCGCTCTCATAGTAGGACGTGAACTTGCCGTCCGATGCGGACCATGTGTTGGGTATTCCGTGGGACTGCGCATGCGCGATCCAGCCGAACGGGTACTCCTTCGCCGCAGCGGTTCCGTACTTCCTACCGTGTGTGAGCGAGGTGAGGGCGCGGGTGAAGTCGTCACGGCTGAATCCATCGACCGTGTATCCCTGCTGCTTGAACTCCGTCCCGTTGATCCACAAGCCGGCGCTGGGCTTGGGGCGTTGGATCGGAATCCCGTAGATGCCGCCGTGGAACCGGCCCACCGCCTGCCACGAGGATGTCGGGAGGTTGGCCAGATTCGGGTAGTCCTTGATGGCGTCCCCGGACAGGAACTCCGAGAGGTTCGTCATGGTCTTGAGGACGAACTCTTCTTCATGAGCGACGGTGTTGCTGACGATATTGAGGATGTCGGGCAGATCGTTGCCCGCCATGACGGTGGACAGCTTGCTCTGGAAGTCCGCGGCCGGCACCGGCATGAATTCGATCTTCACTCCGAGTGCCTTCTCCATGGCCTGCCAGTAGCGGTTCTGGCCCTCGGGTCTCGGTACGACCCCGTACGTGATCGTCATGACCTTGAGCGTGGAGCCGTCGCCCGGGACGTCGGAGGTGCCCTTGGTCAGCTTGGACGGATACGACAGATAGGCGTCCTGCACTCCCGTCTGCGGATTGCCCTTGAGCTCAGGTGTGGGCCCGGTCTTCGGGATGTAGGTCGGCCAAGGCGCCAGATCGACGCCCCGGTTGGAGATGTCGCCGGCCGAGCCGGAACCGCTGCAGGCGGTCAGCAGCGAGGGGGCGGCCACCGCGGCGGAGGCTACTCCGATGGAGCGCAGCAGGGAGCGGCGTGAGATGTCTGGCACGGAAGTGGTTCCTTTCGGGACGAGCATCGAGCTGCAGCACGGCGCGCTCGCTGACGGGGACGGCTGCGGCGAGAGCGGAGGACGCCTCTCGCTCTCGGCGCGGGCGGACGGGACCGGCTCGGCTCCCGACAGCCCGGATCAGCTCTTGATGGCGCCGGTGAGTACGCCCCTGGCGAAGTACTTCTGCAGGAACGGGTAGGCGAGGAGGATCGGGACGGTCGCCACGACCAGCACGGCCATCTGAATCGTCTGCGGGGCGGACATCGCGGAGTCGCCTGCCCCGTTCGAGTTGCCCAGCTGGGCGCCGCTCAGCACGTAGGTACGCAGGACCTGCTGCAGCGGCCAGTGGTCGTCGCTCAGGTAGATGGATGCCTGGAACCAGGAGTTCCAGTAGGCGACGGCGTAGAAGAGGGCGACCACGGCGAGTGCCGCCTTGGACAGCGGCAGCACCACGGAGAGCAGGGTCCGGAAGTTTCCGGCGCCGTCGAGCCGGGCGGCTTCGTAGAGTTCCTCCGGGATGGACTGGAAGAAGCCGCGGAGAACCACCAGGTTGAAGACGCTGATGAGCATCGGCGCGATGAGCGCGAGGTAGTTGTCAAGCAGTCCCAGGCTCTTGACCATCAGATAGGTGGGGATCATTCCCGGCGGGAACAGGAAGGTGAAGAGCACCAGCAGCAGCACCGGCTTGCCCCCGAACACCTTCGGCCGGGCCAGGGCGTAGGCCAGCATGATGGTGCAGGCCATGCTGGCGGCCGTGCCGACGAGCGTCACCCCGATGCTCACCCAGAGGGCGTGCGTCACCACCGAGCCGCTGAAGATGTCCCGGTACGCGTCCAGGGTCGGGTTCTGGGGCCACAGCACCCAGCCGCCGTTGTCGATGACCTCCCTCGGGGAGGCCAGGGAGGTCGCGATCACCACCAGGAAGGGCACCAGTACCAGGACGGCGATCACGGCCAGAGCGAGCGCCTTGGCGGCCAAGGTGATCTTCCGGGGCTTCTCCATCCACGCGGGACGGACGGGCCGGTTCGCTCCGCGGGCAGCGCGGGTCCCGAAGACGACGCTCATTTGTACACCCCTTGCTCTCCGAGACGGTGCGCGACCTTGTTGGCGGTGAAGACCAGCACCGCCCCCACGACTCCCTTGAAGAGCCCGGCTGCCACGCCGTAGCCGAAGTTGCCGCCGATGATGCCCTTGTAGTAGACGAAGGTGTCGATGATCTCGGCGGCCTCGGCGCCCACCGCGTCGCGCTGCAACAGGATCTGTTCGAAGCCGACGGACAGGATGTCACCGATCCGCATGACCAGCAGCAGAAGAACGATGGGGCGGATGGCCGGCAGGGTGATGTGCCAGAACCGCCGCCAGGGCCCTGCCCCGTCGATCGCCGAAGCCTCATAGAGCTGGTCGTCGACCTGGGTGAGCGCGGCCAGGAAGATGATGGTGCCCCAGCCACAGTCCTTCCAGATCACCTGAAGGACGGTGAGCGGCTTGAAGAGATCGGGGTCGCCGATGATGTCGACGGTGTGCAAACCGGCTCCGGAGAGCGCCGAGTTGAAAACACCGGTGGCGCCGAGCATCTGCTGGGCCATGGCGACCACGATCACCCAGGACATGAAATGGGGCAGATAGACGATCGATTGGACGGCTCGTCGCAGTGTGTTCGATGTGAGACTGTGCAACAACAGCGCCAGGGCCAGCGGTGCCGGGAAGAAGAAGACCAACTGCAGGCACGCTATTTCAACGGTGTTGAGGGCAGCTCGCCAGAAATCGGAGTCGCCGAACAGGTCCGTGAAGTTTCTGAATCCCACCCAGGCGCTGCCCGAGAACCCGTTGAAAGGTATGTAGTCCTTGAAGGCGATGATGTTCCCGAAGAACACCCCGTAGTGGAAGACCAGGAAGTAGATCACTCCCGGCACCATGAGCAGCAGGAACGCGCGGTCTCGCCAGATTCGGCGGAGCGCCCTTGAGCCACGGTGTTTTCGTCGCGGCGGTGGGCTCTGGACCGTACCCAACTCCTCAGGCACGGCGGCGACCTCGCTGATGCTCACCACGGTTCGACCTGTCCTTCTCGGGAGGGCGACCGATGAAGACCCTCGGGATCTCCAGCCGGCCGCAATTCTTTCGGTGACACTTGTACCTTCTCACTGGGGATCGCCCAGGACGTGGAGAAGGATCAGTAAGCAGCATGGTGGGGCCGTCAGGTCCCTGCCATTCAGCCCGGACAACTCAGCCACATCGCAGGGTGCAGGTTGTTCACCAGTACGTAGTGGTACAGACTCACGGCGGTGACACTAATCACCGAAAATGCGGCCCACCATGGCGGGGATTGAGCAAAACTAGGACGAAATTGCCCGTCCGTCAGAGTGGGGCATCACGACTCGCTCCGGTATGAATCACTCTGTCGTGGGGCGATGTTGAGGTCGCATCGAGCGGCATGTACGGGCAGGGGCACGGCGGCGGGCGGGCGTACCGGCGTCGGGACGACCCTGCCGAGAGTGCCGGAGCCCAGGTACCACGACGGTCTGCCCGCCGAGCCGGTGACGTCCGACCGGCCTGGAGGACGACGTGCGAGCCGGGCTCGACCTGCCGCGCACGATGGTGTCACCGCTCGTGCGCGGCACCCGCGCCGACGAAACCGCCGGAAGTTGTTGGCCGGAAACCGTTGCGCGATCCCGACGGCGACTGTATTGAAGAGTCGAGCCGAAAATGTGCGGCCTGGCCTGAGGGAAGCAGGACAGAATTGACCAGCGAACGAAGCAAGCCACGCTACGAGCGCGCCACGGTGTTCAATCCGGACGGCCTGCCGGTCTGGGCGGACCGCCACCGTCTTGACGCCGACGTGGCGGCGCACGATCATGACTTCTTCGAGATCGCGCTCGTCACCCAGGGCCGCGGTGTCCATATCGCGGCCGACGGCGACCATCCCATCGGTCCAGGAAGCGTCGTCGTGATGCCGCCCAACCAATGGCACGCCTACAGTGAGTGCGAAGATCTCACGGTCTTCGACAGCTTCATCACTCCTGAGCTGCTCGACACCACCCTGTCCTTTCTCGATGCCGAGCTACCGCTCGTCCGGGCGGTGAACTCGACGAGCCTGCCGGTGCCGCAGCGGGTCCAGCTTCCGCCCCGTGATGTCAGCCTGGCGATCGGTGAACTGCACAGCATGACCGACATGACGGCACAGCGTTCGCGTATGCAGATCGTCGGGCATCTGCTGATCTACCTCGACATCCTCAACCGTGCCTGGTCCGGCGAACATGTCATGCACCGACGTACGCTTGCCCCGCTCCATCCAGGTGTGTCGCGAGCCGTGGAGCTGCTGGAGGCCGACCCGGGATACCCCTGGACCCTCGCCGAGCTGGCCGGGGAAACCTCCACGGAGCGCACCTACCTGGTGCGTCTGTTCCAACGGGACCTGGGAATCCCGCCCATCGCCTACCTCAACCGGTTGCGCGAGCAGTACGCGGCCCGGCTCCTCGTGCAGACCGATCAGCCGATCGCTCAGATCGGGGCACAACTCGGCTGGGAGGACGCCGCGTACTTCGCCCGCCGGTTCAAGTCGGCCTATGGCCTCAGCCCCTCGGCGTACCGGAAACGTGCCCACACCGGTGAGACCCGCTATCACTCCACGGCGGCGGCCGAACCGCGACTGCCGGTCAGCGGCGCGCGCTTCGACATCAAGCCGGTCAGTTAGGAGCACGCAGGTCTCAGTGACCGGCGACTGTGTCTTCAGCGTGTGCGGAGCAGCTGCGCCAGGTGCATGCCTCGCACGCCGGCCAGCTGGTCGGCCTGGGTGCGGCAGGAGAAACCGTCGGCGAGCAGGACGGCATCGGGGTGTTCGCGCAGCGCGGGCAGGAGCGCGTTTTCCGCGACGGCGACGGACACCTCGTAGTGGCCGCGTTCCATGCCGAAGTTCCCGGCGAGGCCGCAGCAGCCGGCGAGCGTCTCGACCGTGGCGCCGGTGGCTTCGAGCAGAGCGCGGTCGGCTTCATAGCCCAGGACGGAGTGGTGGTGGCAGTGCGGCTGCGCCACCACGGTCGTGCCGGACAGGTCGGGGGCCTGCCAGCCGTCGGTCTTCCGCAGCAGCTCGGCGAGCGTGGTGGCCGCGCCGGCGACGGCTTTCGCGTCCGGGTCGTCGGGGAACAGGTCGAGCAGATCGGAACGCAGCACAGCGGTGCACGACGGTTCGACGCCGACGATCGGGATGCCGGCCTGCGCGTAGGGCAGCAGGGTGTGCACAAGGTCGCGGAGCTTGGCACGGGCCGCATCGAGCTGGCCGGTGGTGATCCAGGTGAGTCCGCAGCACGGCCGGTGCTTCGGCGTGGTGACGCGGTACCCGGCGTCGGTGAGTACGGCCGCGACGGCGGTCGCGACCTCCGGGTCGAGGCCTTCGGAGAAGGAGTCGGCCCACAGCAGGACCTCCGGCCCCTCGGCGTGGACATGCGCGTGGCGCCGGGTCCGCGTGAACGGGGTGCGGGCGAAGCGGGGCGTTCGGCGGCGGGTGTCCACACCGGCCAGTGCGAGCAGGGCTTTTTCCAGCGGGCGGAAGGACATCATGGCGTTGACGAGGACGCCGAGCCCTGGCACGCGGTGCAGCAGGCGGAGCCAGTCGGGCAGCCGGCCGAGTGTGTAGTGCGAGATCGGGCGGACACGGCGGCGGTACGTGCGGTGCAGCGCTTCGGATTTGTACTGGGCGAGGTCGACCCCGGCCGGGCAGTCGTGGCTGCACGCCTTGCAGGACAAACACAGATCGAGGGATTCGTGGACTTCCGGCGCGTCGAAGTCACGGATGAGCGAGCCGTTGGCCACCTCTTGCAGCACCCGGGCCCGGCCACGGGTGCTGTCCTTCTCGTCGCGCGTGGCGAGGAACGACGGGCACATGAAACCGCCCGCGGACCGGTTGTCCGCACGGCATTTCCCGACCCCGACACAGCGGTGCACGGCCTTGGTGAAGTCGCCCTCGTCGTGGGAGAAGGAGAACCCGTCGGCCAGCGGCAGCGACCGGGCGCGCGGGCGGCGGAGATCGGCGTCGAACGGCCGCGGCCGGACGAGCACGCCGGGGTTGAGCAGGTCGTCCGGGTCGAACAGCTCCTTCACCGCGCTGAACAGGGAGATCGTCTCGGCCGAGTACATCAGGGGCAGGAGTTCGCCGCGGGCGCGGCCGTCGCCGTGCTCACCGGAGAACGAGCCGCCGTAGGACACGACGAGCTGTGCGGCCTCGGTCATGAACGCACGGAACACCGACGCGTCCTTCTCCAGCGGCAGACCGATCCGGACGTGGACGCAGCCGTCGCCGAAGTGGCCGTAGGGAAGGCCCTCGACGCCGTATTCGCCGAGCAGCGTGTCGAAGTCCCGCAGGTAGGCGCCGAGCCGGTCGGGCGGCACGGCCGCGTCCTCCCAGCCAGGCCACGCCTGCTGTCCTGACGGGGTGCGGCCGGCGAGTCCCGCGCCGTCCTCGCGGATGCGCCACATCGCGACCGCGGCGGGTCCCGACGGCAGCAGGACATGGTCGAGCGCGCCGGCGTCGGCGACAATGCGGTCGGCGTTGCGGCGGGCTTCGCTTTCGGTCTCGCCGCCCACCTCGATCATCAGCCAGCCGGCACCGGCCGGCAGGTCCGGCACCCCGCCGCGATGGCTGCGCACCAGGTCGACCAGCCGCGCGTCCAGGCCCTCGATCGCCAGCGGCCGGTGCGGGAGCAGCGACGGCACGGCGTCGCCCGCGGCCGGCATGTCGGGGTAGCCCAGCACGACCAGCAGCCGGGCGGGGGCGACGGGGACCAGGTCGACGGTCGCTTCGAGGGTGACCGCCAGCGTGCCCTCGGATCCGACCAGTGCGCGGGCCAGGGACCGGCCGTGCTCCGGCAGCAGATGCTCGAGGGAGTAACCGGACACCTGCCGGCCGAAGCGGCCCAGCTCGGTGCGCAGCACCGACAGGTGCGCGTCTACGAGGGCGTCGAGCCCTGGTACGGGGTCTGCGGTGCCGAACTGCCGGCCGGTGCCGTCTACGACACGGAGTTCGCGCACGTTGTCGGCCGTGCGGCCGTAGGCGACGGCGTGCGGTCCACAGGCGTTGTTGCCGATCATCCCGCCGAGCGTCGCGCGGGCGTGTGTGGACGGGTCGGGCCCGAACCGCAGCCCGTGCGGCGCCGCGGCGCGCTGCAGATCGGCCAGTACCACGCCCGGCTGCACCACCGCGGTCCGCGCCACCGGGTCGAGGTCCACGATCCGGTTCAGGTGCCGCGAGAAGTCGAGCACCAGCCCCGGCCCGATCGCGTTGCCCGCCACCGATGTCCCGCCGCCACGGCAGGTGACGGGCAGCCCGTGCCGCCGCGAGACCTCCAGGGCGCCGAGCACGTCCGCGGTGTCCAGCGGAGTCACCACGACCTCGGGCACGACCCGGTAGTTGGAGGCGTCCGTGGAGTACTCACCGCGGCGCCTCGCGTCGGTCTCGACGGCCCCCCGCACCGCGGCACGCAGATCGGCGGTCACTGCATCGCTCATGCGACACTCCTTCGAGGACAGAGCCGGCCTTCGCCGCGCGCATGTGCGGCTGCGACCGCGACGGAGGCTTCTTCCGGAAAAGGCTGCGGTCCCACCCGGCAACCGATGACGGTTTCGTTCGCTCGGCTGTCGTGCCACACGCGGGACAGCCGGTGCGACGACGTCTCCTCGCCGGGCACGTTTGGTCCGCGTTCGCAAAGTCATCCATGTGGGGTGGGCGCCGGGGCCAGTGCATCACAGGGGTACAGAAAACCGCAAGCGGTTAACCGTTGACTGAATTTCGCCCGAGGTGCATGCTTGCCACCTGCTTGGTGACGCTGATCAACGTTGATCACCTCAAACAGCGAAAGGATCGCCCGATGATCCGCCGGAACAGCTTCGATGAAGCATTTGGCCATCATGCCTTCAGCCCGCACGAGCGCACTGCCTCGCCGACACGAGGGAGCGACCGATGACCGCGAGCACAGGACACGAGCTATCTCCCGAACGGGAACGCGCCACGCTCGCGACGATCAGCCGTCGGGTCATGCCGTTGGTCGTCGTCGGCTATGTGATGGCCTATCTGGACCGGATCGATGTCGGCTACGCCCAACTCGGTATGGGTACCGAACTCGGCATCTCCGCGGCCGCGTACGGGGTGGCCGCCGGGATCTTCTTCATCGCCTATTTCATATGCGAAGTGCCGAGCAATCTGATGCTCCGCCGCTTCGGATCACGTGTCTGGCTCGGCCGGATCATGATCACGTGGGGTCTTATCTCGGCGGCCATGGTCTTCGTGCACAGCTTGAACGCACTGCTGGTGCTGCGGTTCCTGCTGGGTGTGGCCGAGGCCGGGTTCTTCCCCGGGATCATCCTCTACCTGGTGAGCTGGTTTCCGGAGAACCGCCGGTCGGTCGCGCTGGGGTGGCTGATCCTCGCCCAGCCCGTCGCCTACATCCTCGGCGGGTCCGTCGGGGGCCTGATCCTCGAACACGTCCATTGGTTCGGCCTGTCCAGCTGGCGCTGGGTGTTCTTCCTTCCCGGCGCGGCCACGTTCGTGGTCGGCCTGGTGACCCTGTTCAAGCTGCCCGAGTCCCCGGCTCGGGTCAAGTGGCTGGACGACGACCAGAAGCGCTGGTTGACCGCCACTTTGGACGCCGAGCAGGGGCCGCCCCCGAATCACGGCATCCGGGCTCAGCTCGCCGCGCTGCGTGAGCGGCGGGTTCTGCACCTCGCCGCGATCTTCTTCATGGTCCAGACCGGTGACTACGGGTTCAGCTTCTTCCTCCCTCTGATCATCAAGCAGATCAACCCGGAGTATTCCGACACCAACATCGGGCTCGCGGCGGCCCTGCCGTTCGTGGCCGCCGGTGTGTTCACGGTCGTGCTCGCACGTGCCGGGGCACGGGCCAAGGAACAACGTATGTACATCCTTGGTCCTGTCCTGCTCACCATCCTCGGGCTGGTGATCGTAGTGCTGTACAAGGATCAGTCCGTGCCGGCCATGTTCGGTATCTGTCTCACATCGGTCGGGGTGTACGCGTGGGGCCCGGCCTTCTTCACGATGGCTTCCATGAGCATCTCCCGCACGCAGGCCGCGGTCGGTATCGCCGTGGTGAACTCGATCGGCAACCTCGGGGGGTTCGTCGGCCCCTACGTCGTAGGTTTGAGCGCCGACAAGGGCCCGACCCAGGGAATGATTCTCTCGATCATCCCGCTCGTGGTGACGGTCGTACTGCTTCTGGTCTGGCGTACACCAAGGGTGCAGCCGGGTTCCGAGGCATCGGTCGCCGAACTCAGCCAGATCCCCGGGTGACAGGGGTGGCCCACCGGGCAGCGGCCGTCCATCGGCCGAGCGACCGGTTCCGCCGGTGACGTTGTACGAAGGACAGCACGCACGGTGATATGTGCCGTCGGCCGTGCCGATCACGGGGATCCCGCGATCGGCACGGCCGACGGCATTCCCGCTCGGTCGTTCACGCGGATGCCGGGGGCCACCGCGGTCCGGTCATGCCAGGCGGGCCCGACCGGGGATTCAGTCCTCGCGGGCGCTGAGGATCCGGCGTTGGGCGCTGATGATGGGCTCCACGCCGCCCGTGATCACTTTTCGTACCTCTGCTGCGATCGCCTCGGGATCGCCCTGCCGCATGATGTCGAGCATCGCGCGGTGGTAGTCGACCGAAGAGGACAGCGACTCCTCCAGTGCGTTCGTCAGCCGGAACAGCTCCGTGAACGTCGGCACCTGCTGCTCCCATACGGCGAGCAGGCGCCGATTGCCGCAGGACGTGAAAAACGCGGAATGGAACGCGACATCGGCCTGCGCGAAGGCGGTGGGATCCCCGGCCTTTTCAGCGCGCCGCATGTCCTCAAGCGCCGATTCCGCGGCTTTCTGGAACCCTTCCAGATCCAGGACCGCCGCTTGCTGGGCCGCCGCGACCTCCAGCAGCGCACGCAGCTGGAAGAGATCCCTCAGATCCTGCTCGTCCAGGCCCACGACCCGAAAACTCCGGCCGACGGGAGCGACCAGGCCCTCCGCGGCGAGCGTGCGCAAGGCGTCCCGGACGGGGCCGCGACTGACGCCGAACGAGTCCGCGATCAACGCTTCGACCAGCTGCTCACCCGGCGCCAAGGCACCGGTGAGAATGTCGGACCGCAGCGCCGTCGCAACCTGCTCGCCGAGCGCCGCCGACCGAGTGACCCGTCCTGCCACGCTCACATGGCCTCCTTCAGCGTGTGGTCAGGCGGCCAGTCTGCCGCAGCGCAACGCTCATTGCAACCGGCTAACGGTTGACGGATAACCGTTGGGCGTGTATCGGTGAGCATCGGCGTCCAGGCCGGCGATGTCCTCGCGGGCGGCTTCCAGCCGGTCCGCGAGGGTGAGCAGCACGGCGGGGTCCCATGTGACGCGACGGTGTCCCGCCGGGTGGTGCGGCAGCGATTCACGTCACCCTGGACATGGGACGGCCATCGCGCGACTCTCCGAGTCCACAGGCTCGTCGAGAGGTGACGCGATGGCCTTCGCCCAGCATGACTTGGCCCGGCTGATGGGGTCACTGCGTACGGCGGACGGATCGGCCGCCGTGAAACGACGCTGACCGCACAGGCCGGCCGGACACTCGTCCGGGCTTCCTGTGCGGTCAGTAGGTGCCTGGTGTCACCAGTCGACTGCGATGTATTTGGTCTCGGTGAATTCCAGCATGCCGTGGTGGGCGCCCTCGCGGCCCAGGCCGGATTGTTTGACGCCGCCGAAGGGTGCGGCCGGGTCGGAGACCAGCCCGCGGTTGACCGCGACCATGCCGCTTTCGAGTTGCTCGGCGACTCGCAGTCCGTTGGCGAGGTCGGCGCTGTAGACGTAGGCGCTGAGCCCGTATTCGGTGTCGTTGGCGGCCGCGATCGCTTCGCTGGTGTCCTGGAACGGGATGAGGGCCGCGACCGGTCCGAAGATCTCTTCGCTGACCAGTCGGGAGTCGGGCCGTACGTCGGCGAGGACCGTGGGCAGGTAGTAGGAACCGGTGCGTTCGGGAGCGGAGCCGCCGGTCAGCACCTGTGCTCCGCGCTCGCGTGCGTCGGTGACGAGTTCGGTGACCTTGTCGACGCTCGGCCGGTCCACGAGCGGGCCGCACTGGGTCTGCTCGTCGGTGCCAGGGCCCACTGACAGGCGGGCGAAGCGTTCGGCGATCATTGTGGCGAACCGGTCGTGCAGTGAAGCGTGCACGTAGATGCGGTTGGCCGCGGTGCAGGCCTGCCCGCCGTTGCGCATCTTGGCCACCATGACGCCGTCCAGCGCCTTGTCCAGGTCGGCGTCGGCGAGCACGATGAACGGCGCGTTGCCGCCGAGTTCCATGGAGCACTTGAGTACCTGGTCGGCGGCCTGGCGCAGCAGCAGCCGCCCGACCTCCGTGGACCCGGTGAAGGACAGTTTCCGCACCCGCGGATCGTGCAGCAGCTGGTTGATCACCGTGGAGGTGCTGCTCGTCGTCACAACATTGACGACGCCTGCGGGTACACCGGCCTCGACCAGGATCTCCGCGATCGCATAGGCGGTCAGCGGGGTCGCGGTGGCCGGTTTGAGCACGGTGGTGCACCCGGCGGCCAGGGCCGGGGCGATCTTGCGGGTGGCCATGGCCGCGGGGAAGTTCCACGGTGTCACCAGCAGGCACACACCGATCGGCTGGTGCTGCACCATGATCCGGTTCGCGCCGGAGGGGGCCAGCGACACCTCGCCGAGGATCCGGACCGCTTCCTCGGAGTACCAGCGGAAGAACTCGGCCGCGTAACCGACCTCGCCACGGGCATCGGCCAGCGACTTGCCGTTCTCCAGCGAGATCAGGAAGGCGAGATCCTCCGTCCGCTCGGTCATCAACTCGTAGGCACGGCGCAGGATTTCGGCGCGCTGTCGGGGCGGCGTCGCTGACCAGGCCCGCAGTGCGCCCGCGGCGGCGTCGACGGCGGTGGTGGCGTCCTCGGGAGAGGCATCGGCGACGGTGGTGATCACCGTGTCGTCGGAGGGGTTGATCACGTCGATGCGGTCGGCCCTGCTGCCGGGCAGCCAACGACCGCCGATGAACAGGTCGTTGGCGTAGCGGGTTTCGGTGGTGGTCACGGAGTTCTCCTACTTCTGGTGGGGACCGGGCTCGGGCAGCGTGCGGTCGCCACGGAAGGCGTGGGTCATGATGGTGAGCAGGGCGGCATGATCGAGCGGGCGGGGGTTGTTCTCGACCAGCCGCTTGGCCAGCAGCCCCTGCTCGGCGATCATCGGCAGGTCCGCCTCCCGCACACCGAGTTCGGCGATGGTCGGCACGGCGAGCCCGTCGACGAGGGCATCCAGCGCCTCGATCGCCGCTACGGCATCGGTCCATGGGTCGGCGCCGGAGGCGACGCCGAGTGCGTCGGCGATGGCGGCGAATTCACCGACCCGAACGGGCAGGTTGTAGCGGGTCGCATAGGGCAGCAGCGCACCGACGCCGAAGCCGTGTGGGGTGTGCGTGGCCGCGCCGATCGGATACTGCAGGGCGTGTGCCGCCGAGGTCCCGCCGGTGCCCAGCGCCACACCGCCGAGAAAGGACGCGAGCATCACGTCGTGGCGCGCCTCGGCGTTCGACGGCTCCCGCTGGGCGGTCAGCAGGCTTCGCCCCATCAGCGACAGCCCTTCCAGCGCGGCGGCGTCGCTGAACATCGATTTCCCGACGAAGACCCGTTCGTTGCCCAGCTCCGCGGTCGGGGTGCGGCCCACCGCGGTGTAGGACTCGACCAGGTGCACGACCGCATCGATACCGGATGCGGCGGTGAGCGACGCCGGGCAGGAGTAGGTCAGCTCGGGATCGCAGATGGCGGCCTGTGGCACCAGGTGCGGGCTCGAAATGCCGACCTTCATCGCCCGGTTCGGGTCGGCGATGACCGCCACCGGTGTCGCCTCCGAACCCGTGCCCGCGGTCGTCGGTACCGCGATGACCGGCAGCACGGGTCCCGGGACGGCGTTCTCACCGTAGTAGTCGGACGGCCGGCCGCCGTGGGACAGCAGCAACGCCACGACTTTCGCCATGTCGATGCAACTGCCGCCGCCCAGCCCGATCACCGAGTCCACGGGCGTGCGCGCCAGGCCGGCGACACAGTCGACGATGCCCGACACCGGCAGCTCGGGTTCGGTCCGGTCGAAGACATGGACGCGCACACCCGCGGCGGTGAGGCAGGCGGTCAGTTCGGCGAGTTCGGGCGACGCCCCGAGACGGGCGTCCGTGCACACCAGCGCATCGCGTCCGTACCCAGCGGCAACACGGCCCAGCGCCCCGCGCTGGCCGGCACCGAACAACACGGTGCGCGGCAGACGCAGCACTCCGAACGAGGCCGCGGGCGCGACGGTGCCGACACCCGCGCCTCCCGGTGTGTCGGTGGTCGCGGTGAAGCTCATGGAATGCCTTTCTTGTCAAAGCCGGGGCAGGGTGCTGATCTCGTCCCACAGCCCGGCGGGAAGCTCGATGCCATCGGTCACGGCACGCAGGCGGCGGGCCTCCGAGGAATCCCCGGGAACCCGGACGGGGCTCGCGGGATCGACCGGTGCAGATGCGCGCACGGCAGCCAGGTACTCCGACACCGCGTCCCCGAAACCGGCCTCGGCCACGATGAACACATCGCCCTTGTTGGACGGGTGGACCGAGTCGAGCGTGCCGGCCACCTCACGTCCCAGCGCCGCCCCGGTGAGCGCGGTGACCAGCACCTCGAACGCCAGCCCCAGGCCATAGCCCTTCGCACCACCGAAGGGGGCGATCGATCCGCGCTTGGCCCGCTCGGCGTCGACGGTGTCCTCACCGTCCTCGTCCAGCGCCCAGCCCGGCTCCAGCCGAGCACCCCGGTTGGCGTGGTCGTGGATCTTGCCCATCGACACCAGCGAGGTCGCCATGTCGAACACCAGCGGCCGCGGCCGCGCGGGCACGCCGATGGCGACCGGGTTCGAGCCGACCATCGCGATCCGTCCCCCGTAGGGGTGCATGAGCGCCTCGCTCGTGGTCAGCGCGATACACACCTGGCCGCGGTCGGCGATTCTGCGGACGTACCAGGCCAGCATGCCCAGGTGGTTGCAGGAGTGCACGGCAGCCGCCGCCACACCCGCACCGTCCGCGCACCGCTGCGAGATCACGTCCAGAGCGTGGGCTCCCACCACCGGGCCGAGACCGTTCTGGCCGTCCACCGACGCCAGCGCCTGTCCACGCCAGGTGATCCGTCCGCTGGTCACCGGGTCGGTGACCCGGTTTCCGATCCGTTCGAGCACCCGCGGCAGGCGCAAGAGACCATGGGACGGCAACCCCCTGGCCTCCGCGTCGACGAGCAGGTCGGCCTGCAGACGGGCGTTCTCAGCGGGAACACCCGCCTTGATCAACGCATCGACGGCGACCCGCATCGCGTCCTCGACGGCGACCCGTACCACTTCAGCGCACATGGAGCCGCTCCGCTGCAACAGTCACCACGGCCGCCGAAACCGCAGTGCCGGCCAAGGCCGTCCTGCGATCACCCGCTCCGATCATGGTGCTTCCTCACTTTCCACCAGGCGGCCGGCCGCGGCGGGCCCGCCCCATCGTGCGATGTCCCGCCGGCCGGCTCACTCGAACGCTTTCCGTAGCCGGCGCCGCGACCGGGTCAAATGGTCCTTCATGTGTTTCCGCGCGGCCCTGTCATCGGCTGCCGCGATGCCGTCGACGACGGCAGCATGCTCATCAAGCGCCTGTTCGGTCACCGCGCCGTCGAAGTACAGGCGGAACAGATGAACATGGGAATGCAGCCGCGCCACCGAATCATGCAGGAACTGATTCCGCCCGGCCGACGCGATCAGCTCATGCAACTGCCCGTCGCGCTGGGCGAAGATGCTGTACGGCAGTGTTCCCTCGCGACTGGCCTCCGCACGCATCTCGGCCTGGAGTTCACGCATGGCCGTCAGTTCGGCCTCGGTGCGGTGCTGGGCCGCCGCCGCGGCCGCGGCCGGCTCCAACAGCAGACGTACCTCGAAAAGCTGGTCGAACTCCTCACGAGTGAGCAGTTCGGCGGCACGATAACCCGTCAGATGTGTCGACGTCACCAGCCCGTCGGCCTCCAAAGTGGACAACGCCTGGCGCACCGGAGTCTGTGACATCGAAAGCTCACGCACCAGCCTGTCCACCGAAATACGCTGCCCCGGCGCGATCTCCCGAGACAACAACCGCGCATAAATGGCCTCGTACGCGGCGACGGCCATTCCCCCGGGCCCCGCCGACGACGGCACCGAAGCCCGCCCGGACAGCAGCGACCGAACCTTCAACGCATCTTCGCCAGAGGAGCCCATATCGCAGTCATCTCATTCAGACGTTGGCAGCGCGCGGTCGCGCACCGAGGTGCGCTCGCACGTCAGAGCCGAGACAGGGGAGAGTTCGTTGCCATCACGGTCACGCCGGGTCCTCGTCGCTCAGCCGGGAGCTGAGCAGGGTCCCGCCGTCCCACCGGCCGGCGGCCTGCTGATAATAGGCGCCCACGATCTCGTCCACCGACAGCGTGGCAAGCTCCTCCCCCGGCGACTCGAACAGACGCAGGTCACCGTCGGCAGCCCACGGCCGGCCGCTCTCCAGCTCGACCTCGCTGTGCGCGACGAGTTCGTCGAGGCTGTCCGGCCCGCCCGGCTCGATGGACCTGAGCAAGCGGCTGTGCAGCAACGGCCGGCTCGTCACCGACGGGCCGCGGTCGACCTGCTCGCGCAAGGTGAATCGCGCCTCGGCCAGTCGCCGGTCGGCAACAGCCAGGCTTGCGCCGAAGCGGCCACCCGGCGCCACTCGCGGCGCCGGTCCGTAGGGATGCGGCCGGGTCATGTGGACCGAGCCGATCTTCTTCGGATACCCCATGTGGATGCCGCGACCGAGGGAGAAATCACGGGTCACCCAGATGTAGACGATCCGGGTGTAGAGCACGCCGCGATACCGCGCCTTCACGGCCAGAAAGACTTCGCCGTACTGGGACAGGACCGGGTCGAGGAGTTCCTCTCCCCCCTCCGAACAGGACTGGACGTCGGAGAAGACCATCGCGACAAGACCCGGGTCGTCCTCGTCCAGTGCCAGCTGCTCGGGCAGCACCGCACGCACATTGTCGGGGTTGGTGCGGTACTCCACGGTCGCCGCGGTGCTGGAGTAGTACCAGGGCGGCTCGGAAATGAGGCTCGCACGCCCCTGAGGCGAACGTGGGAAAAGAAAGCCGATCGGCTCGGCCATGATGGACTCCTCCTAGAGGTCGTTCGATGCCCAACGTGTGTCAGGAGGGCAGCGAATCAAGTCGTCATTCGGTACGGCGAACAACTCCCGCGCATCGCCATCGGCCGGCCCGCGACCTCGGGTACTCGGGGATTGCTTCCGCCGTTTGACGCTCGCAGGACAGCGCAGCGCCGCTGAGTCAGCCGTGGGAGTACGAACACGCTCAGTCCACTCGGGGCCGTCGCTGCTCGTTCGGGCAAAGTACGAGGACCGTAGCCGATCCGATCGGATCCTGGCAACGATCCGATCGGATTTCCTCGCCCGAACGAGATTCGCGGCGCGATGACCAGGTCGGCGATCGGCGGCGCGATGGCGTCCCGCCGAGTGGTGTAGCCGATCAAGGGACCAGAACTCGCTGGCCACAGCGGGAACTTCGAACGACCGGGGCGCTCCCGGCGCCTGACCGGGCCGCTTCGCGTGCCGAGCCCAACGGAGAGATCCTCGCGAGCCAGGTTCCGGAGGGCGAGGCGCATGATCGCTTACACCACCCGGCGGGACACGACCGGCGGCGCTGCCGCGGATCGGACAACCCCCGGGTGATGGAGCCGGCCTGCACGGCACCTCGGCTTCCAGGGCGGGGACTCCGCGACGGCGTCGTTCTTCAGTGAACGGTTTACGGTTGACCGTTTCCCTGCTAGCTTCGTCGTTCATGTGGACCTACTCGATCGAACGCCCCGGCCATCTGCGGCGCCTGGACGCGCCCACCCCGCAGAATGTCGCTCCGGGTGAGGTGCTGCTTCGGCCCCTGTCCGGAGGAATCTGCGGCAGTGACATGGCGTACTACCGCGGGCAGGTCTCGCACCACCACGACGCCGACATCGCCAGGCGCAGCGAGGTGCCCGGCTTCTCTCTTCACGAGATAGTCGGCGAGGTTCTCGAATGTCCCGGGGGTGAGCACACACCCGGCGATGTCGTCGTCGGGTGGGTGACCGACAGCGACGGTCTCGCCGAACGGGTTGTCACGGCGGCCACGAGCGTGGTCAAGGTGCCCGACGGCATGGAACCCACGATCGCCGTGGCACTCCAGCCCCTCGCCTGTGTCCTCGACATCACGCGCCGCATCCCGCGAGTGGCGGGTGCGAGGACCGCGGTCATCGGCCTTGGCCCTATCGGCCTGCTGTTCGGTCACGTGCTGCGGTCCACCGGTGCGTCCGAGGTCGTGGGCGTCGACCCCGTGGACCGTACCGCCGTGGCCGAGACATTCGGTATGAACCGCACCGTCATGACCTCGGCGCAGTTGTGGAGCATGAACCTCGAGCCGGAGGACCGCCCCGATCTGGTGATCGAGGCGGTCGGACATCAGGTGGGCACGTTGACGCACTGCCTGCACGCACTCCGGCCGGGAGGCACCCTCTTCTACTTCGGGGTTCCCGACGACGACGTCTATCCGCTGCCGATGGACCGCATGTTCCGGCAGTCGCTGACGTTGATGTCGGGCAACGTCCGAGACCACAGCGGAGCGCTGCGCGAGGCGATCCGCTATGCGACGGAGCACCCCGGACTGCTCAAAGCTCTCGTCTCCCACACGTTCTCGGTCCACAAGACACAAGAGGCGTTCGCGCTTGCCGATACGGTCCACCCTGATCGCCTGAAGGTGGTCCTGGATTTCACGGCCTGATGCCACCGGGCCTGATGCCCCGGTCGGTCAGGACACCGAGCCATCCGGGGTCCCGCGTCGCTCACTCCGTACCGGGGCGTACCACCACGGCGAGTGCCCCGACCCGTCCCGTGTGCTCGAAGCGGAGGGTGAAGGGGACGAGGTCCCCGGTCCGCCAGTCGCCGTCGGCCGGGACGGTCACATCGCTGGTGAGCGGGGACATGTCGAGGGTGTCCCCCGCCGGGACCGCCAGGGAGTCCGCCGTCTGCCGGTAGGCCGCGCCGCCCGTCGTCATCTCGTGCCGGCTGAGCGCGATGTCCCCGCTGACTCTCGGGGAGGACACCGAGAGCAGGCGGTCGTCGGACCCTCCGGTGTTGGTGATCCGGAAGAACGCGGCCGTCTCCGGGGTGCCCTCGGCGGGAAGGTACAGCCGTGCTTCGGTGACGTCGATGTCCGCGGGGCTGCCCGCGTTGCCCGTGGCCGTCCAGACCGCGAGTCCGCCGAGGGCCAGGACGCAGGCGCAGACCGGCGCGAGGACGGCCGGCACGGTGTCCGCGAGGCGACGGCGGGTGGGAATCCAGGCGTGGGATGTCATCGGGCGGGGCTCCGTGACCGAGTCGGGTGGGGCGGGAACGGGACCGGGATGCTCCGACGGGACCGGGGTGGTGGGCCGGCGCCGTGCGGACGCCCGCGTCACCGTTGCTCCCCGCCAAACGCCGGTGTGGGCCGTCGTCCCGTCGAGGAGGGCTGCCAGGCGCGCAGCCGCAGGCTGTTGCCGACGACGAGCAGGGAGCTGACGGACATCGCGGCGGCGGCGAGCATCGGGTTGAGCAGGCCGACCATGGCCAGGGGAACGGTGACGACGTTGTAGCCGAACGCCCACAGCAGGTTGGCGCGGATGGTGGCCAGGGTGCTGCGGGAGAGCCGGACCGCGTCGGCGAGGGCTTCGATGTCGCCGCGTACGAGGGTGACATCGGCGGCGCCGATGGCGACGTCCGTGCCGGTGCCCATGGCGATACCGAGGTCCGCGCCGGCCAGGGCCGCCGCGTCGTTGACGCCGTCGCCGACCACCGCCACCCGGTAGCCCTCCTCACCCAGTTGCCGCACGAGGTCGGCCTT
The DNA here is from genome assembly GCF_040298665.1 of Streptomyces sp. NPDC001508. Lineage (NCBI taxonomy): Bacteria > Bacillati > Actinomycetota > Actinomycetes > Kitasatosporales > Streptomycetaceae > Streptomyces > Streptomyces sp. NPDC001508. Next base: position 313,269 of record NZ_JBEPAP010000001.1, read on the forward strand.
GTCCTCGGGGGTGCAGCGCGCGTGCACCTCCTCGATACGGAGGTCGGCGGCGACCGCACGGGCGGGTGCCTCGCGGTCGCCGGTGGCCAGCACCGGTCGTACACCGAGGTGCTTGAGCCGGTTCACGGCCCGGTAGCTGCCCGGTCGCAGCACGTCGCCGACCTCGATGAGGGCCTCCACCGTGCCGTCGACGCGGACCATGACCGGTGTGTGAGCGGCCGTCTCGGCAGGCGCCACCGTGTCCGCGAGGGGCGCCGGCAACTCGTCGTCCGGGGCCAGCACTTCCACCAGCCGCCCCTGTACATGCCCGCGTACGCCTCGTCCCGGCAGGGCGGTGAAGCCGGTCACCTCCGAAAGCGGGTCCGGGGCGGCGATGCGGCGGGCGTACACGGTGATGGCGCGCCCCAAGGGGTGTTCCGAGCCCTGCTCGACCGCGCCGGCCAGCCCGATCACCTCCTTCTCGCCGAGGCCGCCCGGTACGGCGGTGATCCGGGCGACGCTCATATGTCCCGAAGTGAGGGTGCCGGTCTTGTCGAGTACGACGGCGTCGATGTGCTGGAGTCCCTCCAGCGCCTGCGCTCCGCCGACCAGGACACCCAGCTGGGCGCCCCGGCCGGTCGCCGCCATGAGGGCGGTGGGGGTGGCGAGGCCTAGCGCGCAGGGGCAGGCCACGACCAGAACGGCCACGGACGCGGTGACCGCGGCCTGCGGGTCGGCACCCGCGCCCAGCCAGAAGCCGAGCACCGTGACGGCCAGTGTGAAGACCACCGGTACGAACACTCCGGCGACCTTGTCGGCGAGGCGCTGCGCCCGGGCCTTGCCGGCCTGCGCCTCGGTCACCAGGCGTGTGATGCGCGCGAGTCGGGTGTCGGCGCCGACCGCGGTGGCGCGGACCAGGAGCAGGCCGCCGGCGTTGACGGAGCCGCCGATCACGGCCGATCCGGGGCCGACCTCGGCCGGTTCGCTCTCGCCGGTGACCAGGGAGAGGTCGACGGCCGAGCTGCCTTCCGTCACGGTGCCGTCGGTGGCCACGCGCTCGCCGGGGCGTACGACGAAGATCTGACTGATCGTCAGTTCCTCGATGGGGACGAGGTGCTCGCCCGAGCCGTCGCGTACGGCCACTTCCTTGGCGGCCAGCCGGGCCAGTGAGCGCAGGGCGGCACCGGTCCCCCGCCGGGCGCGCGCCTCCAGGAACCGGCCCGCCAGGACGAACAGCGGTACGCCGACCGCGGCTTCCAGATACAGGTGAGCGACACCGTCCGAGGCGGTGGGCAGCAGGCTGAACGGCATGCGCATACCGGGATCACCGGCGCCGCCGAGGAAGAGGGCGTAGGAGGACCAGGCGAAGGAGGCGATCACACCGAGGGACACCAGGGTGTCCATGGTCGCCGCCGAGTGCCGCAGTCCGCGCGCCGCGCGCTGGTGGAAGGGCCAGGCGCTCCAAGCGACGACGGGTGCGGTGAGGACGAAGCACAGCCACTGCCAGTTACGGAACTGCCACCCGGGCACCATCGACAGGACCAGCACCGGCATCGCCAGCAGTGCGGTGATCAGCAGCCGTTCGCGGTCCTGTCGGGTGTCGTCCGTCTCGTCGCCGTCCGCACGCGCCGTGCGCTGCGGCGGCTCGGGGAGCGCGGCGGTGTAACCGGCCTGTTCCACCGCCGCGATGAGCTGGTCCGCGCCGGTGGTCGGGGGATGGTGCACCCGGGCCCGGCCGGTGGCCAGGTTGACGCTCGCGGTGACCCCGTCGAGCTTGGCGAGCTTCTTCTCGACGCGTTTCACACAGGCCGCGCACGTCATGCCGCCCACGGCGAGATCGGTCACGGCCTCCACGGTCGCCGGTTCGGTGGCCATCAGCGCCCGCTTCCGTGATGCATGTCCGTATCGCCCATGTCGTCCTTGTCCGTGCCGTCGTCGTGGCCATCCGTAAAGCCGCCTCCGGTCGTGCCCGTCCCGTGCATACCGGGCGCGACGGGACCCATGCCGGTTCCGGCGGCGTAGGAGACGGTGAACACCAGCACCAGCAGCAGAAGAAAGCCGCACAGCGCAGGGGGTGGCAGAACTCCGAGCAGCCGGGCAGCCGCCGGACGGGAAGAGGGTCGCCGAGTCTGCGGCATCTGTCGTATCTCCCGTTCACGTCGTACGGCTTCCGCGAGACCGAGCCGTACCGGTACAGGAGTCGGGAAGGCGGGCGGCTGAGTTCCGCGCGAGAAACGTGTCCTGCGTCACTCCCGTGGTGCGCCCGTAGGGCATTCGGGGCGCCGGACAGGGTGCCTTCCCCAGGAGTGGTCTGCGGCATCGGAACGGTTCCCGCCCGGCTTCCCGCGGCCGAAGCACGACGAGGCGTCCGGCCGCACACACCCACGATGGCACGCTCTGTCCTGCACGAGCTTTCCTACACGAGCAGGACGAACATCACCGCCATCCCCAGTGCCATCGCCGCGTGGCAGCCGGGCGCCAGGGCGCCGGCGACGCTGTCGCCCGGCGTCGTGGCTGTCGGGGCCGGCCGGGAGGCCGGGTCAAGGGCTCGCGCCCTGTCGAGCGCACGGGCCAGCCAGGCCAGGCCGATGCCGGCCAGGACGGCGGCGAGCACTCCCGCCACCAGTCTCGGTCCCGTACCGGTCAGGGTCATGGCGGCGAGCCCCGAGGCATCGGCCATGTGCATGTCGTGCATGCCGCCCCCGCCGGAGTGGCCCGCCATCGCGCCCAAGGAGTTCATCGCCGCGACCATCCACGCCATGGCCCCCATCATCAGAACGTGCGGCCAGACGGCGAGCAGCGCCCCGCGCCGGGAGCCGTCACCGGCGCGGAACGGGGCGGCGGCGAGGAACCACAGCGCGCCCGCCGAGAACAGCACGACCTGGGGCTCGGCCGACAGATCCATGCCCCACGGCCAGGCCATCGCCGCCATCAGCACACCCATCGCCGCGTGCAGCGCGTGGTCCACCCGTTCGGCGACCCGCGTTGCGGGCAGGATCGCCCGCCACACCCCGTAGCCGACGGGTGCGGCGAACAGCAGGGTGAGAATCCAGCGCAGTCCGGTCGCCGCGATCACGCGGTCACCCCCGCCCGGCGTCGTCGGACCGCTCCCACGGCCACGTCCACCAGGACGAACAGGAGCAGCGGCAGACCGAAGAACGGCACGTAGTAGCCGATAACAGCGGCCAGCAGCATGATCGGCGCGAGAACCCGGCCGGGCACCCCGCGCCACGCCCCGCGCGCCGGGGCGCGTCCGACGGCCAGACCTTCCGCGCGGGTCGGCCGGCGCAGCCACCACATGCGATAGCCCCACAGCGTCATCGCGATCACCGCGATGGCGAGCAGCGCCAGGACGATCTGGTTGGCGAGGCCGAACAGCAGCCCCATGTGGGCGTCGACGCCCCACGAGGTCATCTTGGCGAGCAGCGGGAAGTCGTCGAAGTCGAGCTTCTGCGTCACCTTGCCGGTGGCCGGGTCGACCGCGACGGAGTCCTGCTGCTCGGGCCAGCTCCGGGTGTTCTCCTCCACGGTGTACGCGGAGTCCACGTCGGCGGGCGGGGTGATGACGAGTACGCCGACGAGGCCGGCGTCGCGGGCAGCGGCGACGACCGCGTCGATACCGACGTCTTTCCTCTCTCCTCCGGTGCCTGCGGCCGGTTCGTCGGTGGCGGGCAGGGTGGTGGTGACCGCGGGGGTGCTGCCGCCCAGGGCGTCCTGGATCTTCCCGATACTGGCGCCCGCGTGGGCGGACCAGGTCAGACCGGTCGCGGACAGGGCGAGCAGGCCGACGCAGGCCCACACACCGACCGCGCCGTGCCAGGACAGCGTGCGTCTACGGCTCTTGGCGCCGCCGCGCGGCAGCAGCAGGTGGCGCAGGCGCTGACGGTTGCGCACGGTGCCGGCCCACAGGGCGAGGCCCCCGAGCACCTCGATCCACAGCCAACTCGCGGCGATCTCGCTGTAGTTGCGGCCGAAGTCACCGAGGTGCAGATTGCGGTGCAGATCGTCGAGCCACGCCCGGGCCGGCAGCCACTGGCCGAACGTCTTCAGCTTCCCGAGCACCTTGTTGTCGTACGGGTCGACGAACGCGGTGAGCGTGTAGCCCTCGGGAAGGTCGTCCTTGCTGAAGGTGACACGGGTGGAGTCGGAGGGCCCGGCGCCCTTCGTGACCGACAGCAGGGTGCCGCCGGGCACCGCTCTTTTTGCCGCGGCCACCTGACCGGCGAGCGGCTCGGCCGTTCTCCGCGGGGTCACTTCCAGCTGGTGTTCGTACAGCATCGACTCGACCTGCGGCGTGACGGTGTAGGCGAGTCCGGTCACGGCGGCGACGAGGATGAACGGGCCGATGAGGATGCCGGCGTAGAAGTGCAGACGCAGCAGCAGGGGCCGCAGGCCGCGCCACAGGCCCGGCGCGGCGGGTGCGGGTGCGGGAATCGACTCGCCGGTCGACCGCGGCGACGGCGGTATGTCCAGGTCGGCTTCGGGACTCACGGCAGCCGGCGCCACCGGCACGGCCTTCGAGTCCGGCGGTATCGGGCTTTCAGGCATCTGCGACTCCTTCTCCCCCGGATGCTGTGGTCGACCTGTTCGGTGGTCGCAGCACAGGAGTCGGAGCGGACTTGGAGGGAGTTCCCGGCATTCGGTGTGATCGGGGTCACCTCTCCGGGGTCCGGGTCCGCGCGCGCGAAGGCACACGGACCCGGTGTGGCGGCCCGTCAGGCCACGGCCGCCTCGAAACAGCGGGCGGTGCCGGGCTCGTCGGCCATCATCTCGGCCAGGCTCAGCCGGGCCGGGGGGACCCGGGAGCGGACGGTGCCGACCGGGCATCGGGCCACTTCCGCGGCTTCGGCATACGGCAGTCCGCACACCTGCGTGCGCCAGAACGCCTCACGCCGGTCGCGGGGCAGAGTGCGTTTCGCCGACCGCGGCACCTGTCTTCCCCCGGCGCCCTGCCCCCGCCCGAAGGGGTTCGGCCGTGCCTCTCGTGCGCGTCGACCTGATCCGCGGCCGCGGGACGCGGGATGTCCGGACCACCGACGACGAAGTCCAGCGGTCCCTCATCGACATACTGAAGTTCCCCGAGCGCGACCGGTTCCAGAGCATCACCCAGCACGAACCGGACGAGAACCGGCTGTGGCGGCCGACCCCGGAACCGCTCTGCGTCCTCGCGGACCTCCGCGTCGTCCTGTGCACCGACGCGGCCCCCGTCGCCCGCGACCGCATCGTCCGGCGTGCCGTGGACGACCCGCACCGGGCCGCCCACGCCGACCACCAACCGCCAAAGCCATGGTTCAGACCGTCGCGTTCGCAGCCGCGAGGTCGAGGGCGATGTCAGTGATCATGTCCTCCTGGCCGCCGACCAGACCCCGGCGGCCGACTTCCACGAGGATGCTTCGGGTGTCCAGGCCATGGCGGCGCGCGGCAGCCTCGGCGTGGCGCAGGAAGCTGGAGTACACACCCGCGTAGCCGAGGGTGAGCGTCTCACGGTCCACGCGGACCTCGCGGTCCTGCAAGGGACGTACGACGTCGTCGGCCGTGTCCATCAGCGGGAACAGGGCGCAGCCGTGCTTCCATCCCATGAGATCGGCGACGGCGACGAACGCTTCGAGCGGGCAGTTGCCCGCCCCCGCTCCCTGGCCGGCGAGCGAGGCGTCGACCCGGGTGACGCCGTTCTCGACCGCCACCACCGAATTGGCCACGCCGAGACCGAGATTGTGGTGGGCGTGGATGCCGAGTGCGGTGGCGGGATCGAGGGCGTCGCGGTAGGCCCTCAGACGGTCTCGGACACCGTCCATGGTGAGCCGGCCACCGGAGTCGGTGACGTACACGCAGTGGGCGCCGTACGACTCCATCAGTGCGGCCTGACGGGCGAGTTCCGCGGGCTCGGCCATATGGGACATCATCAGGAAGCCCGCGACGTCCATGCCCAACTCGCGGGCGGCCGCGATGTGCTGCGCTGCGATGTCGGCCTCGGTGCAGTGGGTGGCGACGCGCACCGAGCGGATGCCGAGGGCGTGTGCCTGCCTGAGGTCGTGCACGGTGCCGATGCCGGGCAGCAGCAGGGTGGTGGGCACCGCGTGCCGAACGACGTCGGTGACGGCTTCGATCCACTCCCAGTCCGTGTGGGCCCCGACGCCGTAGGTGATGCTGGAGCCGGAAAGGCCGTCGCCGTGGGCGATCTCGATCGCGGCGACCCCGGCGGCGTCCAGGGCGGCGGCGATCGTACGGGCCTGTTCCACGGTGTAGCGGTGGCGGACGGCGTGCATGCCGTCCCGCAGGGTGACGTCCTGGACGTACAGGGTGGCAGTCATGCGGTCACCGCCTCGGTGGTGTGGTGGGCGGCCATGCGTTCAGCGGTGCGCAGGGCGGCCGAGGTCATGATGTCGAGGTTGCCCGCGTAGGCGGGCAGATAGTGGGCGGCGCCCGCCACTTCGAGGAACACCGAAACCTTGGTGGCCGGCCCGGACCGGGCGGCGGCCGGCAGCAGGGAACGCAGCGGATCGTCGCTGGGGACGGGGTCGAACTGGACCTTCTGTTTGAGGCGGTAGCCGGGGACATAGGTCTGGACGCGGGCGACCATGTCCTCGACCGATGCGGTCACCGCGGCGTCGTCGCAGTCGCCCACCAGGCAGTGCACGGTGTCCCGCATGATCAGCGGTGGTTCGGCCGGGTTGAGGATGATGATGGCCTTGCCGCGGGCCGCGCCGCCGACCCGTTCGATGGCCGCGGACGTGGTCTCGGTGAACTCGTCGATGTTGGCCCGGGTGCCGGGGCCGGCCGAGCGCGAGGAGATCGAGGCGACGATCTCGCCGTAGTGGACGGGGGTGACCGCGGCGACGGCGGCGACCACGGGGATGGTGGCCTGGCCACCGCAGGTGACCATGTTGACGTTGGGCGCATCGAGGTGTGCGGCGCCGTTGACCGGTGGCACGACATAGGGGCCGAGCGCGGCCGGCGTCAGGTCGACGACCGTGCGCCCGAGGGACCGCAGCACCTCGTCATGACGGCGGTGGGCGCCGGCGGAGGTGGCGTCGAAGACGTAGCGGACGTCGGCGAACTCGGCCATCCGCACCAGGCCGTCCACACCCTCGTGGGTGGTGGCGACCTTCAACCGGCGGGCCCGGGCGAGTCCGTCGGACTCCGGGTCGATGCCGGCCAGCGCGGCGATCTCCAGTGTTTCGGACAGCCGCAGAATCTTGATCATGAGATCGGTGCCGATGTTGCCTGATCCGATGACGGCGACCTTGGTCTTGGTGGTCATGCTCCGGTTCCTTCCTCGGCGGCGGCCGCGAACGCGACCCCGACCGTGCCGAGACCTTCGATGTGCGCGCTGAACTCGTCGCCCTCGGCGGCGACCGCCATGGGCCCGAGCGCTCCGGTCAGGACGATGTCGCCGGCCCGCAGCGGGTCGCCCAGCCGCGCGAGCGTGGCGGCGAGCCAGAGCGCGGCGGTGAGCGGGCTGCCCAGACAGTCGGCGCCGGCGCCCCGTGAGACGGTCTCGCCGTTCCTGGTCAGGGTCATCCGTACGGCGCGCACATCGACCCGGTCCAGTGGCACGGGGGTGCCGCCGAGGACGAACAGACCGCTGGAGGCGTTGTCGGCCACGGTGTCGACGATGGTGATGTCCCAGTCGGCGATGCGGCTGTCGACGATCTCCAGAGCGGGCAGGGCGAACGCCGTGGACAGCAGCAGGTCGGCGACGGTCGGGGCGTGGTGCGGCAGATCGGCGCCGAGCACCAGGGCGACCTCCGCCTCGACCTTGGGCTGCAGCAGTCGGCCGGGTGCGACGCGGGCCCCCTCGGGCACCGCCATGTCGGCGAAGAGGGCGCCGAAGTCCGGCTGGTCGACGCCTAGTTGGGCCTGTACGGCGGGCGATGTCAGGCCGATCTTGCGGCCCACGAGCCGTCGGCCGGCCGCGGCGGCCCGTTCGACGTACAGCCGCTGCACGGCGTAGGCAGCCTCGATATCGCCTTCCGGGAGGAGCGAGCGCACCGGAGGGCAGGCCAGGCCGGTCCTGGCGGCCGTGTCCAGGGCCTCGGCCGCCTTCGTCACGGCGGCGGCCGTGTCGTGGGCGCTCATGCCGCCCTCCCTTGCGGCCCTTGCGGAGCGGTACGGCGGTGGTGCGGGACGGGCATGCTGGTTACCTCCGGGGGCGGCGTACGGGCGGGGGTGTGCGGCACCGGACGGTGGTGGTCGCGGTCACGCACCCCACGTATAGATGCAGGGCCTCAGCCGAGGCAAAATATGTTCCATGACACGGAACAGCACACAGGGCAATATGCTCGACAAGGCGGTAGCGGTCCTGGACTGCTTCCGCCCGGACGGCGGGTCGTTCCGTCTCACAGAACTCTCGGCGCGCGCGGGCCTGGCCAAGACCACCGTGCACCGTGTGTGCGCCGATCTGGTGCGTCTCGGTCTCCTCGAACGCGACGCGGAGAGCTACCGGCTCGGCGGGGTCCTGTTCGAGCTGGGCTCACTGGTGCCCCGTCGACGTGATCTGCGCGAGGCGGCCCTGCCCTTTCTGCAGGACCTGTTCGAGGCCACGCACGAAACGGTGCACCTCGGGGTCCGCGAGGGCCATGAGGTGGTCTACGTCGAGCGCATCCACGGCCATGAGGTACTGCGGTTGCCGTCCCGCATCGGCGGGCGGCTGCCGCTGACCTGCACCGGCGTCGGAAAGGCACTCCTGGCCTTCTCCGGTGCCGAGCTGACCGAGGAGGTCCTTGCCGCACCGCTGCCCCGCCTCACCGCACAGTCGATCACCGATCCGGAGCGGCTGCGCACCGCCGTCGAACAGGCTCAGGTCGCGGGCCTCGCCTACGAGGAGGAGGAAGCGGCCCCGGGGGTCAGCTGTATCGCGGCCCCCGTCTTCGACGGGCCCGCCGCGGTGGCCGCGCTGTCGGTGGCCGTACCCCGCGGCCGGTTCAGGCCGGCCCAACTCGCCCCGGCCGTACGGACAGCGGCACTCGGTCTGTCACGCGCGCTGCGCTGCGGCCCATGAGCGCAGCGCCCGGCGGGCCACACGGCCGGCCGGCGTCGCGCGGCCTTGCTCAAGGGCCTCGGCACCGGCCCGGTTCAGCCGAGGTCGAGCCGTGCGGGCGACGGGCGGCCCGGCCGGGCCGCCCGCGCGGACCGGTGGTCATCGCGGGTGTTCCAGGCCGGCGACGCGAATGCCGGAGCGCACCTTGTACCGCTGGTTGATGCCGATCAGAGTGGCGGTGAGCGGTTCCAGGTGCCGGGCCAGTCGCAGCGCGCCCGCGTCGATGCCCGCACGGCCCGTGACCACGCGTGCGAGTTCGACGGCGACCGCCTTCGCCTGCTCGTCGTCCGCGCAGACGAGCACGTCCTCGTGGTCGAGCAGTTCGGCCTCGCTCCACAGGTTCACGGCCGACAGATGGTGGAACGCCCCGGCCAGTTTCGCCTCCGGAGCCAGTCGCTGCGCCTCCTCGGCCGCGCTGCCGTCGGCGACGTCCAGGCCATAGGGGCCGCGTTTGTCGAAGCCGAGCGGGTTGACACAGCTGATCAGTACTTTGCCGGCCAGTCGGGCGCTGAGGGAGGCGACCAGTTCGGCGTGCCCCTTGTAGGGCACGGCGAGCAGCACGACGTCCGCCGCCCCGGCGGCAGCGGCGTTGTCCGCGCCGCTGACCGAGGCGGTCTCGCCCACGCGGCGGGCGATGTCGGCGGCCGTGTTCCGGGCCCGCTCGGCGGACCGCGATCCGATGGTGACGCGGTGGCCGGACCTGACGAACCGGTAGGCCAGGCCCTTGCCCTGGGGGCCTGTGCCGCCGATGACGGCGATCTGGTACGGGGGCATGGTGACTCCTTGCTGTGCGAGGGGCGCTACCGCCCGGTGAGCCGGCACAGCGTCTGCCGCAGGCCGGCCACATCTGTCACGGTGTCCAGTGAGAGACACCGGGTGATCCAGCGCTGCCAGTCCGGGTCGTCGCGGCCGGCGCCGGTCTGGCGGCGGAACTTGGCCGTGACCGGCTCCGCGGGTGCGGACCGGGTGACGTCCTGCTCGGCGCCGGTGATCTTCTGCTCCGCCTGCCGTCCATCTGCGAGATCGACGATCACCCGGGCGCCCCAGTGGTCCGGCAGACCGCTGTCCAGGTCGGGGGCGGCGCCCAGGACCACCTCCGGTGTGTCCTCGGGAAGGGCGCCCCGGAAGAAGGAGACGTCCGCGGCGGCGCCGTTCAGCCAGGCCGCGACGGCGAAGGCCGCACTGGCCGCGGCCTCCGTCGGCCCCGCGGGCGCACGGTCGGCCGTGACGAAACGCAGCAGTGCCGCGGGCAGGAGAATCCTCAGCCGACGAGCCGTTCGCAGGGGCACTCCCCTGCCCGCCAAAGCGTCCAGAGCCTCCAGCGCCGCGTGCAGGGGCCGGGCGCACGGGTACGCCTTGAACACACAGTCGTCCAGGTGCGGCATCCTGTCGCAGGTGGGGGCCGCCGCGCTCGCCCCCAGTGCGGCGGCCCCGGGCGCGTCCAGCAGGGTGCGGCTGGCCCGGGCACCGGCGCGCGCCAGGTAGGCGGCCTCCGTCCCGTCGGCCGCCGCGCGTCCGGCGAGCAGGTAGTGCCCTGTGCCCAGTTCGTCCGTGCTGAGCAGCCCACCGAGCCCGGCCGCCGCGATCCCCAGGGCCGCGAGTGTCTCCTCGTCATCCAGCCGCAGCAGGTTCGCCACGGCCGCCGCCGCCCCCAGCGCGCCGAACACCGACGTCGGCCACCAGGCCCTGCCGTACAGGTTCGGCCCGCCGAACCGCAGCCCCGCCTCGACGACGACCTCATAGCCGACGATCACCGCGTCGGTGACGGCACTGCCCGGCAGCCCCTCGCGGTCGGCGACGGCCAGGGCGGCCGGGACCACCACGGCCGACGGCACCACCGCGGCGGCGGGATGCAGGGCGTCGTACTCGTCGACGTGGGCCAGCACCGACTCCATGAGCACCGTGGTGCGCAGCGGGTGTGTCCCGGCCAGGGCCGGCGTGCACAACTGACCGCTGTCGCCGGTCCGCGTCACAAAACGCTCCAGCTGCGCCGCCAGGGGATGAGAGGAACCGGCCACCACACAGCCCAGCGTGTCCAGGACGTGCAGAGCCGCCGTCGACCGTGTGGCCGCCTTGGCCGCACGCAGGCCGCGTCGGCCGCGCTCGGCCAGTTCCTCCAGCACGCTCACCGGGTGTCCCCGCGTTGCAAGGCCGGGAGCACCGCGGAGCCGACGGTCTCGACCAGCTCGGTGGGCGGGTCGTAGGAGCCCACATGCTGCAGGAAGACATGGGTGACTCCGTCGGTGTGCAGCGCCTTGAGCCGTTCGGTGATCTCCCGCGCGGTGCCGAACAGACAGAACGCCTGGGCGAAGCGGAGGGCCGCCTCGTCGCTCACCCACTGCGAGCAGATCTTGACGGCGGCGGCCCAGTCCTCGGCGTGGACGAGATCCGGGTAGACACCTTCCACCTGTGCGGGCACGTCCAGTTCTATCCCGGCGAGCGCGAGGAACGGGGCTCCGCCGTTCTGTGCGATCGACGCGCAGATCGGCTTGAGCAGCCGGGCTTCGGCCTCCACGTCGTCGGTCACCGCGCAGTACGCCGAGACGGTCAGCGGGATCGAGGCAACACTCCGGCCCGCGGCCTCCGCCCCTTCCCGGACCCGGGCGGTGGCACTGGCCAGCGTCTTGCGTGAGACGCCGCTGAGGAGGATGACACCATCGGCGATCTCCCCGGCGAGCCGCAGGTTCCGGGGGCCGCTCGCGGCCAGGTGGATCGGCATGTTCGGGCCCGGGTCACGAAGACGGGACCGGACGCCGCCGAAGTCCCACTCGCGTCCCTCCAACAGTGCTCGCAGCATCGCGAATCCCTCGCGCAGTTGCGCACCGGTGCTCTGTCGCATACCGATGGGGGCGACCGAGCTGTTGCCCACGCCGAGGCCGAGCGTGAACCTGCCCGGGGCGATCTCGGCCACGCTGCGCGCGGCCGAGGCGACGACGGCCGGGTGCCGGGTGACCAGGTTGGTGACCGCACTGCCCAGGCCGATCCGTTCGGTGGACAGGGCGGCGGCGGTCAGCACCGTGAACACGTCCCGCCACAGCAACTGCGAGTCGGGGAACCACACCTGGTCGAAGCCGAGTCCCTCGGCCCGCCGGACGGTCTCGACCAGCCGGTCCACCCGGTCGCACGGCGGAATGCGGACGCCGACCCGAAGTCCGTTCCGCTCCGGGGCGCTCACGACTGCCCGCCGCGCAGGAACTCCAGGTGCAGGGCGTTGAACCGGTCGGCGTGCTCGTGCTGGGGCCAGTGGCCGCACTCGGGGAAGATCTCCAGGGTCGAGCCGGGGATGCTCCGGTGCAGGGCGTGGGCCTCGGGGACGTCACCGAAGGGGTTCTCCGCACCCCAGACGATCAGGGTCGGGGCACCGATCCGGGCCATCTGCTCGGGGCTGAGCAGGTCCTCCAGGCGGTTGTCCATCTCTTGCAGACACAGCAGGTTCGGCAGCGCCTTGACGAACTCCGGCTGGTGGTAGATCGCATGGCGGACCGCGACCAGTTCGTCGCTGACACTTTCGGCGGGGTCGTACATGAGCAGTTCGAGCCGCTTGCGGGTGAAGGCGATGTCGTCGCTCTCCACCGCCCTGCGGGTGCTGGTCCTGATGCGTTCCATCACCTCGGGGTTGGCGACGGTGCCTCCGGGCGCCACCAGGGTCAGTCGGCTCACCCGGTCGGGGTGGTCGGCGGCCAGCCGACCGGCCACCCAACCGCCGAGGGACTCCCCCACGAAGTGGGCGCGGTCGATGCCGCAGGCGTCCAGGTAGGCGAGCACATGCTCGACGTAGCGGGGGATCCGGTACGGGTAGTCGGGGCCGGTGGTGTAGCCATGACCGATCATGTCGATCGCGTGGCAGGCGTATCCGGCGGCCACGTGTGCGGGAATGTTGCGGACGAAGGCCTCCAGGTGGCCGCTGGTGCCGTGCAGGAACACCACGGCCTCGCCCGCACCGGCCTGCAGCGCCCGGGTGCGGATCCCTCCCGCGTTCACATGTCCGAGGCGGAAGTCGACACCGGTCAGATCGGTCCAGATGCTCATGTGGGATATCTCCTGTGACAAGGTAAGGCAAGGTCGAAAGGTCGTCGGGCGGGGCTGAGCAAGGTCGGGCAGGTCAGGAACGTGGTTCGAGTACGGCGACGCCCATGCCGGTGAGCCACTCGTCCATCGCGGCGTAGGCGAGCGTGCGTCCGGTGCAGGGGCCGAGAGCGGCGACCATCGCGATCCATGCGCGGATCTCCTGGGCGCCGTTGCCCGCCTGGGCCGCCACCTGAGCGGAGCTGAGGCCGAGCAGCGGGCCGAGGTCGCCCGCCTCGACCATGGCGAGGAAGCGCCGGTCGAAGTCCTCGTTGATCTGCGGCCGGGCGGCCCGGATGATCTGCCGGCGCCGTACCTCGTACTCGGCCCATGAGTGACGGCCGTTCAGCCACGCCTCGACCAGGAAGCGGTCGTCGTCGCTGAGCGCGTCGAACCAAGCGGGCCACGGCAGTTGGTGGGACAACCCCCCGGAGGCGATCACGGCGATCCGCTTGTCCGCGCCGTCACGGCCGACGGCGGAGGCGATGGCCCGGCCGAGGGCGTGGCAGCGGGCCAGCGCGGGCAGGGGCGGCGCGAACATGTTGATCACCACGGGAACGATCGGCACATCCAGCTCCGGCACCAGGTGCTGAAGGCTGTGGGTGATGCCGTGGTCCACCGTCAGCCGGAGCGAGAACGCGGGGTCGAACCCGTCGTCGACCAGGGAGTCCACCAGATGGCGGGCCAGATCTGTGTCCACACTCAGCGGTCCGGACGGCGTCCCGGCCTCGCCCGCGCCCAGGACCTCGCCGACACCGACGGTGATCGCGGGCATCAGGTCGAGGAAGAAGCCGCGGAAGTGGTTGGAGCCGATGATGACGACCGCGTCCGGGCGGGCCTCGGCCAGCACTCGACGGGCCTGAAGCAGTCCGTCCCTGAACCGGTGCGCCCCCGGCAGATGGTCCACCTCCTTCCAGTGCGTGTTCATCAGGGTGCTGTGGGAAGCACCCACACCCAGGACCACAGAACTCATGACGGGGCACTTCCTTCCGCGGCGGTCACTTCCGCCCTGGTACGGGTGCAGGTGTTGACCACGGCGTGCACCAGGCACCGGGTCAGGCGATGGGCCTCGCGGAGGTCCACGACGTTCATTCCGGAGGGGAAGTCCAGCGCCAACGGGGCTTTTTCGTCGATGCGGTCCATGCCGATCCGGGCCGTGGGGATGCCCCGGTTGCGCAGGATGTTGGCGTCGGTGGCGCCGCTGGTGAGCAGGATCGGTTCGTGCGGCCGCCCCTCCATCTCCTCCCAGGCGGCCTTGCCGGCGCGGACGATCCAGCTGTCCTCGGGGGTGGAGGTGCCGGGGATGGCGAGGGTCATCTCCCAGTCCAGGTCGATTCCCGGGTGGGCGGCGCGAATGGCGTCCATCGCCGCGGCGAACTCGCGCCGGGCCTGCGCGGGGCTGGTCCGGGGACTGATCCGCAGGTCGACGGTGAACCGGCACAGGGCGGGCGACAGCGAGGCCGTCCGGGGCCAGCCGCCCTCGATGGAGCCGATGTTGCCCTGCGGGGCGACCAGCCCGTCGGTGTGCCGCGCAGTGTACTCGGGAAGCCACCGCTCCAGCGCGGCGATCACGAGGCCCGCGTCCACGATGGGATTGCGGTACGTCATACGGTGCCGGCTGCCCACATAGCCGTAGGTCCCGTGGAGACGGACCTCGAACCAGCACAGGCCGACCTCCTCCCAGGCCGTCGTCCAGCCGGGCTTGGCGATCAGCGCGTAGTCCGCCCACATCCCCTGCTCAAGCATGAACGAACAGCCGTTGCCCTGACCGGCGTTGTACCGGGCGCCCGGGACGGGCCGCCGGTTGGTCGGCATACCGCCCGCACCCAGGCCGACCAGCACATCGCCCCGCAGCGGCACCCCCGCCCGCCGGACCGCCTCGACGGCGGCGATCAGACAGGCGCCGTGCCCCTTGGGGTTGCTCGCGCCGAGGCCGAGGACATAGTCACCCTCGACGGTGGGTTCCGGGCGCATGTCCGGGCGCAGCACCGGGCCGGCCCACGGCAGGTCCTCCTCCTGTGTGCCGACGGTCAGCGTGTCGATCGGGGCGTACAGCAGCAGATCCACGCCGGTGCCGTCGCCGTGCAGCCGGCCGACCGCATTGCCCTGGGACTCGTCGATCGGCTGGTGACGGCCCTCGGCGCCGGACTCGACGAGCCGGTCGGCCAGCCAGGCGGCCAGTCGGCCCTCCTCCCCGGTCGGGCTGGCGATGCCCACCATGCCGACGATCAGTTCGGTGAGCCGACGGTCGTCGATCTGTTTCCACGCGGCCTCCAGCCAGGCCCGTCGCCGGGGGTCGAGGCCGACGGTGTCAGCGGCCATCGGGGGTGACACCTGCTGTGTGGGCCCGGGGCCGCTCGTCGCGGACCACGGTGCCGGTGGTCTTGAGGATCAACGCGGCTCCGGCGCGCCGAAGGGGTGCGGCGGCGGCCAAGGCGACGAGGGCGCCGACGAGCCCCGTCAGGAGTGCGGTACGTGGCATGGGGGATGAACCTCCTCTTGTTCTGGGCGCGGTGCGCCGATCACGGATGGGAAGACGGGCGGCCGTCGGGGCCGTCGATGCCGTCAAGGCAGTCGGGGCCGTCCGGGCTGTTCGTCAGAAAGGCGTCGACCGCACGGGCGTAGTCCGCGGGCCGCTCTTCCTGTGGGTGGTGCGAGGTCCGGCCGAGAACGAACACGTCGGCGCGCGGCAGCCGTTGTGCCAGGGCGAGGGCGTAGTCCGGGCCGCAGAACGGGTCGTGCGCGCCCCACAGCAGCAGGACCGGCGCGGCGACCTGGGCGAGCGCGTCGGCAAGGTCCTCGGGGGTGCCTCGCCGTGCGGGGTCCGTGCCCAGTTCCCGCGCACGCCGGGTGGTGCTGTGGGCGTATCGCAGGGCCACCGTCGCCGCGGGCGGGCCGGCCGGGCCGTACCACTCGAGTGCGGTCATCAGGGCGCGCATCTTGTCCGGGCTCGGCCCGCCGTCGCCGTAGTACTCCTCGCGGGCCCGCACGGCGAGCTTGGCGTCGTACGGTTGCGGCTTGGGCGGAGGGATCGGCTGGCTTCCGGTGACCACGAGGCGAGCGACGCGGTCCGGGTGATCGGCCGCCAGACGCAGGGCGACGGAGCCGCCGAGCGACTGGCAGACGAAATCGGCGCGGGCGATCCCGAGGGCGTCCAGCAACCCCGCCAGGTGTGTGGCGTGGAAGGTGAACAGCGGTCCGGTGATGTCGGGGCTGTCGGAGTCGCCGTACTGGGGCAGGTCGACCAGGATCAGCCGGCGCCGCTCGGCGAGTGGTCCGGCGACGGCCGCGAAGTCCGTCCAGGCCGAGCAGCCCGGACCGCCGCCGTGCAGCAGCACGGTGGGTGTGCCGCCCGTGCCGAGTTCGGTCACCCGCAGTCCCAGTCCGCGTACGTCGATGTGTCGTCCGGAGGGACGCTCAGCGGTCATCTGCGCGCGCCATGGGTGAGGGCTGGACGACCGGGCTGCTGCGTTCGATGTGGCGGCGCCAGGCGGTCAGGGACAGGTCCGGGCGGTAGAGCCGCTCCGGCGGGGCGTCCATGACGTCGACCATCCAGGCGTCCTGGCCGGTGAACTGTCCGTGGAAGAGCCAGCGGATGGCGGCCAGGTACTTGGCCTTGAACACGGTGGCCTTGGTTCCTGTTTCGAACCGGACCATGATCTGCACATAGCGGACGTGGTCGGCGTCCACCGGGACGTACCACTCGTAGTGGATGAAGTGGGGGTAGGCCACCCGGAGCAGTCCGGGAAGGCGTACCGAGACAAAGCCGGGGAGGTCCATCCCGGCGATGACCGGGTTGATGCTGTCCGACTTGCCCGGGCGGTCCGGCAGCGGGGCCCGCTTCCACCAGCGTTTGTTGGTCCAGGTGCCGAGACCGGGGAAGTCGGCCTCCCAGTGCACCTCGTCCTGGACGCGGATGAGCCAGGACCCGGACTCCACGATGCGGGTCTTGTTCCAGGCCGGCATGACCTTGAACAGCCGCCACAGGGCCGTGTTGTGCAGGTACTTGGCGTGGCCCTCGTCGAATCCGTTCTCGGCGGCGAAGCGCCAGTTCCCCGGGCGGATGTCGGTCCTGCCGCCCATCACGAACGGCTCGCCGAGGAGTTCTTCGGGTATGTCCCGTTCCACCGGCGGGGCCTCGCCGTCTCCGACGTACACCCAGATCAGCCCCAGCCGCTCCGCGACCGGGTAGGTGCGGACCGACAGCTTGCCGCAGATCGGCGAATCGGGGCCGTCGGTGAGGACCGCACACAGCTTGCCGTCGGTCAGGTCGTAGGTCCAGCCGTGGTAGGGGCAGCTGAGCGTGCCGGGATACTGGCGCCGGCCGAGGGACAGGGGCACCCCGCGGTGCGGGCAGCGATCGTGCAGCGCACGGACCACGCCCTTGTCCCGGACCAGCACGATCTTCTCGCCGAGCAGGGTGATGGGGACGGGTTTCTCGCCGACCTGGCCGCTCCACTGCACGGGGTACCAGTAGTTCCGGAAGCCGAGGGTGGCGCTGTTGTAGACGGGCCAAGCGGACCAGTCCTGTCCCTCGGGGTCCGACACCGGCCGTTCGGCCGCCGCGGCGACGGTCGGCCGCGCGGTGGCCGGGGTACGCGGCCTGCGCCGGGCCACGACCGGTTCCTCGACGGGTCCGGAGCCGCTTGTCGCGTTGTTCCGGCTGTTCACCATGGCTGATCTCCAAGTCCATTTCCGAGCTGCGATGCCGGTTCGGCGGGGAGCCCCGCGGGTGGCCGGGGACGGCGGTGCTTCACAGGTCCAGCACCAGCCGGTCGGAGGCGGCCCGGGAGACGCAGAGCATCATGGTGTGCCCCGATTCCCGCTCGCTCGCCGAGAGCAGTGAGTCGCGGTGATCCACCTCGCCCGCCAGTACCTTGGTCTCGCAGCTTCCGCAGACACCTTCCCGGCAGGCGCTCGGGACGGCGATCCCCGCCTCCTCCAGGCAGTCGAGGGCCGACCGGCCCGCGGGTATGCGCACGGCCGTCCCGGTCCGTTCGCAGACCGCCTCGAACTCCCGGTCGTGCGCGGCCTCGTCCGCCGCCGGAGCCTTCGCCCTGAACCTCTCGATGTGCAGGCTGCCCTCGGGCCAGGACGCGCACCGCTGCTCGACGGCGAGGAGCAGGCCCTCGGGGCCGCAGCAGTACACCGCGGTGTCGTCCCGGGGTGTGCCCAGCAGGGCGTCCAGGTCGAGCGGGCCGTGCTCGGCCTCCACCACGATGTCGGCCTTGTCGCCGTAGGCGGCCAGTTCGCCCAGGAAGGCCATCGACGAACGCCGCCGGCCCCCGTACGCCAACGACCACTGCGCTCCGCCCGCCTCGGCAGCCGCCATCATCGGCAGCACCGGGGTGATGCCGATGCCGCCCGCGAGGAACAGGTACCGCTGCGCGGGCACCAGGGGGAAGCGGTTGCGGGGCCCGCCCACCTCGACGAGGTCGCCGACCCGCAGGGTCTCGTGCACAAACCGGGAGCCGCCCCGCGAGCGCTCCTCGCGCAGCACCGCGAAGCGGTACTCGTATCGGTCGTGCGGGTCGCCGCACAGCGAGTACTGCCGGGTGACGCCCGGGAGCACGAGATCCAGGTGGGCTCCCGGGGTCCAGGCCGGCAGGGCGGCGCCCTGCGGGTCGGCAAGGGTCACCGAGACGACTCCCTCCGATTCCCGGCGGATCTGCTCGACCCGTAGATCGAGGACGCCGTCGTCGTCCAGTGGTTCGTTCACGGTCTCCTCCTAAGGGGTCGAACCTGTTCGTACTATGTACGGTACGTTGCACGAACGTCAATGCTTTTGACCCCGGGCCGTCGGTTTCCGCAGGCCGTGGGGTTCGTCGCCTACCTGGGAACGTCCGTCACCGGGACATCGAAGAGCTGCTGGATCGCCGCGTGTGGCCGCCGGTCGGCCAGGGCGAGACTCAGCAGGAGCCTCGCCTTCCACGGGCTGAGGTCCGCGGCCGTGAGAAATCCACCGGTCCTCGTTCCGGCGTGCGGTACGACCCTCCCGGAGCCGACGCGTGACGCCTGGCACACCACGACCCCTTTGCGCGCCGCGCGCTCAAGGGCCCGTTGTTCCGCCGGTGTGGGGTATCCCGCGCCCAGCCCCGCGCTGACGATCCCCGCCGCCCCGGCGGCGACCGCCGCGTCGACCAGGGCCCCGTCGGCGCCGAGGTACGACACCACGACATCGACACGTGGCAGTACGGACGCAAGCGCGTCCAGGTCGAACGGCGGCCCGGTCCGCGGTCCTTCGGTGCTCCGGTGGAACGCCACCTCGCCGTCCGGGCCGGCGAAACCGATCGGGCCGAGTTCCGGGGAGCGGAACGCGCCGAGCCGATACATGGCCGTCTTGGTCACGTCCCGGGCCGGCAGGATCGCGTCGTCGAACACCACCAGCACGCCACGAGCGGCCGAGCGCGGATGCGCGGCCACCCGGACCGCGTTCAGCAGGTTCAGCGGACCGTCGCCGCCCAGCGCCGAGGCGGGGCGCATGGCCCCGGTGACGACCACCGGGGTGCCAGCGCCGACGACTTGGGAGAGGAAGAACGCCAGTTCCTCAAGGCCGTTGGTGCCACAGCTGACGACCACACCCGTCACCTCGGAGTCGGCCGCCGTACGCGCCACCGAACGGGCGAGGCCGAGCAGGTCCCCCACCGTCCAGGCGTGGCTGGGCGGCCGGGGGCGTTCCGCCTCGGCGGGGGCGACCAGTCGGACGTCGGCCGTGGACGCGAGTTCCGGCAGGTCCGCCAGGATGTCGCGCGGATGCCTCCACCGACCGCTTTCTCCGTACGCCGTACGGTCGAGCCGGTCGTGCCCCCATGCCTCGACGGTCCCGCCGGTGGGGATCCACGCGACCACCGGCCGGCCGGCGACCCGCGCGCCGGCCGGCTGTGGGGTGCCCGGGCTGATCACGGCTCGCCCCGTGTCCCCGCCGTGCTGCCGTCGGCCACCAGCGAAGCCGGGGCGGGCGGCGTGGTGGTGTCCGCGGCCGGCTCACGCAGGAACAGGGCCGCGATCAACGAGACGACCGACATGGCCGCCATGTACACCGCGATTCCGAGCCACCCGCCCGTCACATGCAGCAGATACGCGGCGATGTCGGGAGCGAACGCGTTTCCGGCGATCAGCCCGACGGTGAACCCGATCGACATACCCGTGAATCTCAGACGGGCCGGGAACACCTGCGAGAAATACGCGGGCACCACTCCGTAGTTCGCGGAGTAACCGATGAAGAGGAGCACGAAGCCCAGCAGCATCAGCCAGTACTGCCGTGTCTGCAGCAGTGCCAGCCATGCGAACGGCAGGACGACCAGCGACGCCGCTCCGGCGAGGAACACGCTCCGGGCCCCGAACCGGTCCGCGAGTTTCCCCGCGAGCGGCACACAGACGATGATGACCAGCGTGGCCGGGAGGAGCACGGAGATCATGGTGTCCTTGCTCAGCCCCAGACCGGTCTGGCCGTATCCCAGGCTGTACACCGTCGCCAGGGTGAAGGCCACCCCGGCGCTGAGAATGCCCAGAGCCACCAGCAGGACCCGCCCGCCGCACTCACGGAACACATCGACCACCGGAAGCCGGCCGACCGCGTTCCCCGCCTTGACCGCCTCGAACTCGGGGCTCTCCTCCAGACTGAGACGTACGAAGAGACCTACGCCGACGAGCACCGCGCTCAGCAGGAACGGCAGGCGCCAGCCCCAGGCCAGGAGCTGGTCGTCCGGCAGTTGGAGAACCCCCAGGAAGACGAGGTTGGCCAGCAGGAGCCCGGCCGAGGTCCCGGTGTTGACCAGTGATCCGCGAAAGCCGCGTTCATGCCGGTCGGCGTGCTCGACGGTCATCAGGATCGCCCCGCCGTACTCGCCGCCGACGGAGAATCCCTGAGCGAGCCTGGCGATGATCAGCAGGACGGGGGCCAGGCTCCCCGCCTGGCCATAGGTCGGCAGCAGCCCCACCGCGAACGTCGCGACGCCCATCAGGCCCAACGTGGCGACCAAAGTGGACTTGCGGCCCAGCCGGTCCCCGAAGTGCCCGAACACGATCGCGCCGACCGGCCGGGCGATGAAGCCGATGGCGAAGGTCGACAGCGACAGGAGTGTGCCTATGAGCGGATCCGAGTGGGGGAAGAAGAGCTGCGCGAACACCACTGACGACGCCAGTCCGTAGATGGAGAAGTCGTAGTACTCGACGGTGGTGCCGAGCCAACTGGCCACCAGCGCCTTGTTGCGCTGGTTCCGGCGGGATGCACGAACATCGGTAGCTGTCATGAAGGTCCTTTGTCCGAGGGGACGGCGAAGCCTGGGAACGAGATGCGCCGACGCTCCCGCGGCAGCCGGAGCGTGCATCGCCACGCCGGGGCCGCGTCGTCCCGTGTGCCGGGAGAATCGAAGAATGCCTGCGACCCGATGAGGCGTCGGTCCATGACCCGTGCGGCCTGCTTCGTCGGGCGGTCACCCGACCCAGAGGCCACCAAGTGCTCGTACTATGTACCGTTGGTCGTACGTCGTCAATACTCCCGACCGTGCCCATAACGGGACGCCGAGAGGGCAGCGCTGAACATGACAGCGGTCGGAAGAAGGGGACGGCTGCGCGCCGTGTGTCAGGACGTCGTCGACGCCGCGTCGCCCGCCGAACCGGCCGGGACCCGCCGCAGCACGCCTTCGATGAGGCATTCGAGCCCGAAGCGGAATTGGTCGTCGCTCGGCAGCGCGGTCAGCTCATCGGCCAGTTCCACCATGTTGGGGAAGCCGCCCTGCGGCAGGGCCGCGTAGAAGTGCCGGCGCTGACGCCGCAGTTCCTCGGCGTCGGGCAGGCCCGGCCTCCCCCACGGCCGAGGGGCCTGATAGCTGGCGAAACCCAGGCTGTACTGCACGATCAGACCGTAGACGCGCACCGCGTCCCCGTCGGTGAAGCCTGCCTCGCGCAGCCGCCCGATGACCGCTTCGAACGCGCCCCGCATGGACTCCGGGGTAGTGTTCACACGAGTGGAGAAGAGCCGCACCATGCTGGGGTGTTCCCGCATCATCTCCAGGAAGGCCAGCGCCAGGTCCCGCACGACCGCCGCGGGCGAGGTCTCCTCGGCGGCGGGAAGCCGGAAGGCACCCATGACGTGGTCGGCGATCGCGTCGAGGATCTCCTCCTTGCTGCGGAAGTAGCTGTAGAGCGTCATCGCACCGACACCGAGATCCGACGCGAGCCGTCGGATCGTCAGCACCTCGATGTCCTCCTCGTCGCAGATCCGGGTGGCCACCTCGATGATCCGCTCGGATGTGAGCGCTCTCGTGCGCGACCGCGGACCCGCCACGGGGGATCTCCTCTCCTAGCACCGCCGGATCTCAGCGGCAGCCGTCCTCGTACAGCACACCGTACAGCCGTCCTGAGTCTACAAAGGTCGCGTATCCCGGTCGGCCCGACCTCTTGACGCGGATCCAGCCACCCGTACAAAGTACGGCGAGAAAGTGAACGAACGCACCGCCGTACACCCCGGGCATGTACGACGGACGGACCGTCCGCGCGGTGCCCCGTCGTCTTCCAGCGTCTGTGCCTGGCTGCCGCAAGCCGGGGAATCGTCCGTGGTGACCGTCCAGCGAGCCGGAAATCCCCTTCGACCCGAACGCCTCGGCCCTCGCCAATCTGTCCACGTCAGGAGAGTTCACATGCTGACCGCCCATTACGTCTCCAGCCGGTTCGGCCAACTGCACTATGTCGAGTGCGGCGAGGGCGAGCCCGTGCTGCTGCTCCACCAGACTCCACGCTCATGGGCCGAGTACCGGGATGTGCTGCCGCTGGTCGGCGCCGGTCACCGGGCCATCGCGATGGACACCGTCGGATACGGGGCCTCGGCGAAACCCGCGGAGGACCAGAGCATCGAGATGTTCGCCGACGGGGTCGAGGATCTGGTGGACGGGCTGGGACTCGGGTCGTTCCATCTGGTCGGCCACCACACCGGCGGAGTGGTCGCCGTGGAGGTGGCGGCGCGGCTCGGCCCCCGGGTGCGCAGCCTGGTGCTCTCCGCGGTCCCGTTCATCACCCCGGAGATGCGCGCCCGCGCGGCGTGGAGACGCCCCGTCGACTGGGTGCAGCCGAAGCCGGACGGCTCCCACCTCCTGGAGCTGTGGAACCGGCGCCGACACTTCTACGAGCCGGGGCAGGAAGCCGCGCTGAACCGGTTCATGGCCGACGCCCTGCGCGTACTGGAGCGCGCGGAGGACGGCCACATCGCCGTCCGGCTGTACCCGATGGACGAGAGGCTGCCGAAGATCACCGCCCCGGCGACGGTCGTCTGCGGCCAGGACGATCACCCGTCGATGCCCAGCTTCGAGCCCCTGGTGAACGCGCTGTCGGCCAAGGGACACATCGTGCCCGGCGCCGGCGTGCCACTGCCCGAACAACGGCCGGAGGAGTTCGCCCGGCTCGTCCTGGCAGCCGTCGCCGCCGAGGCGACAGATCACTGACGGCACGCGCCAATTGGCCGCCCTCGTGTACGACATGTGGTCCGGCAAGCCCGCGGCATTCAAGACCGATGTGCTCGGCGGCCCCGCGAACGTGGTGCCGGTGATGCGGGAAGGGCGCATCACCAAGCACACACTGCCCGAAGCCGTCCGGTGGAGGAGGGGGCCGGACACGGCCGGGAATCCGCACGACCTCTCACGCTCACTGCTTGTGCGGCAGCTCCTTCAGCGGGGTGACCGTGCGCCCACCGCGTACCACGGGCAGCCCGCGCACCATCCGGTCGATCATGTGCTCGTAGCGCAGGCCGGTGTCGGCGAGGTAGAGGTCGTCGCCGGGGGTGTCGCCGTCGGCGAGGAGGACTTCCGGCACCACGAGGTCGGCCAGGCCGGCGTGCGGCGCGGGGTCATCGACGGCCAGGCCACAGCCGTCGAGGTCGAGATAGGCGGGTACCAGGGCCCGCCCGCGCAGCCGCCCGCCGACCTCGGGAAGGAACTCGTCCCACATGATCGCCAGCGTGGCTCGCAGGTCACCGAGGACTTCGACATATTGCTCGGTGGAGGTGCCGACGAAGGTCTCGGCCTCGATGTCGCCCTGAACGAGGAGGTGTGAGGTACCGCTGAGGACGAGGTTGGCGACCACCAGGTCGCCGAGCACGATCAGTGACGGGCTGCCGTAGTCCAGGTTGAGGATGTTGCCGTCGACGCGGAGGTCGCCGTCGATGACGTATCCGGTGACCGCGCCGTCGATTCCCTCGTACTCGGGTCGGCCGCCGGCCTTGATCCAGGGATTGTGATGCCGGTACTGGTGGTCGTCCAGCCAGAGCGAGCCGGGCAGTGCCGCGGGTCCCGGGTGCAGTATGTACTCCTCCTCGTCCAGGCTGTCGTACGCATCCTGTGGGAAGCCGCGTCGCTCGAACAGAGTGACCGTCTCCGCCCATGTCTGATAGATCGTCTCCATGGCCGAAACAGTAAGCGCCCGCACCGACAACGCACCCGCCCCCACAGCCAGGAGGCGCCGTCCGGGCCTCGGTTGTCGGTGGCGAAGCAGCTGATCCGCGTGCCGTCCGCGTCCATGATCCTCAACTCGTCCCTGGGGCGTGCGGCACGCCGGTATGGGCATCGGGACGGTGGACCCCTTTCCACTGCTGCGTCGCTCCGGTAACGCGATTGCCGCTGACGAACAGCGCCGACTTGAGGAACGGGGAGCAGTCGGCGACGTCTGTACGCGCCGATCGGAGGCGCCGGCGGTATGCGCGGGCGAGGATGCTCGGCGCCGTGCGGGCGGCATCGTCAGGAGGCCGGTGTCCGCGCCCCGGCCTCCTCGGTGCCGGTGTTCGCCGCGCGGGCGGCGATGGCTTCCAGCATCAGGTCCAGGGCGAGGGCGAAGTTCTCCTCCTCGTCGACCTCCGGAAGGTAGGGGGCGGCTGCGGCCAGGTGCGGGTAGCGCTGCGCGGGCGCGAGCGCGTACTCGCGTCCCCAGGCGGACTCGTCACCGGAGCGGGCGCCCGCGTCGAGGGCGGCGTAGGTGGCGGCCATGCACGACCAGGACAGGGCGAAGTCGGCCAGGGCACGGTAGTAGTACACGGCGCGGTCCGGGGAGAAGCCGGCCTGGGCCAACGCCGAGAGGATCAGCTCGACGGCCCGCATCTCGGCGGGTCGGCGGGTGGTCCGGATGGTGGCGAGCACCGCCGTGTGCGGGTGCGCCAGATACACCTTCCGCATGCGCAGACAAAGGGTGCGCAGCGTCTCCCGCCAGTTGGCGGCCGGCTCGAAGGACTCAAGAGAGCGGGCCAGCAGTTCGTCGGCGATGGCGAGCAGCAGGTCGTCCTTGTCGCGGAAGTGCCGGTAGACCGCGGTCGGGTCGGCTCCCAGCCGGGCCCCGAGCGCGCGGAAGGTGAACTTCTCCGGGCCGTCGCTCTCCAGCAGCTCCAGGCTCGCCTCGATGATGCGCTGCGGCGACAGCGCCACCGCGCGCCGTCCGTTCCGGCCGTCCGCCGCCATGTCGATCTCCACCCGGTCCCTTGGTTACGCTCCGCGCCCATTGTGCCCGCAGGCCCGGCGACCGGATCACCGGTCTCCGAGTCAACACCATTGACAACTGTGATGACACGCTCGTTTCATAGTGCCACCCACACCCGTTCGCGGCGCCGCCCGCCGCAGCGAACGGCCCCCGTCCCCCGCGTTCGGTCAGCCTGGAGGCGCCCATGACGGCACCGCGATCGGCCTCGTCCGACTCCCCGCCTTCCGCCGGGGCAGGCCCGGCGCCTAGGGCGTGTTTCGAAAGTAGCGTCGTCCGCCCGGAGGGCGGGGCCCGCGGCGTCTGGTGCGGTGCATCGCAGGGCGGAGGGTCGTCCTCGTACTGGGGCGGACGGTCCCGACAACGCGGCGTGGGGGCACCTCCCGGCCGAAGGCTGGGGGAGTGCCGTGCCAGGCGTCGCGGGCCAGACGGGACATTCGGAACACGCCCTAGATCGCCCAGGCTGCGGCGTGCCCCGCCCGGGGTGCGGCTTCTCCTCGTCCGACGGCCGGTCCCTGAGCGTCCTGCCCCTCGTCATCCTGCCGGCCGGACTGCCGCCGGCCGTCTGGAACCGCTGTCGGCGCAAGGCCCCGTACTTCACCGCCCGCACACCGCCCGCACACCGCCGGCCACCGCCGGCCACCGCCGAACCGTACGCCCGCGCCCGTGACCCAGCCCCACCCCGCACCCGTGATCCCGCCCCACCCCGCGCGTCCGTGCCCCGCCCCACCGCAGAAAGGCTTCCTCGTGACACATGCCGATCTCGTCTTCGCCAACGGCCCCGTCTGGACCGGTGACGCGGCCCGCAGTTGGGCCACCGCCGTCGCGGTACGCGGCGGGCGGATCACCGCAGTCGGCCATGCCGAGGTGCGCGAACTCATCGGCCCGCGCACCGAACGGATCGACCTGCACGGCCGTCTGCTGGTCCCCGGCTTCCAGGACGCCCATGTGCACCCGGTCTTCGCCGGCCTCACCATGCTCACCTGCGATCTGGCCCCCCACGACACCGCGCAGGAGTACGCCGCGGCGATCGCCCAGTACGCGGCGGCCAACCCGGACAAGCCCTGGATCACCGGTGGCGGCTGGTCGTTCCCCGCGTTCCCGGGCGGGCTCCCCACCCGGCAACAGCTGGACACGGTCGTTGCGGATCGGCCCGCCTATCTCACGGTCAGGGACGGGCACAGCGCCTGGGCCAACTCCCGGGCCCTGGAGATCGCCGGCATCACCCGGGACACACCCGACCCGGTGGGGGGCCGGATCGAGCGGGACGCCGACGGCAACCCGACCGGTGTGCTGCACGAGCAGGCGATGGTCCTGGTCGGCGACCTCGCCCCGCATCCGACCGAGGACGAGCTGATGCGTGGCCTGCTCGCCGCCCAGGCCCATCTGCATGCGCTCGGCATCACCGCCTGGCAGGACGCCATCGTGGGCGCCTACGGCGGCTGGCAGGACCAGCTCGGCACCTACCTGGAGGCGGCCCGCACCGGTGTGCTCACCGCCCGGGTACGCGGCGCCCTGTGGTGGGACCGGGAACGCGGCCTGGAGCAGATCGACGACCTGCTCGCCCGGCGTGCGAAGGGCACCGTGGGCCGTTTCACCGCGGGCAGCGTGAAGATCATGCAGGACGGGGTGCCCGAGAACTTCACCGCCGCCCTCTCCGAGCCCTATCTGGACGGCTGCGGCTGCGCCACGAACAACCGGGGCCTGTCCATGGTCGACCCCGAGCTGCTGCGCGAGGCCGTCGTCCGGCTGCACACGGAGGACTTCCAGGTGCATTTCCACGCCATCGGCGACCGTGCGGTCACCGAGGTGCTGGATGCCGTCGAGGCCGCTCACACCGCCTCAGGTCGCCGCGACCTTCGCCACCACGCCGCGCATCTCCAGGTCGTTCACCCCCGCGACCTGCCGCGCTTCCGCACCCTGCGAGTCGCCGCCAACATGCAGCCGCTGTGGGCCGCGCACGAGCAGCAGATGGACGAGATGTGCATCCCCTACCTCGGCGAGCGACGCGCCGCCTGGCAGTATCCCTTCGGGGCCCTGCTGCGCGAGGGAGCGGTCCTGGCCGCGGGCAGCGACTGGATGGTCTCCTCACCGGACCCGATGCACGGCATCCATGTCGCCGTCAACCGCACCACCCCCGACGCCGATGCCGCCACCCCCGTGTTCCTCCCGCACCAGCGGCTCGACCTGGGCTCAGCACTGGCCGCCTACACCGCGGGCTCGGCATATGTGAACCACCTCGACGACACCGGCAGCATCGTGGTCGGCAAACTCGCCGACCTCACCGTCCTCGACCGCAACCCGTTCGACGGCCCGGCCCGTGACATCGCGCACACCCGCGCCCTGCTCACCTACGTCGAAGGAGAACGCGTCCACGCCGCCCACGACGCCTGACATGTGAGGATCGCGGGGCCACAGCCACGGTCACCGCATCACATCACTGGCTGCCCAGACCGGAACGGCCCGTTTCCGGGGCGTAGCGGTGACAGGACAGTGCCCCGACGGCCAGGACGAGCACCAGTGCCGTCATGGCCGTACGGATCCCGAAGGCGTCCACCACGACGGGAAGCAGAAAGGTGCTGATACTGGCCCCGATCCGGCTGGCCGCGACGGCCGCACCGACACCGGTCGCACGCAGCTGCGTGGGAAAGAGTTCCTGCGGGTAGACGAACGCGAGGGTGTCGGCCGCCGACAGCGCGAAGGCCAGCGCCGCGAAGAGCACGATCACGAGCGTGATCGGCAGGTCGTGAAGGACACCCAGCGGGAGCAGCAGCAGCGGTGCGGTGCGGAAAGTGTGCGCCCCCACCCATCGGGTGACCAGATGTGTTGCCACTAGGACAACGCACATGCCCGTAAATCACAGGAGAATCTCACTGCGTCTCTTCGTTCGTTGTTCTCAGAGCAACAAAGTGGGAGGCTATGGGGCATGGATTCATCAGCCGAACGGGTGGCCACCCTACTGCTCGCCTTCGCCGACAAAAGCGCCGGAAGCGACCACAAGGTCAGCGATCTGGCCCGTGCGGTCGGCCGGGAACGCAGCCAGGTCTCCCGCATGTTGCAGGCGCTCCAACCGAGCGGCCTGGTCGAACAGGACCCGGAGACCCGCCGCTACCGGCTCGGATGGCCTCTGCTCTTACTGGCCTCCGGCGCCGGTGACACAGCGCTGCTGCGCGCGGCCCGGCCGGTCCTGCGCAAGGTCGTCGCACGTACCGGCGAGGTCGCGCTGCTCTCGGTCCAGCAGGCCAATCGCTCACTGACCGTGCTGCGCGAGGAATCCACGCAGTCACTGCGGGCCGGCGGCTGGGTGGGGCGCAGTTCCCCGCTGCACTGCACCGCCTCGGGCCGCGCCCTGCTGTTCGACGCCGACGACGAACTCGTCGAAGCCCTGACCGCGGACGACCTGCTCGCCCCGGCCCACGGCCTGACCGGCCCGCGCGACCTCGATGAACTGCTGGAGAGACTGCACACCGAACGACGGCGCGGCTACAGCGTGGCCAGCGAGGAAGTGGAGATCGGCCTGACCTCGGTCGGCGTCCCCGTCCGCGACCCCGTCGGCGACATCGTCGCGGTCGTCAACATCTCCGGACCGACGTCACGGCTGATTCCTCGGATCGACGACATCGCCCGTCGGGTGCGTGCCGCCGCCGGCGGCCTCGAAGCCGCTCTGGCGCGGCCCCTCCAGCCGGGCAACCGCTGAACCTCTCCGAGGGGACCGGCACCGGTGTGCCGCAGGCTGGTGCTCCAACAGCGGTTCGTGTGTGCGGGGGGGGACCGTGCCCTTGGGTGCCCGGCCGCCTGCCCACTGCCCGGCCACAGCCGCTGCCGGAAGCAGGGGCCGGCACAGGTGGTCGGTGAGCGAGGAGATCGCAATGGTGGCTACGGGTCGGCGCGATGGCCACGCGCAGCGGGAATTCATCCCATCGCCCGTGGCCGCCGGCCGTTTCGCAGGTGTCGAGGCTGATCGCGCTTGAGGTGCCGTCGAAGATCCGCACCACCGGGCAACGGTACGCGGGCCGGCATGGGTGCTGACACGGCGAACGCTGTGAAGCAGCCGACGTGAAGGCCGAGTTGCCGGGCGGCGGCGGTGAGATCCGGGTGTGCGTGGGGGAAGACCTCGCTCAGCAGGTGGACGCCAGTGGGGTGCGGAAAGGCTTGGGCCGGCTCCGGGGGCTTCCTGTGCTCATCGCCGTTCTCCTGCCGACGTCAAGCCGGTGACCAGGGCGGGGAGTTCGGCCACACTCGCGATGACATGGGTCGGCTGCGCGGCAGCGAGTCGCTCGGCGGTGTGGGCGCCGGTGAGCACCCCGATGACGAGGCCGGCGCCGGCCCGGTGGCCCGCGGTGAGGTCGCTGACGGTGTCGCCGACGACGGCGACCGTGCGCAGGTCGGGACAGTCGGTCAGTTCCGCGGCCCGCAGGACCATGTCCGGAGCGGGACGGCCGTGTGGGACGCCGTCGGAGCTGACCGAGGCGTCGACCAGGCTCCGCCACCCCAGTACGTCGAGAATGGCGGACTGGATCTCGTGGGGAAAACCCGTCATCAGGCAGACGGAGACACCGAGCGCGGAAAGTTCCCCGAGGGCTTCGCCCGCTCCGGGAACGGCGGTGACGCCACCGCCCGCGATGGTGTCCAGAAAGGACTCGATGAACGTCTCGTAGGCAGTCGCCCGCAGGTCCGCATCCGGAACCAGCCGGCGGAACAGGTCCGCCTTGGCGATACCGCGCAGTCGGCTGAGTGTGTCCTCGTCGGGGAACCGCGTTCCCACACGGGCGAGTCCGGCGTGGAGTGCGGTCTCGAACGCCCCGTTGTCGGCGATGGTCGTACCGTTCATGTCGAGTGCGGCCAGACGGCAGGGAAGTCGGACATCGGACACAGAAACCTCACAGGGTGTGTTCGGCCGTCACATCGGCCATGGCATCGAGAAACTCACGGGATCGCTTGGGACGGCTGAGGGCGATCCCGACGAACAACGTGTCCAGTACGGCCAGACGCGCGAGCCGGGTCGTCATCGCCTCCAGGCGGAACCCGAGGTCCGGGCCGCCCGCAACCAGCAGATGATGGGTGCGTGTGGCCAGCGGCGAACGAAGATGGCTGGTCACCGCCACCACCCGGGCTCCACGGTGGTGGGCCGCCTCGACCGCGGTCAGCGTCTCTTTGGTGGCACCGGTGTGACTGATCGCGAGCACCGCGTCCCTGCTCTCCAGTGCCCGCGCGATGAGATGCTGGGCGAATGTGTCGGGCGGCGCCTGCACCACAAGTCCCAGTGTGGTCAGCCGGTAGGCGAAGTCCTGCGCGGGCGCCGACGACGTGCCGTTGCCGACCACCAGGATCCGCCGGGCCTCGGTCAGTACGTCCAGCGCTCCCTCGTACGCGTCCAGATCCAGAGTGCGGGCGACGTCCTGCATGATCACGGCGCTGTTGTGCAGCACCTGACGGGGAATCTCCCGCCGTGGGGTCCGCGGGCCGACCTCCTCGGCACGCTCAAGGTCGTCACGGTCGCGTTCCTGAGTGGCCAGATCACTGGCCAGAGCCAGCTTCAGGTCATGGAATCCCTTGAACCCCAGCCGCTGGCAGGCCCGGATCACGGTGGACTCCGCGGTCCCGGCCCAGTCGGCCACCTCCGACACCGAGGAGGTCAGCACCCGCGACGGGTCCTGCACGATCACCTCGACCACCTTCAGCGCACTGGGCACCAGCCCCGTCCGGCCCGCCTGTATCCGGGCGGCGACCTTGCCCGTACGCAGGCGTGGCGGGCTGTTCGTCTTGTCGCTCTTCTTCGCTGTCACGTGAGGGACCATACCTCCTCACCCACCGCGCCAGGGAGGATAGTTCCTCGTATTCCTCAGCCATAGGGAGCATTCCTTCTTCGTTAACCGGGCGGACGCCCCGGGGTCATCCGGCCTCCTTAGCGTCCCCGGCATGAAAAGACCGAAGCAGGCACGGCGTGAGCATGCCCTGGGCTGGGTGATGACCGGCCCGGCGATGCTTCTTCTGGGTGTGTTCGTGCTGGCGCCGGTGTTGCTGGTGCTCGTGCTGGCCGTGTTCGACTACAGCCCGTTCACTCAGACGTTCCAGTTCGTCGGCCTGCGCAATGTCCAACGGGTGCTGCCCAGCCATGAGTTGTGGCAGGCGACCGTGAACACGATTCTGTACACCGCGATCACGGTCCCCCTCACGGTGGGCGGTGGCCTCGTGATCGCCCTGCTCATCCACGGCCTGTCCCGCGGCGCCGGGTTCTGGCGCAGTGTGTACTTCCTGCCGGTGGCCGCGACGCTCACCGCGATGTCGGTGGTGTGGCGATTCCTGTTCTATCCCGACAGCGGGCTCATCGACTCCACCGTGGGCGGCTGGTTCGGGCTGCGGGACTGGCTGGACTCGACGGCCCTCGCCCTGCCCGCGGTCGCCGTCGTCGGCAGCTGGGCGGGACTGGGCAGCGCGGTGATCCTCTTTCTCGCCGGCCTCTCGGCGGTGCCGCAGCATCTGCACGAGGTCGCGGCCCTCGACGGCGCCGGGTCATGGCGCCGGTTCTGGACGGTGACCTGGCCCGCGCTCGGCCCCGCCACCGTGTTCACGCTGGTGCTGACCGTCCGCGACGCGCTGCGCGTCTTCGACCAGGTGCGGGTGATGACCGACGGCGGCCCGCTCAACAGTTCCCAGACCCTGTCGGTGCTCCTGTGGCAGCGCGGCATCAAGTTCCTCGACATCGGAGGCAGCTCCGTGGTCAACCTCGTCCTTCTGATCGTGCTGCTGGGCACGACCTTGCTGCAGCTGCGTTTCGGGCGCCGCTGGGAAGCGGGAGGCACCCGATGACGATGCGCTCAGGCCGGCTGTGGGAAGCGGGAGGCACCCGATGACGATGCGCTCACGCCGGCTGATCGGACAACTCGTCCGTCATCTGCTGCTCACCGTCGGCGCCATGGTGATACTGCTGCCGTTCGCCGTCATGTTGCAGACCGCGTTCAGCACCACCGGCACGACGGTCCACATGGGGCTCTCCGGGCTCACGGTGGCGAACTTCACCAAGGTGTGGGCGCAGCAGCCATGGCTGCGTCTGTACGCCAACACCGCCGTGATGACCGCCCTGATCTTCGTCGGCCAGGTCGCGCTCGGGCTGCCCGCCGGGTTCGCCCTCGCACGCCGCGAGTTCGCCGGCAAGAAGGTCGCGACACTGCTGGTGATGGCCTGCCTGGTGGTGCCGGCACAGGTCATCGCCCTGCCCAACTATGTGCTGCTCGCCCGGCTCGGCTGGACCGACAGCCTGGCCGCCCTGGTCGTGCCGTTCACCGGTTCGGCGTTCGCCGTCTTCCTCTTCCGCCAGTTCGCCCTCACCCTCCCGCAGAGCCTCTTCGACGCGGCACGCCTGGACGGGGTCGGCCCCATCGCGCTCGTCTGGCGCGTCGCGTTGCCGAACATGCGCCCCGCCCTGGTCGCACTCGGCGTGTTCAGCGTCGTCTCGCACTGGAACGACCTGTTCTGGCCCTCCGTGATGCTGCAGACCGACCGCGCGGCCACCGTGCCCTACGCCATCGCCACCTATGCCACCACCGAGACCTTCAGCGACTACGGGGTGCAGATGGCGGCCGCGACCCTGGCCGTGCTGCCCCTCCTCCTCGCATTCCTGGTCACACAACGGCAGTTCGTGCGCGGCATCGCCGTCGCCGTCAACAACGACTAGCCCACCAAGGAGCCTCAGATGCCTGCCACTGTCTCGCGCCGCACCGCACTGGCCGCGGGCATGGGCCTGCTCGCCACCGCCTGCAGCGCACATGTGTCGACCACCGGCGCCGCGGGCCGGTCACCGGACCCGGCCCACCCGATCGACGTCGAACTGGCCTTCATGAACTTCCCGGCCTATACCACGGCCCTGCCCAAGACACTCGGCGCGGACTTCACCCGCCGCACCGGGGTCACGGTCAAACTCAACAACGTCGGCCAGGGCAGCTACGAGGCGGTCGACCAGCGCATCCAGGCGGGGCTGGCCGCCGGCAACCCTCCGGATCTCGCGCTGATCGGGCTGAACTCGGTGCGCACCTACGCGGACGCACACCTCGCGATGCCCCTCGACTCCTATGTGTCGGCGGGCGGAGCCTTCACACCGGGCGACTTCTACCCGTCCTTCCTGGAACTCGGCAAACAAGACGGCAAGACCTGGGCGCTGCCCTACGGTGTGTCGGTCCTGCTGCTGTACTACAACGCCGACATCTTCCGTAAGGCCGGGCTCGATCCGGACCACCCGCCGGCCACGTTGTCGCAGCTGCGGACCGCCGCCCAGCGGATCGTCTCCTCCGGCGCCGCACGCTACGGAGTCAATCTCTCCGCCGACGGCTCCGGGCTGTGGGGATACCAGAACCTCATCCTGTCCGGCGGCGGCGCGCTGATGAACGCCGACGAGACGCATGTGACACTCACCGACACCAAGGTCAGCCCGATCATCCAGTACTGGGCGGACATCACGAAGTCCGGGCTCGGCCGGCCGCTCGACCGCAAGACGGAACAGGACGCGTTCCTGCGCGGCGACCTCGGCATGTTCTTCCAGGCCAACTCCGCGATCGTCAGTCTGACGTCGGCCAAGCACGGCTTCCCGGTCCGCACCGCGCCCTTCCCGATCCCGGACGGCGGCACCCGCAAGGCACCTGCCGCCGGAGGCGGGCTGATGGTACTCAGCAAGGACCCCGACAAACAGGCGGCGGCCTGGGCGGTGATCACCGAACTCACCAGCCCCCGCGGCGCGACCGCCCTGACCAAGGCCAGCGGCTATCTCACCCCGAACCGGGTCGCCGCCAAGAGCGAGTCGTACCTGGCCCCGTTCTACCGCGAGACCGCCGGCATGACGGTGGCACTGTCCGAAGTCCCGGCTGTGGTGCCCTGGTACCAGTTCCCCGGCATTCACGCCACCGAGATCATGACGCTGATCAGCGACGACTTTCTCGCCGCACGCCGCGGAAGCATGACCGTCAGCAAGGCGCTCGCCGACGCGACCAACCGGTCGGAGGAACTGCTCCCATGACCGCCATCGACACCAGGACCGCTCCCCCGCTCGACACCGCCCCGGTCGATGGCGCCGCCGACGTGCACTGCGCCGGCGTCTCCAAGACCTTCGCGGGCGGCACTGCCGCCCTGCGCGGGGTCGACCTGCACTGCCCGTCGGGCGCCATCACCGTCCTCCTCGGGCCGTCCGGCTGCGGCAAGACGACCTTGCTGCGCTGCATCGCGGGCCTTGAGACCCCGACGTCCGGCGGTATCCGCATCGGTGACCGGGACGTGACCCAGACCGACCCGCGCCGACGCCAAGTGGCGATGGTCTTCCAGAACTACGGGCTGTACCCCAACAAGACCGCCTACGGCAACATCGAATACCCGCTGGGCATGGCCCGCGTACCCAAACGGGAACGCCGGGACCGGGTGACCCACATCGCCGAACTGCTGCGGATCGACCATCTGCTGGACCGCAAACCGGCTCAGCTGTCCGGAGGGCAACGGCAACGGGTCGGAATCGGCAGAGCGTTGGTCCGGGAACCGGCCGTGCTGCTGATGGACGAGCCGCTGTCCAGCCTGGATGCCGAGCTGAGGGTGAGCATGCGCACCGAGATCCGCACCCTGCAACGCAAGCTCCGTACGACGATGGTGTACGTCACACACGACCAGACCGAGGCTCTCGCCCTCGCCGACCAGCTTGTCGTCCTGCGCGACGGCCGGATCGAGCACTCCGGCGGCCCGGAGGACGTCTACGGGGCGCCGGCGACCACCTTCGTGGCCGGATTCCTCGGCGCGATGAACCTCCTGGACGCTCAGCCACTGGGGCTGCCGCCCGGCACCCTCGGTATCCGCCCCGAAGACCTCCTCCTCGGCGAGGCGCCCGGCGCGCTCACCCTTCGCGGCCCGGTCGTCGACGCCGACCTGATCGGCACCGAACGCATCGTGCACTACCGGTGCGGCCGGGAAACCGTACGGATACGCCTGCGCGCGTCCGACCCGGTACCCGAACAGATCACCGCACACGCCCCCACGGACCGGATCCACCGGTTCGACCCCGAAGGCAATCGAATCGGGAAGCAGCCATGACCGGACTCGAAACCTGGCGTGACATCAGCTCAGCGCTGGTCTCCGACTGTCTCAACCGCTTCCAGGTGATGGACCCCGCGCTGCGGCCGCTTGTCGGCACCCGCCTGCTCGGCCGCGCCTGGACCGCGCGCACCATGGCCGCCGAGAACTCCACCGTGCACCGGGCGATCGAAACCGCTCCCCCGGGCAGTGTGCTCGTCATCGACGCGGGCGGCTATCCGGGGCGGGCGGTCTGGGGCTCCATCACCAGCGCCAAGTCCCTCACCCGGGGCCTGGCCGGAGTCGTACTCGACGGCGCGGCCCGCGACTTCGAAGCCGTTCGAGAGCTTGGCTTCCCCGTGTTCGCCCGGGGACTGAGCGCCGCCGGCCCGAACAAGGGCTGGGACGGCGATGTCGGCGGCACCGTCTGCTGCGGTGGTGTGCCCGTACGGCCCGGCGACCTGGTCCTGGCCGACCTCGACGGCATCGTGGTCGTGCCCCGGGAAGTGGAAGACACCGTGCTCACCACCGCGACCCACAAGCTCGCCGAGGACCGGCAACGGCTCGCCCGAGCACTCAACCACCCCGCGTGAACCGAACCCAAGGAGATCCCATGTCCACCGCGCTTCCGCTGCACACACCCTCGGGCATGACCAATCGCCTCACCGTCCTCACCCTGCCTGCCCGACTGAGCGCGCACATGGCGTGGCTCGATCAGTCCTTCACCGCGGCGGACTACCACGATCCCGCCCGGCAGGACGCCGCACGGGCCGAACTCTCCGGCCGCGTCGAGGGTTTGGCCACCGTGCTGGAGCAGGCCGCGTCCGCGGTCCGTGACGACCAGGCCGTCGTGCTCAGGGGGCTGCCCGCACAGTCCACCGCGATGGTGGTCGCGGTCGCCTCCGCCATCGGCCCGGTGGTCCCCTCACGCCCGGACCGCCCTCTGATCGACGACATCAAGCCGGACGTCAACGCGGGCGAGCAGACCCGCATCGGCGACCTGCGCGTCGCACTGACCCCGCACACCGACAACTCGACCATGCCGGCCCCGCCCGAAATCCTGGCCCTGGCGTTCGTGCACAACGGCACCCCGGACAGCGGCGGGGAATCCACCCTCACCCACATCGACGACATCGCCGCGGCCCTCGACGACACGGACGTCGAACTCCTGCAAGAACCCCGCTATCCCAGTCTCAACGTGCCCACCGACGCCGGCCGTGCCCCCACCCTCACCAGCGTGCTCGCCCGGCGCGCCGACGGCCGCCTCACCGTGCGCTACCGCGACGCGGCCCTCGACGCCGGAATCGCCTCGACCCTGGCACCCGAGACCCCGAGCCCCGCACACCTGAGCGCACTGCACCGGTTCACCACCACCGTGCGCGAGCCCGCGCGGCAGACCCGCGCCCGCCTCGACACCGGCGACATGCTCATCATCGACAACGCCCGTTTCCTCCATGGGCGCACCGAAATCGCGGCCAACGCGGTCCGGCACCTCAAGCGGCTCTACACCCGGCTCAACCCGGCGTAGCATCCGCTCGATGCGCTGTGCCTGGTCCTGGACCGCCGGGCCTGAGCCGTCGTGGCCCCGGTCGGCCGTCGGTTCGCCCCGAACGCCCCTACCCGGCGGCCATCTGCCTGACGAACGCCTGTGAACCGGACCACCGGCGAGGCCGGCGGTCCGGTGAAGAGGCGGGGCGGCCGGTCGAGGCACCGGTCGAGGTCCAGCGCCGGGGCGTCCCCGACGGCAAGCTTGGTGCCCGGAGCCGATGAAGACGTCGAAGGGGAAATCGGCGGCGAGTCAGATGTAGCGGCACCGGTGGGTGGCCGCAGGGGGGCGGCGCACATGGGCGTATGCCCGCTCCCAGGAGTCCCCGGAGGTTTGCGTCCTGCGAACAGCGCCAGGCGGACTGCGTACCGCCCGCCGCGGTGAGGGCGAAGCAGGGGGCGTTGGCGATGGCCGTGCACAACTGGCCAGGGATGTCTGAGCAGGCCGGTGGTCACGGTCACGAACACCGCAGCGAGGTATGCGAGCCCCGACCACGGCGCCGATGTCGACCGCGACGTCGGCGGACGTGCTTGTCGAGTAAGCCGTCGATGAACTCCGCTTCGAAAGAACGCGGATACTCAGCCGCGCAGCCGCACGCCGGTACGGGTCGAGAAGATGTGGGCCTCGCCGGGGTTGGGACTCACGTGGATGGTCTCTCCCTTCTGCGGACTGCGCCTGCGGTGCACACGCACGACGATGTCCCTCTCATCGCCGCTGGTCATGGTGGTGCCATAGACGAAGCTGTCGGCACCGATCTCCTCGACCATGCTGACGGTGACGGCGATGCTGTCGCTGCTGCCGGCTGCAACGAGGTCGAAGTGCTCCGGGCGAATGCCGACCGTCACGGTCCCTGCGTCGCCGGCGCCGAGCAGGGCCTCGCGGGAGATCTTGATGGCCGTGCCGCCGAGTTTCACACCGCTGTCGGTGAGGGGCACCTCGATGAGGTTCATGGCCGGGGAACCGATGAAACCGGCGACGAAGAGATTGGCGGGCCGGTCGTACATGGTGCGCGGGGTGTCTATCTGCTGGAGGAGGCCGTCCTTGAGGACCGCGACCCGGTCGCCCATGGTCATGGCCTCGACCTGGTCGTGGGTGACGTAGACGGTGGTGATGCCGAGGCGGCGCTGCAGCCTGGTGATCTGGGTGCGGGTCGAGACGCGGAGCTTGGCGTCCAGGTTGGACAGCAGCTCGTCCATGAGGAAGACCTGCGGCTCGCGCACGATGGCGCGGCCCATCGCGACACGCTGGCGCTGACCGCCGGAGAGCGCCTTCGGCTTGCGGTCCAGATACTCCGTGAGGTCGAGGATCCTCGCCGCGTCCTCGACCTTCTTGCGGATCTCCGCCTTCGGCACACCGGCGATCTTGAGCGCGAAGCCCATGTTGTCGGCGACCGTCATGTGCGGGTAGAGCGCGTAGTTCTGGAACACCATGGCGATGTCCCGGTCCTTCGGCGGCAGGTGCGTGACATCGCGGTCACCGATGCGGATCGCGCCGCCGTCGATGTCTTCGAGGCCGGCGAGCATCCGCAGGGAGGTGGACTTGCCGCAGCCCGACGGGCCGACCAGGACCAGGAACTCGCCGTCCGCGATCTCGATGTCGAGCGAGTCGACGGCGGGGCTCTGCGAGCCGGGGTAGACGCGCGTCGCCTTGTCGAACGTGACCGTAGCCATGGTGGTGTGAGTCCCTTCACCGGCAGGAACGTGCCGGACGATCCGAGTTACGGGATGGGTCTTGCGGTGATCGTTGCGCCCATGGGTCCGCCCCTGGGCTGGTCTGTGTGGGTCAGCTCGCGAATCGGGTGAGGCCGAACGGGCGCAGCGACTCATGCCGCTGCCCCGTCAGCACCTCTTCGGACACGACCTCGGCGAGGTGAGCTGCAAGTGTCACGCCGCTGTGGGTGGCGACGGCATAGACCGATGACCTCTCCGTGATCCAATCGGAGATCGTCACGCCGTCGTTCGGCAGGACCCGCGTGCCGAGCGTCACCGTCTCAGTCATGGCATTGCCCAGAGCCGGGTAGAGCATCCGGGCTCGGTCCAGCAGCAGGGCGGGGACCGTCCAGATCCGCGGGTCGTCCGGCTTCCACTGTGCTCCTGTCGGGGAGTCGGTGAACACCACACCGCCGTTGCGCGCGGGCCTGATGGAGATTCCGGGCGCGTGGATGACGTGCCTGATGCCCGTCTCGACAGGGCCTGTGGTGGCGATGAGCCCAACGGCGGAAGGCTCGACTCCGGCTTGCTCGCCACCTGTTGAGGGATGCGTGGGGAAATCGACATCAAGGGTGCGGAGGATGGGCCGATTTCCGTTGCCTGCCGCCAAGACGGTCACGTCGGCCGCGTAGTGACGGATCGTCCCGTCGGCCGACGTCACCGTGATCTGACCCGTCGGCTCGAGTTCGGCGACCTC
Organism: Streptomyces sp. NPDC001508; assembly: GCF_040298665.1. Taxonomy (NCBI): domain Bacteria; kingdom Bacillati; phylum Actinomycetota; class Actinomycetes; order Kitasatosporales; family Streptomycetaceae; genus Streptomyces; species Streptomyces sp. NPDC001508. Next base: position 352,799 of record NZ_JBEPAP010000001.1, read on the forward strand.
ATGGCCTGGGCGGCCGATCACGACGTGTGGATCGTCTCGGACGAGACATATGTCGACCTCGGCTTCCGGTCCGTCCCGGCGCCGAGCCTGGTGGAGCCGGGGGTGACCGACCGGCTCGTCACGGTCGGCAGTGTCTCCAAGTCCTACGCCATGACAGGCTGGCGGGTCGGCTGGATGTCCGGCCCGAAAAAGGTCATCGACACCGCGACCGCCATTCAGTCCCACACCACCTCGAACGTCGGCCGCGTCGCCCAGAAGGCGGCCCTCGCCGCGCTCACCGGACCGGACGTGAGGGCCGGCTTCCGGACGGTCCTGCGCGAAAGACTGAGTCTGTGCGAGTCGGTCCTGGGCCCTCTCGGACTGATCCGGACACGCCCCGACGGCGGTTTCTACATATTCCCCGATGTCCGCCGGTTCGACCCCGACGACGTCACGGTGGCGGACCGCCTCCTGAACGCGGGTGTCATCGCCGTGCCCGGCACCTCGTTCGGCACTCCCGGACATCTGCGACTGAGCTTCGCCGTCGAAGAGGAACAACTGCGCCGCGGACTGCTGACCATGGCCACGGTCCTCAACGACTGGGGCAACTGAGGCACCCGTAGCACTCCCCCAGCCCGTGACGGCCTCGGCACATGCCCCCACACCGAGGCCGCGCTCGCCCCGCCCGCGGTCACACCCGCTCAACCCCCGCTCAACGCCTGCTCGACACCCGCTCCCCAACGTGACACCAGATCCGAAGGACATCTCTGATGACGTCGAGACCACCCGCCATCACCCGTCGCCAACTCCTGCGACGCGGCGGCGCGCTGGGCACTGGACTGGCCGGCGCCTCGTTCCTCGCCGCCTGCTCGGCCACACCGGGCGGCAACGCTCCGTCCCAGCCCAAGATCGTCCCGACGATGGGCGCCAACTTCGGACAGGCGCTTCCCCCGGGCACCCACGCCGGCACGGCCGGTCCCACCATCGCGACCAGCGCCCAACTGCTCGCCTCGGCCAAGACCAGGCATCCCGACGCCGTCGGCGCCTGGCTCGACTTCCTGATCAGCCCCCGGGCCGCCACGGTCTTCCTTTCCCACGGCGTCCTGCCCTCGACGTTCGTCGACTCGGCCGACGCCCCCGACGAGGCCACGAAGCAGGCCGCGCAACTGGCGCAGAAGGCCTTCACCTCCAAGAACACCGCCAGCAACCTCCAGGGTGCGTGGCCCACCGGGGCCGCGGACCAGGATGCCGAACTGACGCTCCTGCTGGCCGGAAAGAAGACCCCGCGGCAGGTCGCCCAGGCCTTCGACTCCTACCGGGAAAAGTTCCTCAGCCAGTTATGAGTCCTTCCACCAGCCGCCCGCGCCCGATGACCGCCGAGGCCGCCCCTGCGGCGGCCCGGCGGGCACGGGTCATACGCCGTCTGACACCGTATCTGTTCGTCGCGCCAGCGCTGCTGGTGCTGCTCGTCTTCTCCCTCGGGCCCTTCGTCCACGGCATCTGGCTGTCGTTCTACCGGTGGGACGGCATCAGCCCCGGGACCTGGGTCGGCGCGGACAACTACCTCAGTCTGTGGCACGACGCCACGGTCCGCCGCTCCTTCCTCAACGCCGCGATGCTGCTGTGCTTCTCGGCGCTGGTGCCACTGGGCGTCGCGCTGCTCGTCGCCGGGGGACTTCGCCGCGTACGCCTTCGTGGGCTGACCGCGTATCGGACCCTGCTCTTCCTGCCGTTCGTCCTGCCCGGTGTCGTGACCGCCATCATCTGGCACTGGCTGCTGGGCGATCCGGGACCGGTCAACCGGCTGTTGAGCGCCGTCGGCCTGGGCGGCCTCACCCGCCCCTGGCTGGCCGACTTCACCTTCGCGCTGCCGGCCCTGGGTCTCGTGGCGGCGTGGAGCGTGATCGGCGTGCCGGTCGCGCTGTTCATCGCCGGCGCACAGAAGATCCCGGCCAGCCTCTACGACGCGGCGCGCGTCGACGGCGCGGGAGCCTGGCGCGAGTTGCGGGCGGTGACGCTGCCGGGGCTGCGCAACGAGATCGTCGCCGCCACCGTGCTGCTGGTCACCTGGGTCCTGAAGATGTTCGAGCTGATCTTCCTGCTCACCGCCGGCGGCCCGGGAACCGACACCACCACCATGCCCGGGTTCGAGCTGTACCGGATCGCCTTCGAGAACGAGGCCGTGGGACTCGGCGCCGCACTGGCGACCGTGCTCACGGTGATCATCTTCGTGGTCACCGCCCTGATCACCCGACTGGAAGACCGACAACCATGAGCCAAGGCCGCGAACGCCTGATCGGCCACGCGATCATGCTCGTCCTGGCTGCGTGCGCCACCTTGCCGACGCTCGCCCTGCTGCTGCTCGCGTTCACCCCGAGCGACGCGGGCGGCGCCGCAATCACCGTGCCCCGTAAGCTCACGCTGGACAACTTCCGCGCCGCCTGGCACGCCGGGACCGGCATGGCGGGTTACCTCGCGATCAGCGCCTTCATCACCGCGATCGTCGTCGCCGCCACGGTCATCCTCTCCACGCTGGCCGGATACGCCCTGGGCACCATGCGTTTTCCCGGCTCGCGGGTCATCTCGACGACGTTCCTGCTCGGCGTGATCATGCCGGTGGAGGGAACGATCATCCCGATCTTCTACGACCTGCGCAGCGTCCGTCTCGACGGCACGGTCTGGGCGGTGATCCTCTCCCAGACCGCCCTCATGGTCGGGTTCGGCACATTCTGGATGCGCGCCGCGTTCCGGTCCATGCCCGGCGCGCTCATCGACGCCGCACGCATGGACGGTGCCAGTCACCTACGCGTGCTGCGTACGGTGCTGCTACCGCTGGCCCGGCCGTCGCTGCTGGCCCTGGTGGCCCTGGTGATCACATGGACGTGGAACGAGTTTCTGCTCGCCCTCGTCCTGCTCGCCTCCACCACGGCCGACCTGCGCACCGCTCCCCTGGCCCTCGGCCTGTTCCAGTCGCAGGAGAGCGTCGACGTCAACGGACTGGCCGCCGCCGTCGTGGTCGCGATCGTGCCCATCGCCGCCTTCCTCGCCCTGCAACGGCACTTCGTCCAGGGGCTGACCAGCGGGAGCGACCGTTGAGCGACCCACGCCCGCCCCGCCCTTGAACGCCGTGCGTGCCCCGTGCGGGGGGACGCCATGGATGTGAGGTCGATGAGTGCCGATCCGAGGACCGGTACTCATCGGCCTCGTTCGCGTTGAGCGGGCCACCGTGCGCGGTGCCCGTGCTCTTCGCGTGGACGTGTGCTTTCCCGGTGCGCCGAGCCGGAACCGGGCGTTGTCCTGCCGCGGCAAACCCTCGGGCAATTGTGCGGTGCGACCCGTTGACCCTCACGTGGACCCCATGTATACATGCGCCATACGCGGTGAATTCTCTTCGGAACGGCCCCTCTTCGGGCCCGGCGGGCGGAGCTGTCATGGGAGTGATGAACAGGCGGAACTTCCTCGCAGGAGGCGCCGCCGCGTTGGGGACCGCCGCCTTGGCAGCCTGCGGGAATCCGGCGACGCTGCCCGAATCCATGGAGGCCGTCCGGCCGGAGGCCGGCGGTCCGAGCCGCGGCGGAGTGCTCCACTTCGGGCTCTCCACCGACCCGGCCAACCTGGATCCACATGTCTCCACCGGAGCCGCCTCCGACTATCTGCGCCAGCTCGCCTACAACGGCCTGGTCCAGTACGACGGCGCCGGCGAGATCGTCGCCGACCTCGCGACCGAGTTCGGCTGGGCCGACCGGCTCACCTACAAAGTCAGGCTGCGGCCGAAGGTCGCCTTCCACGACGGGTCCGCGATGACCGCCGAGGACGTGGTCTTCTCCTTCCGCCGGATGATGGACAAGGAGACCACGGCCACCTCCGGTCAACTGCTCGACGCGGTCGAGTCCGTCGAGGCGGTCGACGCCACCACGGTGGTGTTCCGTCTGACGCGGCCCGACGTGACCTTCCCGTTCGCCCTGGCGGCACCGACGTCCAACATCGTCTCCAAGCGCTGGATCGAGTCCGGCGCCCCCACCAAGACCCAGATGATGGGCACCGGCCCGTTCCGGTTCGTGGAGCGCATCCCGGGTGTCAGCACCACCTTCGTCCGGTTCGAGCACTACTTCGAGCCCGAACTGCCGTATCTCAACGGGATCGTCTTCCAGCCCATGGGCGACGACTACGCCCGGGTGACAGCGCTGCGCACAGCGACCGTGGACATGATCGACTACGTCCCGGCCACCCACGTCGGCGTCATCACCCACAACCCCCGGCTGCGGTTCGCCTCCGACCGTACCTTCGGCTTCGGCTTCGTCGGGTTCGTGACCGGCAAACCGCCCTTCGACGACGTACGGGTCCGCAAGGCGATCGCCCTCTCGATCAACCGGCCCTCGGTCCTCGACACCGCGCTGCTGGGACACGGCCGGCCCATGGACGGGGCGCTCATGCCCGGCTCCTTCGCCCGCTATGCACCACAACTCGCCGGCTCCATGCCGTACGACCCCGAGCAGGCGAGGTTCCTGCTCAAACAGGCGGGGCACGAGGGGCTGGCACTGCCGGTCGTCACCACCAGCTCGTACTCGGTGATCGCGCGGCCGGCCCAGGCCATGCTGCCCGGGCTGCGCGCGGCCGGTGTGAAGGTGGAACTCACCCAGCAGGAGTGGCTGACCTTCCGGGCGAGCGTGGCCGCCAAGACGTTCCCGGTCCACTCGTGGGGGACGGCGCCGAAGTTCGGTGATCCCGCTGCCCTCGCCGACTTCATCGGCGGCACCGGCGCCTTCACGATGAACCTCGGCTTCCAGGACGACCGGATCGACGAACTCCTCACCCAGGGACGGCAGACGGCCGATGCCGGGCTGCGGGACGAGATCTATCTGGAGGTGGAGCGGCGGGCGCTGGAGCTGGTCCCGATGACCTACACCGTCCGCCGCGAGCAGGGCGAGGCCCACTACCACTACGTCAAGGGCTACCAGCACCCGCCGAAAGGCGCGTGGACCGGCGTGGCCCTCCGTCGGACCTGGATGGAGAAGGCAGCGTGAGACTTTTCCTCTTCAGACGGTTCGCCCAGGCGGCCGTGCAACTGTTCGTCGTCGGCAGCATCGTCTTCTTCCTGGTCCGGCTCATACCCGGCGATCCCGCCAGGGCCGCCCTCGGCGACGCCGCCACGGACGAGCAGGTCGCCCAGACGCGGCGGGCGATGCATCTCGACGAGCCCTTCCTGACGCAGTACCTCGGATTCTGGGGGCGGCTCCTCCACGGCGACCTGGGTACCTCCCTGATCAGCGGTCGTCAGGTGATGCAGGATCTGCCGTCCCGGATCGGCAACTCCCTCGAACTGGTCCTCATCGCCCTGGCCGTCTCGCTGGTGCTCGGTATCGCCCTTGGCCGGCTGGCCGCCACCCGTGCCGACCGGCCGGCGGACCACGCGCTGGTCGCGGGGTCGATCTTCGGAATCTCCCTCCCCGTCTTCGTCGTCGGCACACTGCTGCTGCTCGTGTTCGCGTTCTTCCTTCCGATCCTGCCGCCGCGCCGCTTCACCTCGCCGCTGGAGGACCCCGTCACCCATCTGCAGACGCTGGTCCTGCCGGTGATCACGCTGGCCGCGGCGTCATGCGCCGTGATCACCAGAATGACCAGGGCGGCCATGCTCGAAACACTCACTGCCGACTACGTCCGCACGGCGCGCTCCAAGGGGCTGGCCGAACGGCGCGTGATCAACCGCCACGCGCTGCGCACCGCCCTGCTGCCCGTGGTCTCCGCGACCACGGTCGAGCTGACCACGCTCATCGGCAGCACGGTCCTGGTGGAGACCATCTTCGGCTGGCCCGGCATGAGTTCGCTGCTGATGGCCGCCGTGGGACAGCGCGACTACCCCGTCATACAGGCCGTGGTACTGGCCGTCGCGACCATCGTCATCCTGGTCAACCTGGTCGGCGACCTGGTGGTCCGGGCCCTCGATCCCCGGGCGGAGGACAACTGATCATGACCAGTGTTCCGCAACCCCTGGTGCAGGCCCCGCCGGATGCGCCGACGAGCCGCGGCATCGGCCAGAAGTCCTTTCCCAGAAGGCTGTTGGCGAACCGCAGGACCTCCGTGGCGGGCGCCTTCCTGCTACTCGTCGCTCTCCTCGCGGTCTTCGCGCCGCTGATCGCCCCGCACGACTACCGCGACATCGTCGGCAAGCCGCTCTCCTCGGGCGGGGTCCTCGGAATCGACGACTTCGGCCGCGATGTCCTCTCCCGGCTGCTCATCGGTCTGCGTACCTCCCTGGGGGTGGCCCTGTCGGCCGTGCTGGTGGCCGGAGTGCTGGGCGTGGCGCTGGGTCTTGTGGCCGGATACGCCGGCCGCCGGGTCTCGGTCGTCATCATGCGCGGCATCGACATCCTGCTCAGCTTCCCGCCGATCGTGCTGGCGATCGCGGTGGTCGCGGTGCTCGGCCCGGCGCTGGTCAACGTGGTCCTGGTGATCGGGGTGCTCTACATCCCCCGGTTCACCAGGATCGTGTACAGCCAGGTGCTCGCGATCCGGCATGTGGAGTACGTCGAGGCCTCGGAGATCATGGGTACGCGACCGACCGGCATCATCCTGCGGACGATCCTGCCGAATGTGGCCGCCCCCGTGATCGTGCAGCTCAGCCTCTCGGTGAGCTTCGCCATCCAGATGGAGGCCGGTCTCAGCTTCCTCGGCCTCGGGGCGCAGCCGCCGCTGCCGTCCCTGGGCACGATGGTCGGATCCGGGCGTGACTTCCTCGAGGTCCAGCCCACCCTGCTGATCTACCCCTCCGTATTGATCATCCTTGTCGTGCTCGCCCTCAACGTCTTCGGCGACGGCATGCGCGACCTGCTCGACCCACGCCGTCGCGGCGGGAACTCCTGATCCCGGTGACTCCCCCGACGACGCCCTCCCCCTCGAAAGGAATCACATGACCGCGGCCCTTCCCGCCACCCACCGGCTCGGCGAGTTCTCCTGGACCCAGGTGAAGTCGCTGGCCGAACAGGACCCGATCATCCTGCTGCCCATAGGCGCGGTCGAGCAGCACGGACCGCACCTGCCGATCCACGAGGACTCCATCGTCGCCGAGTGGGTGGCGGACCGGCTGGCGAAGGAGAACGGCTGCTATGTCGCACCGGCCCTCCACTACGGTCACTCCGGCACCTTCCGCGGTTATCCCGGCAACCTGTCGCTGAGTCAGGCGACGCTGCGCGCGGTCACCTACGAACTCATCGAGGCGCTGGTCAAGTCCGGCTTCCGACGCATCGTCATCATCGACAACAACGGCGGCAACGTCGGGCCGGTCACCGGTGCGAGCCTTGACGCGCGGCGCGACTTCGGCGTCCTGATCGGGCATCTCTACCCGTGGCAGTTGGGCTATGCGCTCATGCGGGACGTGTACGAGGACCCGGGTACGGCGTACGGCCACGGGGCGGAGCCCGAGCACTCCGCGATGCTCGCGCTCTTCCCCGACCAGGTGCAGAGCGATCTGGCCGTCGCCGGCGGCCTGGAGTCCGCCGACGGCTGGACACCGACCAGCTACAACGAGGCGGCGATCCCCGGATACGACGTCCCCGGCACCGTCCTGTGGGACTTCTCCGAGGTCAGTCCGACCGGGTGCACCGGCGATGTGAGCCTGGGCAGCGCGAAGACCGGCGCGATCTGGATCGAGCGGGTGATCGGGTTCTGCTCCGCCTACTTGCGGGAGTACGACCGGAACACCTCGGCCGAGTAGCCCCCCGCCCCGTCCTGCGTGACCGTCCGAGGAGACGCCATGACAACCGATACGACTTCTTCTGACCCGATCCTCTCGGTCGAGGGGCTTTCGGTGGACTTCCGGATCGCCGGTGCCTGGACACCGGCCGTCAGGCACGTCAGCTTCTCCGTGGCCAGGGGCGAGGTGGTCGCGCTGGTCGGGGAGTCGGGTTCCGGCAAGTCCGTCAGCTCGATGTCCGTGCTCGGTCTGCTGGGGCCGGGCTCCCGGCGCCGCGGCAGCATCCGGTTCGACGGCACCGAACTGCTCGATCTCGATGCCGAGGCGCTGCGCGCCATCCGCGGCAAGCGGATCGCGATGATCTTCCAGGAGCCGATGACGGCGCTCAACCCGGTCTACACCATCGGTGAGCAGATCATCGAGGCGATCCGGTGCCACCGGCCCATGCCGACCGCCGAGGCCCGGACGCGGACGTTGGAACTGCTGACCACGGTCGGCATCCCGGAGCCGGAACGCCGCATCGACGCCTACCCGCACCAGCTCTCCGGCGGCCAGCGCCAGCGCGCGATGATCGCGATGGCCGTCTCGGGCTCGCCGGAGGTCATCATCGCCGACGAGCCCACCACGGCACTCGACGTCACGGTGCAGGCGGAGATCCTCGAACTCCTGCGCCGTCTGCAGAAGGACCTCGATTCGGCGGTCGTCATCATCACCCATGACATGGGAGTCGTCGCCGACCTCGCCGACCGGGTGGTGGTCATGCGGCGGGGCGAGGTCGTCGAAGAGGCCCCGGTCGCCCGGCTCTTCTCCCATCCGCAGCACGAGTACACGCGCCGGCTGCTCGCCGCGGTGCCGCGGCGGCAGGCCGGCCGGGGGGTGGGACCGGCCCCGGCCGGCACCGCCCCCGGCGCCGCCGGGACGGCGACGCTCCGGGTCACCGGTCTGGAGGTGGAATATCCCGGACGGCTGGGCCGCAAGGGCTTCAAAGCCGTGCACGGCGTGAGCCTCGCCATCGACAAGGGCCAAGTCCTCGGCCTGGTGGGCGAGTCCGGCTCGGGCAAATCCACCATCGGCCGGGCGATCGTCGGCCTGGCGCGGGCCTCGGCCGGGTCGGTGGAGATCTGCGGTACCGAGGTGACGCGGCTCAAGGGCCGGGCGCTGCGGGGCTTTCGCAGAACGTACTCGATGGTCTTCCAGGACCCGGGCTCCTCGCTGAACCCCCGGCTGTCGATCGGGGACTCCATCGCCGCTCCGATGATCACCAACCGCTTCGCGGACCGCCCGGCCATCCGCAGGCGGGTGCAGGACCTCCTCGACCAGGTCGAGCTGCCCACCGGCTGGGCGGACAGGTTCCCGCACGAGCTGTCCGGCGGCCAGCGGCAGCGGGTCGGCATCGCCCGAGCGCTGGCTCTTGAGCCGGAGCTGCTGATCGCCGACGAGCCGACCTCCGCCCTCGACGTCTCCGTCCAGGCCACCGTGCTACGGCTGTTCCAGGAACTACAGGACAGGCTCGGCTTCTCCTGCCTGTTCATCAGCCACGACCTGGGCGTTGTCGAGCTGCTGGCCCACGAGGTCGCCGTACTGCAGCACGGGCGGCTGGTCGAGCAGGGCCCCGCCCGCGAGGTGTTGAGCAGCCCGCAGACCGACTACACACGCAGGCTGGTGGCGGCAGCGCCGGTGCCCGATCCCGCGGAGCAGGCCGAGCGCCGCAGACTCTGGCAGGCGATGACGAAATGACGCGCCGTCGCCCACCGGAGACCGGCCGGGTCAGTGCAGGTGCGAGACGACCCTCTCGTCCGGTTGCAGATGGCGGCGCAGTGTGCGCTCGGCGGTGTCGAAGTCGTGCGCGGTCAGCGCCTCCAGCAGCGCTCGGTGCTCCGGACCGATGACCGTCAGCCGCTTGGGGCGGACCGACACGGCTCTGACCCCGATCCTCTGATGCCTCGGTTGAAGGCTCGTGAAGAGGTCGATCAGAACGCTGTTTCCGGTCGCCTTCACAAATGAATAGTGGAAGAAGAAGTCCATCTTCGCCTGTTCGGCGATGGCGTCGCGGTCCCCGGCCCGGCATCGTGCCAAACGGTCCGGATCCTCCATCTGGTCCAGATATGCGGAGAGTTCAGCCGGAATCTCGATGCGTTTCTCACAGAGAATCCTGAAGCCGTGGATCTCAAGGACCTGCCGCATCTCGTAGGTCTCGACAAGCTCTTCGCCCGTCACTCTCCGCACCTGGGCACCGCGCCGGGGAAGCAGGTCGATGAATCTCTCCGCCGCCAGCCGGTGGAGGGCCTCGCGCACCGGGGTGCGCGACACCCCCGCCTCGTCGGAGACCACCTTCTCCTCCAGGAACGACCCCTCGGGGAACCGCCCGCCGAGGATCGCCTCCTTCGCCCACCGGTAGGCCCGCTCACTGGCCGTCAGCGGCCGGTTTTCGTCGAATGACCAGTTCATCTCGCCCCTTTGTCATGTATACCTAGGGTATACCAGAGTTCTGAGGGAGTTTCCGCAGTGCCTGAGCAAGACCGCAGATTCGCCGCCTGGCTGTCCGGACCGAGTTTCGCCGCAGCCGAGATCGTCGCCCAGCTCGGCTATGGCGCGGTGGTGTTGGACATCGAGCACGGCTCCTTCGATCTCGCCGATCTCGAACGCTTCATTCCATTCCTTCGGCGGCTGAACCTCGAAGTGCTGGCGAAGGTGCTGGGACCGGATCGGGGGCCGATCCAGCAAGCTCTCGACTTCGGCGCCACGGCCGTCGTCGTCCCCCATGTCGAGAACTGCGCGCATGCCGCCGCCGTCTGCGCCTTCGCCAAGTTCCCGCCGCTGGGCGACCGGAGCTTCGCCGGCGGCCGCACCGCACGGTACGGCGGTTTCGACAACGACTGGATCGCACGGCAGGACCGCGAGACCCGGGCGTACCCGATGATCGAGGACGCCGGCGCCATCGAGGAGATCGAGGACATCCTGGCTCTCCCCACGGTCGACGGTGTCTTCGTCGGCCCCAGCGACCTCTCCATGCGCCGTGAGCGAGGCGCCTACACCCGATCCGCGGACGACTTCGCCGACCTTCGCACGGTGGCGGACGCGGCCCGCGCCGCCGGCAAGCCCTGGGTGCTGCCGGCCTGGTCCGCCACGGAACGGGAGTTCGCACTCGCGCACGGGGCCGACCAACTGGTCCTCACCATGGAGCACGGCGCCCTCATGGCCGGCTTCGGGACAGCCCTCACCGAGACCACCGCGCTCACCGCCGCCCGCCACCAGCACCGCTAGGAGACGCACCATGCTCACCACCGTCGGCCAGTTCGACGCCACCCCCGACAAGGCCGCCAACATCGAGGCCGCCGCGGCCCTCGTCGAGCAGGCGGCCGCCCAGGGATCGCGGCTCGTCGTGCTGCCCGAGAACGCCATGTACTCCGACCCCGACCCCCAGGCGGACATCGTCCCGCACACCGAGCCGCTCGACGGCCCGTTCGCCACCGCGATCGGCACGCTGGCCGAGCGGCACGGCATCGCCGTCGTGGCGGGCATGACCGAGTCACCCGCCGCGGAAGGCGAGCGGCCCAGCAACACCGTCCTCGCGGTGGACCGGAAGGGCGATCCGCTCGGGGTGTACCGCAAGGTCCACCTCTACGACGCCTTCGGCTACCGCGAGTCGGACCGGGTCCAGGCACATGCGCCCGCGCCGCTGCTCTTCACCCTGGAGGGGATCACCTTCGGCGTCATGACCTGCTACGACCTCCGGTTCCCGGAGATGGCCCGGTTCCTCGTCGACGCGGGCGCCACGGCCCTCGTCGTCCCCGCCGCCTGGGTGGTCGGCCCGGCCAAGGAGGACCACTGGACCACGCTGATCCGCGCCCGGGCGATCGAGAACACCGCGTACGTCCTGGCCAGCGGTCAGACCGGCCCCGTCTGCACGGGCCAGAGCCTCATCGTGGACCCGATGGGCCATGTGGCGGCGTCGGCGGGCGAGGCTCCCGGGGTGGCGTCCGCCGTCCTGGACGCGGCTCGGGTGGAGGCCGTCCGAGCCAGGAACCCCAGCCTGGCGAACCGGAAGTTCCGGGTCGCCTTCGGCTGAGGACCGGCCGCGCCAGGGGCCGGCCGACAGCCCGCGGAGTCACCCGCTCTGCGCCACGGGCTGCCGGTCGGCCCCTGAGCCGTGACAGCCCCACCGCCGTCCCCCGCCCGCCGAAGCACACCACCGCCTGGCCCGGTAGCGGTCGGGATCAGGGGTCGGGGCCGAATGGGAAAGGATTTCCAAGTCGGAGATCCGTTCATGAAAATGTTTACCATCGGTTCATGGAGGAGTCACTCGCGCCGACCCCGCCCGACCTAGCCTGACGCCGTGGACGAGATCAGAAACGACTCCGAAGTGGCGGCACGCGTCCATGTGGCGCTGCCCTCCCTCAGCCCGAGCGACCGGCGCGTCGCACACACCGTCCTCGAAGCAGGCGCGGTCCTCGCCACATGGTCGATCTCCGACCTCGCGCGCGAGTCCGGTACCAGCCCGTCGACGGTCTCACGCGCCTGCCGGAACCTGGGTTTCCGCAACTACCAGGAGCTGAAGGTCGCCGCCGCCAAGGACGGCGCTCTGGGAGCGCAACTGCGCTCCGGAGACGAGGCGTTCTCGGCTCCGGTCACGGAACCCGGCGATGTGTTGCAGCGCATCAGCGAACTCCACATCCGGTCGATCCGCGGTGTGCTCACCACCATCGACCCCCAGCGGTTCCGGGCAGCGGTCGACCTCGTCCAAGGTGCTCGCCGGATCGTCGTCCTGGGCACCGGGACCTCGGCGGCGCCCGCGCAGGATGCCGCGCACCGATTCCTGACGATCGGCCTGGACGCGGCCGCTCCCGTCGAACAGACAGCCCGGCGGCTCGCCATCACCCGCCTCGGGTCGGACGATGTCGCGATCGCGCTGAGTTACAGCGGCAGCTCCACCGAAACCATCGCCCTCGCCCGCCAGGCCATCAGCCGTGGCATCCCGGTCATCGCCGTCACATGCTTCGCCAAGTCGCCACTGACCGAATGCGCCACGGTCGAACTGGTCGCCGGGGGGCCGGAACTGAGCTTCCGCCTGGAAGCGCTGTCGTCGCGGATCGCGCATCTCACCGTCCTCGACGCCATCTACGTCGCCGTCGCACTGCGGGATCGCGACCGCGCCGATGCGGCCCTCGACGCCACGAGCGCGGCGACCTCCGACCTCTTTCTCTAGACCCGCACCTCCTCGTCACCGACCTCTTGCAGGAGTCCTCGTGAAGCACATCCGTGTCCGCGGTACCGTCGCCGCCGCGCTCGCGCTGACCATCGCCCTCGGCGCCAGTGCCTGCGCACCCTCGTCATCCAGTCGTTCCAGCGCCCCGTCCGCGACCTCACCTTCGAAACCGACCACGATCCAGTACTGGCACATCAACACCAAGGCCTTCGGCGCGGACGCGGTCAACAAGCTGATCTCCGACTTCAACAAGACCCACACGAACATCACCGTGGAAGGCAGGTTCTACGACGGCTACTCGAACCTGCTCACCGCGCTGCAGACGTCCGTCGCGGCGGGGGACGCACCGGCCGTGGCACAGATCGGTTACTCGCGTATCAAGTACGTCGCGTCCACGTTCCCCTATGTGTCGATGGCCGACCTCGGCGTCGACACCTCCGGCTACCGCAAGCCGACCCTCGCACTCGGCCAGGCAGGCGGCAAGCAGGCCGGACTGCCCTACGGATTGTCCGCCCTTGAGGTCTACTACAACGCCGGCCTGCTCAAGAAGGCGGGCCTCGACCCTGAGGCACTGCCGACGACCTGGGACGGCTGGCAGGCGGCAGCCAAGCAGATGAAGTCCAAGCTGAACGTGCCGCTGATCAACTTCCAGCAGTTCACCGGAGACAACTACATCCCGCTGGCGATGGTCGCGGGCAATGGCGGAACCGTGCTGAGCTGCGTCAACGGATCACCGAAGGCCGCGTTCAACAGTGAGAAGGGCGTGCAGGCGATCGGTCTCATGGGGGACCTGGCGAAGCACGGTCTCGCCACCAACCTCAGCTCCGACCAGGCACTCCAGGCGTTCCTCGGCGGGAAGACCGCAACGCTCATCACGGCGAGTTCCTCGCGCGCCAACCTGGAGGCACAATCCAAGTTCGCTCTCGGGGCCACTCAGTTCCCCACGTTCGGCAACCAGGCCCGGAAGATCCCGGCGGGCGGAAACGCGCTGTTCTCCTTCGCCCAGAGCGACGACCAGAAGATCGCCGCGCGGGAGTTCATCGACTACATAGCGACGAAGGACTCCAGCGTCACCACCTATGTCAAGGGCACCGGATACCTCCCGGCGCTGAAGGGTGCCGCAGAAACGTACACGAAGTCGAATGTGTTGCAGCAGGAAGCGTCCAAGACCCTTCCCGCCGTCGTTCCCTGGGTTTCCTTCCCCGGTCCGAAGGGTCTCCAGGCGTCGCAGGTGATGTATGACGCAACGCAGGCGATCATGGGTGGCACGCAGTCGGCGCAGCAGGCCCTCGATGACGCCGCCGGCCGGATCGACGGCGACCTCGCCGGGAGCACATGTGACTGAGCTTGCCCCCAGGCCGCGGCACACCCGGGGCGGGCGACGGGCGCTGCCGTACCTGATCCCCGCCTCGGCCGTCTTCGGGGTGTTCCTGTTCTTCCCGCTCCTGGCGGTGACAGCGCTCAGTTTCACCGAGTGGAACCTCATCAGTCCGCTGCCGCGCTTCGTGGGCCTGGACAACTACGCGGAACTGCTGACGTCCGCGGACTTCGGACAGACACTCCTGCAAACAGCGTATTACCTGGCACTGGCGTTCATCGGCAACTTCCTGGTGCCCGTCCTGCTCGCTGTGCTCACCCTCGGCGCCGGCCCGAAGCTCCTCGCATGCTACCGAACCGTACTGTTCCTTCCCGCTGTCGTCTCATCAGCCGTAGGCGCCATTGTCTGGCAGTACCTCTACCTTCCCGACGGCGGACCGATCAATGCCGCCCTCGACATACTCGGCTGGCACGGCGCGAACTGGCTCAACGATCCCACTACGGTCATTCCCGCGGTGGCCGCCGCTGCCAGCTGGAACAGCTTCGGCTTCAACTACATCGTCGCTCTCGGCGGGCTCAGCGGGATTCCGGCCGGTGTCCGGGAGGCGGCACGCCTCGACGGCGCCGGGGGCTGGGTGATGCTCACCCGTATCACCCTGCCCATGGCTCGTCCGACGCTGGTCTTCGTTGCGACCGCCGCCCTCCTCCAGGCGCTCCCGCACGCCTTCGTCCCGCTCCAGATCATGACCGGCGGCGGCCCGGACAACGCCAGCAACAACCTCTTCTTCGACGTGTACCGCACGGCTTTCCAGTTCTTCCAGATCGGACAGAGCGCCGCCGGCTCCGTTGTGCTCATCGCCCTGCTCTCCGCAGCGGCAATCCTCCAGTACCGCCTCATGGACCGCCGGAGCACCTATGACCTCGTCTGAACGCCTGATACGGCTCCGCGCGCTCCCCGCGCACCTCGCTCTCGCGCTCGCCGGTGCGCTCACGCTCGCCCCCTTGGTGTGGATGCTCGGCATCAGTCTCACGACGCCGCGCGACATCGGCGGTGCCGCACTGCGACCCGTCCCGTCCCACCCCACACTTGAGAACTACCGGACCGCCCTCGCCGACAGCGACATCCCGCTCCACCTCGGCAACAGCGTCGTCTTCGCCGGCGGTGTCACGCTCGGGCTGCTCTGTGTCTCGATCCCCGCGGCCTACGCGCTGTCCCGATGGCGGTTTCGCGGACAGGGCGCGTTCGTCGCCGCGATGCTCATCGGAATGTCCGTACCCTTCGTGGTCACCTACATTCCGAACTTCCTGCTCCTCTCACGCCTTCACCTCCTCAACACCTACCCGGGGCTCATCGTCCCGCACATGGCCAACGCGTTCGGGGTTCTGCTGCTCATGCAGCACTTCCGCGCATTTCCCACCTCGGTCATCGAGGCGGCCCATCTCGACGGCGCGGGCTCATGGACGACCTTGACCAAGATCGTGCTCCCCGCCGTGAAGGCGCCGATCCTCGCGATATCGCTGTCCGTCTTCATCTCCACCTGGAACGAACTCGTCTGGCCCCAACTGGTGGCGAACAAACCCGGATCTCAGGTGCTCGCCGCGGGCCTCGCCCAGTTCGCGTCCCTCGAAGGCGGAGTGAGCTACGGCCCTTTGATGGCGTCGGCGACGATGACCGCCCTCCCCACGATCCTGCTGTTCCTGATCTTCCGGCGCCGACTCCTGGCCGTCACCCTCGAAGGAGCCATACGATGATCCGCGACCTGCTCGGTGTGCACCCTCCGCTCCGCGGCAACCTGCACACACACTCCACCCGCTCCGACGGCCACCTCTGCCCGGACGATCTCCTCACCTGGTACCGGAACGCGGGGTACGACTTCCTCGCGATCACCGACCACCAGGTCGAACCCCGGCCGACCATCACCACCGGCAGCCCGGTCGAGGGCATCCTGCTCGTACCGGGCGGTGAGTTCCATCCACAGTCCACTCGCCACGGCGACCGGTGGCACATCATCGCGGCGGGTGTACCGGCGGACTTCGACGCCACCCCGTACGACGACGATCCGACCGGTCTCGTCCGTCATCTGGACTCCGCCGGGGCGTGGGTGTCCATCGCCCACCCCAGCGGGCAGGGCGTCGATGCCGCCGATGTCGAACAACTCGGCCCCGTGCACGCCATCGAGATCTACAACGAGCGAAGCCGCTGGTGGGACGAACGCGTCGACGGCTGGTACCTCGCCGACGCCCTCGCCTGCCGCGGCCTGCGCATCGGCGGTGTCGCAGTCGACGACGCGCATTTCGACGGCCGGCCGGACCACGGACACGGCTGGGTCATGGTCGAGGCCACCGACCGCAGCGTCGACGCCGTCATCGGCGCGCTGAAAGACGGCCGGTACTACGCGAGCCAGGGCCCGCGCATCGACGCGCTGTCCCTCACCGCGGACACCCTCCGGCTGCGATGCACACCCGTCGAGGCCATCTTCGCGGCCGGCCGGGGCCAGATCGTCAAAAGCGTCATCGGCGACAACCTCGTCGAGGCCGAGATCCCCCTCGCCCCCTTCCGCGGCGGCTACGTCCGCATCACCATCCGCAACAGCTCCGGACAACGCGCCTGGAGCAACCCGATACATGTCTGACAGCCCTGTCGATCCGCGGTCTTCGGCCTCGCCGTCCTGCTCGGCGAAGCCCGCGCCGGCGCCGCGCTGAAGCGGTTCGGCAACCCACTCGTCGCCGGCATCCGCGCCGCCGTCACAACAGGTGCGCACGATGCTGCCCGTCCGCTCCAGCACACCCGACACACCTGCTCGCCGACGTCGGGGAATTCACGCGCCTGCTCACCACGATCCCCCCTCAGCGAGGTTTTCCATGCCCGGCTCCATCTTCGGTCTGTCGAACGCCGCGCTGGTCGGAGAGTCCCCCTTGGCCTACGCCCTCGACGCGCTGGAACCGTTCGTGGGCGGCAGCCACATCGCGCACCTGCCCTACGCGCAAGTACGCGGGGACCACGACCATCGCGCCCTGCGCGGTGCACTCGGCACGATCGGCGCCACGACCCACACCGTCACGGATCCCGGGCAAGCGGCCCCAGCGATCAGCCGGGCCGATGTCGTTCTCGTCTCAGGCGGAAACACCTTTCTGCTTCTGCGGACCCTGCAGTCCCACCGCCTGACCGAACTGATCCGCGGCCGCGTCGCGAACGGGATGACCTATATCGGCATCAGCGCCGGCACCAACGTCCTCAGCCCCACGATCGCGACGACCAACTCGATGCCGATCGTGCACATCGCCTCACCGCACGCCCTCGGCCTTCTGCCGTTCCAGCTGAACGTGCATTTGCCCACCCGAGCCCCGGATCCGACACACGCCGGCGAAAGCCGCCACGAACGCATCCGCGAATACGTCGATCTGCATCAGCGTCCCGTTCTCGCGCTGCACGAGGGCTCCTGGGTTCAGCGCACAGCCGACCGGCTCACCGTCCGCGGACGCGGCGGCGCCCTCTTCGACAGGTCGGGAACACGCGACCTCAAGGACGACACCGACCTGTCCGCCCTGCTTCACACGTCAACTCCACCGCCGAACACACATAAGGACCACACGTGCTGACACGCGAGATCCTCGACGCCTGGGACCTCATCGACCTCCCGAACGCCAACGGGGCGACCGTCCGGGACCACTTCGCCGCCGAGTTCGCCGAGGAATCCCTCTGGCCGACGGTCACCCGGCTCGACGGTGAACACACGGGCACGGACGTTGTGCGATGGAGCATCCCCGGCACGGAGGGCAACACCGCCCCGACCCTCGCCGTCATCGGACGTCTCGGCGGCATCGGAGTACGCCCCGGCAAGGAGGGGACGGTGTCCGACGCCGACGGGGCGATCGTCGCCACCGCCGTCGCGCTGAAGCTCGCGCGAGCCCATCAGCGCGGGGAGCCGACAAAGGGCGACGTCGTCATCGTGACCCACATATGTCCCACAGCACCCACGAGGGACCACCCCGTCCCAGGGCAGATGGACAGCCCCGTACCCATCGACAAGCTGCTGCGGCTTCACGAAAGCCCCGCCGAGGCCGACGCGCTGATCTCCATCGACACGACCCGGAGCCACTACCTCATCAACCACACCGGAATCGCCGCGACCGCGACGCTGAAGAACGGTGTGATCCTCCGCATCAGCCCCGACGTCATGAAGTTGCTCGGTGAGGTGACCAGCGAGCCACCCGTTGCGCTGCCGATCACCATGCAGGACATCACACCCCTGTCCTCGGGACTCTTCAGAATCAACAGCATCATGCAGCCCGGCAACTACTTCGACGGCCCTGTCATCGGCCTCGCATCAGTCTCCCGTCATCCGATCCACGGCTCCACCACGGGCGCGAACCGACCCGAAAACCTTGAGCACGCGGCCCGATTCGCGGTCGAAGCGGCCCGCCGGTTCGGCCGGGGCGACCTCCGGTTCCACGACGAAGCCGAATACGCCCGGTTCGTCGACACATACGGGTCCATGGCCCATCTGGTAGGCCGCGCTTCCGAAACAGCGGACGGGCATGGAGACGAGCGTCCCTGATCCGCGGCCCGAAGAAGACAATGCCTGCTGCCGGCAGTGGACCGAGCAGGACGGCTCGTTCGTCCTGCTCGCCGAACGGGGCTACCAGGCCGTCGGCTACTCCTTCGTGGAGATACAGGCCGGGCCGGACGACACCTGAGGGCCGGGGCGCGGATCGCGGAGCCGCAGACACTCTCCGTCGCGCCGGACGAGCGGGGCGCGGCATCGGCACGCTGCTGCCGGACGCCGTGGACGCCGGATCGTCGGCGCGGCGTCGGGGGCATGCTCATCGGGTCTCTGGCAGCCGACTCGGGTGCCCGGCGCCTGTTCCTCTTGGAAGGGGGACTGCGGCCGCACCACGGCGGCCGGCGGCTCGGCTGTCACCCCGAGGACATGGTCGACTCGGACACCCGCGTTCTGGATGACCCCTGGCGCCATGGGCCGGCCTCTGAGTGTCCCGCGCTGCTCCTGCACGGCAACCAACACCGTTCTGCCCCCTGCACAGGCTCACGAGATGGCCTCCCGGCGCCCCGACGACCCGGCGCAGAGCCGGTAAAGGGCGAGGTTGGACGGCCGGCCTGGCCGTGCTCGTCCCGGTGGACGCCGGGTCGTCGGCGCGGCCGGTGCCTGCGCACTGCCACAGAGCACGGTTGAGTAAAGAATTCACCATGAAATCGATTACCGACGACCCTGTTCGAACCGGGCCCCTGCTCGCCGTCCGGCGGTTATGTGTGCAGTTGGCCCCATCTGCCGCCGCCGCACCTAAATGGAGAGGCGCCTACTGATCGAAACGAACAAGTTGGCCTCGTTGCTTTGGCTCAGCGGGACGAGGTGTGATCACCTCCCCGCCGGATACTGTTGCGGCTGTCGGGATCGAATTGAGCAATCAACTTCTCCGCTCCGGCGTGCGATTGAAGTCCCATCCAACCCCGCGGTTTTCTGATCACCGTCGTTGAACCTCTGCCCCAGCTGACAGAGCACCGTGAAAATCCTCGGACCTCGCTCCTTCCGCCGTGCGTCGTTCCTCGCCGTCCCGCCCGTCGAAAGGCACTTGGAGAGATGAGCAACACCCAGAAGTTCGCGATTGCCGAACTCAGATAGCCGATGACGCCTTCTTCGGCGCGGGCACCGATCCGAACATCCATGCCCTCCGGTGAACTGCCGTATTCCATCAAGGATAACGATGTCCGAATCATTCGCAGATCAGATACTCCAACTGCTCTTCTCGTTCCGGCGGATCACCGGCGGCGCGGCGGACCCTTGTGCGCGGCAGCCGTGTGCCGAGTGCTTCGCGATGCACCGTCCGAAGGTCGAACGATTCATGAGGGAAGGGGTGCCCATTCACTTCGTGATGCCCGCCTTCCCCGCCAAGTCCGCCAACCGGCACAAGGTCCTCGGCAAGCTCCCCGACCTTGCGGAGCGTCTCTCCCTGGAGTTTCTGCAGTCCTTTTGCGACTACGTACGCCACCACTACGGGCCCGGGGCACAGATCACCATATGCTCCGACGGCCACGTCTTCAGTGACTTGGTCGGAGTCGATGACCAGGACGTCACGGACTACCGCACCGAACTGGAGCTTCTGCTCGGCGCGATCGGCGCCGACGCGATCAACACGTATGGACTCGGCGACGCCTTCAAGTGTGCCGACCATGCCGAGCAGCGCGAGCAGTTGATTCGCCGCTACGCCCTTTCCCTCGAGGAGATCCGGGACCGGGCGCGGCAGGATCCCGCGGCCCGGTCCATCTTCGGCGGTATCCACCGGTTCCTCTTCGAGGACGTGCTCGCCCGGAGCGAGGGCCGCAGCCGAAACAAGGTCCGCGAGGAGTGCAAGCCCCTCGCCTACCAGGTGATCCAGCGCAGCGACGCGTGGAGCGGCCTCGTCGAGGACTCCTTCCCGGACGCGCTGCGGCTCTCCATTCATCCGCAGGCCGCCCACTCCCACAAGATCGGCGTTCACATGATCCGCACCCGCGACAACTGGCTGACGCCGTGGCACGGCGTGGCCCTCGACGAAGGTGACGGTGTGCGCCTTGTCAAACGGGAGGAGGCCGAGTGCCTCGGCGCGACCGTGGTCATGCGCGGCGGCCGGCCCAGCCACTTCATCGCCCCGCAAGCCGTCCACACGTCCCGACTGCTGCTTCAGGAGGCAGCCCGATGAACCACTTCTCCGTCATCCTCGGCAAGCCCTTCGGCGCACTGCTCGAATCGGCCGGGACCGAGCGTGAACTCGGCCTCGTGGAGCCGGAGATGCTCCAGGAACTGGTGCGGAAGCACCGGGTCGTCGTATTGCGCGGTTTCCGCCCTTTCGAGAAGAAGGAGGAGCTGGTCGCATACGCACG
Organism: Streptomyces sp. NPDC001508; assembly: GCF_040298665.1. NCBI lineage: Bacteria > Bacillati > Actinomycetota > Actinomycetes > Kitasatosporales > Streptomycetaceae > Streptomyces > Streptomyces sp. NPDC001508. Next base: position 373,868 of record NZ_JBEPAP010000001.1, read on the forward strand.
GCGCTGGGGACCGCTGTTGTCCTGGAACTTCGGAGACGTGCTCGATCTGGAAGTGCACGACAGCCCCAAGGACTACGTCTTCACACCAGGATCCGTGCCCTACCACTGGGACGGCGCCTTCGCGGAGCACGTCCCCACCCACCAGGTCTTCCAGTGTGTCAAGGCCCCCGTCGCGGGCGGCCGGACCGTCTTCTGCGACACCGGCCTGGTCCTCGACGCACTGCCGGAGTCCCTCCGGCGGACCTGGGAGGGCATCAAGATCACCTACCGCAAGGACAAGACCGCGCACTACGGCGGCCACATCACCGCGGGCCTGGTCCAGTCGCACCCGCACACCGGGGAGCCGATCCTGCGCTACGCCGAACCCCTCGACCCTGACGCGTTCCTCAGTCCGCTGTTCCTGGAGGTCGAGGGACTGCCCGACGACCTGACACCGGAGGCGTTCTTCAGCGACATCGAAAAACGTCTGTACGACCCCGAGGTCGCCTACCACCACACCTGGCAGGACGGCGACTACGTCATCACCGACAACCACGCCTTGCTGCACGGGCGTACCGCCTTCGGCGCGGGCTCGGCGCGCCATCTGCGCCGGGTGCATGTCCTGTGACCGCTCCGAGAGCCTGAACGAAAACAAGCCCTGCTGCCAGAACTCAGGCTCTCGGCGGGGGCCTTGCGCCGACTACAGCGGTCGGCCTCGGGCCTTGCCCCCCGCACCACACTCCGGTCCTCGCCGGTGTGCGATCAGGTCCGCTGGAGCACCTCCTGCAGTGCGGTGACCGCGTTCCCACGGTGCTCGTCGAGCAAGCGCACCGCATCCTCCACATCGCGGGCACGGAGTGCCGCCAGGATCGCCTGGTGCTCTCGTACCACGTGGTCGCGATGGGCCGGTTCGGCGTAGTAGAGCGCCCGATAGGCATCTGTCGCGTCCCAGAGCGTGCTGATGAGTCGAACCAGCCGCGGCATGCCGGCCATCTCGAACAGAGCGAAGTGGAAACGGCGGTTGGCCGCCGCCATCTCGGCCACATCCCCCGCGTCCGCGGCATCCTCCACCTCACGCTGGGCGTCCTCCAGCGCCGTGAAGGCCGGTCCGTCGATCCGTCCGGACGCCTGTCGTACGGCCTCGGCCTCCAGGACCTCGCGAATGCGGTAGACCTCACGCAGATCGGAGAGGGACAACTCCGCGACGAAGTAGCCACGGTGCACCTCATGGATGACCAGGCCCTCCGCCTCGACGGTCTTCAGAGCCTCGCGCAACGGCACACGGCTGACGCCGAACTGCTCAGCGAGCGCGTCCTGACGGATGGGGGCGCCCGGCTTCAGTTGCCCGCTGGTGATGGCCCGCCGCAATTCGCCCAGCACGAACTGTTGCGTCGTCGGCGGGCGCCGCCTCTGTGCGGGGCTGGTCATGGCGGGTGTCTCCATCGATAACGGGGCAGCTCACATCGGGCGCGTTCATCCTATGTGGTTGCCTCCCGCGGCAACGGAAGGCCCAACTCGGTCAGGATCTCGCGGGTGTGTTCGCCGAGGCGCGGTGGCGCACTGTGGTAGACGGCCGGCGTGTGTGTGAGCCGTATGGGGTTGGCCACTTGTGCGACGTGCGTGTCCCGACGCGGATCGTCGATGGTGACGCGGGCGTCCAGACCCAGGCGGTCGGCGAAGGCGAACGCCGCCTCAAGGTCGTTGATCGGTCCGCAGGGCACGCCCACGGCGGTGAGCGTCTCGAACCACGAGTCGGCGGTTCGGGTCCGCAGCGGGCCCTCGAGGGCGGCGAGCAGTTCCGCACGGTGGGCCACTCTGGCCGGGTTCGTGGCGAACCGTGCATCGCCCGCCAGCTCAGCAAGCCCCAACTCGGCGCACAGAACGGCGAACTGACGGTCGTTCCCCACCGCGAGCGCCAAGGGACGGTCCTTCGCGTTCACCACCTCGTAGGGCGCGATCGAGGGGTGCCGGTTGCCCATGGCCCGCGGCACCGCGCCGCCCGACACATACGCCGAAGCCTGGTTGGTCAGCGCCGACAGGAGGGAGGTGAGCAGCGACACCTCCACCCGCTGCCCTTCGCCCGTACGTTCGCGATGGCGCAGGGCGGCGAGAACCCCCATCCCGGCGTGCAGACCGGTGATGACGTCCACCAGGGCGACGCCCGCTTTCGTACCCTGCCCGTCCGGTTCCCCCGTCACGCTCATGAGGCCGCCCATGGCCTGCACCAGTAGGTCGTAGCCGGGAATCTGGGCGCCTTTGCCGGCTCCGAAGCCGGTGACCGAGCAGTACACCAACCCCGGGTTGTGGACGCGCAGTTCCTCGTAGCCCAGGCCGAGTCGGTCCATCGTGCCGGGCCGGAAGTTCTCCACGAGTACGTCCGCGCGACAGGCGATCTCCTGTGCGGCACGGCGGTCCCGCTCGTCGGAGAGGTCCAGGGCGACGGAGCGCTTGTTGCGGTTCACACCGAGGAAGTAGGTGGCCTCCCCGTCCGCGTACGGCGGGCCCCAGGCACGGGTTTCGTCCCCGCCACCGGGTCGTTCGACCTTGATGACCTCGGCGCCGAGGTCGGCGAGCAGCATCGTCAGATACGGGGCGGCGAGCACGCGACCGAAGTCGGCCACGACGATCCCGGACAGGGCCCCTTCGGACGCCGGCTGATCACATGGCATACGGCTGCTCCTCTGGTCGTCACTTGGCAAGCGTTGGGCATCCAGCTACGATCAACCTCAATTTGGATCCAAAATTAGATATCCGAACTCTACTCACGACCTCGCGCCGATGCCAGCCGCCAGGAGGCACTTATGACAAGCCACCCGGTCCATCCCTTCGACCTGTTCGGGATCGACACCCTGCTCGGCGACGAGGAGCGGGACATCCGCGACACCGTCCGTGCCATGGCCGAACGCCGACTCCGCCCGCAGATAGCCGACTGGTTCGAGCAAGGAGCCATCCCCGCACGTGAACTCGCAGAGCAGCTTGGCGAGTTGGGCGTACTCGGCATGCATCTGCAGGGTTATGGCTGCGCCGGGACCAGCGCCGTCTCCTACGGACTCGCCTGTCTCGAACTCGAAGCCGTCGACTCCGGGCTGCGCAGTCTCGTCTCCGTCCAGGGTTCGCTCGCGATGTACGCGATCTGGAAGTACGGCTCCGAGGAACAGAAACAGCAGTGGCTGCCGGGCATGGCCGCCGGCCGCGTCATCGGCTGCTTCGGGCTCACCGAACCGGACGCCGGCTCCGACCCGGGCGCCATGCGCACCCAGGCCGAGCGGGACGGTACGGACTGGGTCCTCAACGGCACCAAGATGTGGATCACCAACGGTTCGGTGGCCGGCATAGCCGTCGTCTGGGCCCGCACCGACGACGGCGTCCGCGGATTCCTCGTGCCCGCCGGCACTCCCGGCTTCACCGGGCACGACATCAAACACAAGGTGTCACTGCGGGCCTCGGTGACGAGTGAACTCGTCCTTGAGGACGTCCGGCTGCCCGCCGACGCCATGCTTCCGGACGCCCGTGGTCTGTCCGGTCCGCTCGGCTGTCTCAACGAGGCTCGATTCGGCATCGTCTTCGGCGCCCTGGGGGCCGCTCGCGACTGCCTGGAGACGGCCATCGCCTACGCCGCCGACCGCACCGTCTTCAACCGTCCGCTCGCCGGCTTCCAGCTCACCCAGCAGAAACTGGCCGACATGGCGCTCGAACTCGGCAAGGGCATGCTGCTCGCCCTCCAGTTGGGACGGCTCAAGGATCAGGGCCGGATCAGCCCGGAGCAGATCAGCGCCGGCAAGCTCAACAACGTCCGCGAGGCGCTGGAGATCGCCCGCCAGTGCCGCACCGTCCTCGGCGCCAACGGCATCACCCTGGAGTACCCGGTGATCCGGCACGCCAACAACCTTGAGTCCGTCCTGACCTACGAGGGCACGAGCGAGGTCCACGCGCTCGTCCTGGGAAACGCTCTCACCGGCATCCCGGCCTTCCGCTGACCCGCGCTCCGAGGACACGGCAGAGCGAGTGGCCCGTGCCTGCCTCCTCGGGCGTCCACCGCATCGGCATGGTCGGCTCGGGCCCTGACGGGAGCCGGCATCGCGCGGTCTCCACCCGCGCCGGCCTTGAGGCAGCCCAGACACCGCGATCATGCAGACGCTCGAAGTGCCCTACGGCGCCTGCTCGGAACGGCATCCGACGTGCGGCCGTTCCGCAGGCGCCGCGCAGGTCGGGGCGCTTCGTGACTTTCCCGGGGCTGCGACGTTTGCCTGGTGGACACATCATCATCAAGCAGCTCCCAGGAGAGGCCATGCCCCCAATGCTCACAAGGACTCGCTCAGCGGCCACGCTCGCCGGGTTGACCGCGCTCGTGCTGGCACTCGGGCCCTCGGGAGCGGCATGGGCGCGCGCCCCACTGCCGCTGCGCACGGATGACGCCTTTCAGCGGGACTGTCTCAAGGCCCACAACGGTTACCGCGCCCGGCACGGCGCACCTCCCCTGAAGACCGACCAGGCCACCGTCGACTACGCCAAGCAGCGCGTCACCCTGATCAGCCAGTACGAGGGGCTGAGCCACGGCCACTCAGGTCTTCGTCCGGGGTACGGGGAGAACACCTTCTGGGCCGGTTCCTCCTCTCCGGACAAGGTGGCGACCTGCGCTGACGCCGTAAAGTCCTGGTACTCACAGGCAGTCGACTACCGCTACGACCATCCGGGTTTCTCGCAGGACACGGGATTCTTCACTCAGATGGTGTGGAAATCCACGACCACGCTGGGCTGCGCACGAGCGGCTGGCCAAGGCTCCGCCTGGCATGAGACCTACGTCGTATGTATCTACCAGCCCGCGGGGAACATCGTGACCTCGGACGGGAGCTACTTCTCGCAGAACGTAGGCAGGCCCGACTGACCTGTCGTCCCGGGCAGTTGCTGCCCCCCGCCCACCGCCCTGGCGATGTCGACGCCACCGCGGTTGCGTGAGGCCGCGCTGGCGGATCTGGGCGAGCTGATCGCGTCCTTCCGGGGCTCCTACCGCACCGGCCCCGATGTCGGCACCGGCCCCGAGGACATGGTGGTCCTGCCGGGTTTCTCGCCGCACGCGTACTGCACGCCCGAAGAGCACGGCGGTACCGGCGATTCCGGGGGCCCGACCGCCGCCGGAGTCCTGGCGGCCCTGCGCGCCGGTGCGCGGCACGTATTCGGCGATGTCTCCTGCACCGGGCGGACCGTGGTGATCAGCGGCTTCGGTTCGGTCGGCAGCGGTATTGCCGCCGGCCTGGCCGCTGAGGGGGCACAAGTCGTCGTGCCGGACATGGAAGTCTCCCGCAAGGAGACGGCCCTGGCGAGCGGGTACGGATGGGTGGAGCCCGGTCAGGCTCTGTCCGCGCCGGCCGACATCCAGGGCCCGGCTGCGGTCGGCGGTGTACTCGATGAGGTGACCGTCCCGCGGATCACCGCGCGCCTGGTCGTCAGGCCGGCGAACAACCAGCTCGCCGAGGAGCGCCTGGCCTATGTCCTCGCGGAGCGGGGCATCATGTGGGTGCCCGACTATGTCGCCGGCGCCGGAGATGTCGTCTACGCCCTGAGCCGGGAGTCGGAGAACCACAGCCACGAGGCCGCGCAGCAGCGGGTGGAGGGCATCGGCGACACCGTGACCCGCATCCTCGACCTGGCGCACGCGACCGACACCACCCCGCTGCGGACGGCCCAGCAGATCGCCGAGCGCCGACTGACGTCCTCGGCGCTACGGAACCGGGCCCTCTGACGGCCAGGGACAACACCCACCACGAACATCGGCCCCGCAGACAGGTATTGGCCTGCGGAACGTCCGTTGCACCGGCCCGCCGCAGTAGCCAAGGGCGCACATCATCCGGCGAGACCGCGGCCGTGATCCGGGCGGTCAAGCGGGCAGGCGGCCATGTGCCCTGAGGGCTCGCCGCTCATTGAAATGAGCAACAGAGTCCCCCTGCTATGGTGCCCCGATGTCATCGATCAAGCAGTTCCAAGTCACCTTCGACTGCGCAGAACCCGAGCGTGTCGCCCGCTTCTGGTGCGAGGTGTTGGGGTACGTCGTACCGCCGCCACCGGAGGGGTTTGCCACGTGGGACGACTTCGATCGCTCTCTGCCGCCCGAGCGGCAGGGTTCAGCGTTCGCCTGCGGCGATCCCACAGGCGTGGGCCCGCGGCTGTACTTCCAGCGCGTCCCCGAAGGCAAGGTCGTCAAGAATCGGGTGCATCTCGACGTGCGAGTCGGCACCGGGCTCGTGGGTGAAGAACGCCTCGCAACGCTCGAAGCCGAGTGCGCGCGACTGGTCGCGCTCGGCGCGGTACGCGTACGACTGCTGCTCGCCGATGACGACAATGAGTCGTGCATCCTGATGCAGGACATCGAGGGCAACGAGTTCTGTCTCGACTGAGCATCCGCCGAGACGGCGCGGCAGAAGCCGTCTTGCTCGGCCGGACATCGCGGTGTGCCCTCCATGCACTCTTTGCAGTTCACCAAAAGAGGCGCGGGCGAAGAGGCTCGGCCTCCGTCCGTGGTGTGAGTGGTGGGCGTCGGAAGGTCCTAGGTCCGGCCTACGTCTCCAGCCCGTTACGCCGCCGTGGTGTCCTGCCTAGTGTCCATGCCATGGATACGACAGGGACTTTGGACGAGGCGCTTGCGCGACTGCACAACTCGGGGCCCGAGCGGCTGGGGCGGCTCACCAATCACGCGCCGATGGCCGTCGAGGCCCTCGCCGCTCACGGGCAGGCACATTCGGTGCACCGCTGGCTCGACCTGTACGCACCCAGGCTTGAGGAGTTCCCGTCCGGTGTCGAGCCGGTCACGGACGCCAACTGGTTCTCGGCGCTCGGTGATCCGCGGCGCGCGGCGGACTGGATCGGCTACTTCGAGCGCGAGGTCGCCGAGCGTTGCTGGCACGACGTGCTCACTCACTGGTGGCCCCGTCTTCTGCCCGGCCTGTACGGCGGCTCGACGCATCCGGTGATCCGGGTGGGCCACGCCGTGCGCACACTTCTGTCCGGCGAAATCACCGAGCCTCGGCTGGCCGAACTTGCGCACGGCCTCGGCTACTGGGCCGCGCGCCACCGACCCGCGGCTGTTGCCTCGCTGCCAGGCGCCGACAGCGCGGCGGACGCTCTCGATGCGGTACCGCCGGTCGCCGTGCAGGAAGGTGGCTTCTCCGCCCGGTTCGGCCGTGTCAGGGCCCTGCCGGTGTGGGCGCCCTCGGTGACGGAACCGAGCGACGCGTACCGCCACCTCACCGAACTGGTGCGGGCGGCGACACACCGGTATGCCACCCATGGCCACGGCGCGGAGACCATGCTGGTCCACGCGGCCACGGCTCCCAACGCCGTCCTGCGTGCCCTGCCCGCGCTGCCGCAGGCCCTGTGGCTGCCGAGCCTGCGGACAGCCTGGACGGCCTCCGCGGCGGTGACCGCGATGTACGCACCGGCCGCGCCGGTCGCATACACCCCGCCCGGCACCTTCACCCCCGAAGAGGTCTTTGAACGGGCCCTCGCACACGGCGACGAACACGTCATCAAGCTGACAGACACCGCCCTTGACGTCGGCGACGAACCGGCCCTCGCGGCGGCTCTGCGTTCCATGGAACTGAGCGCCCCCTTGGAATGAGCACATGCCCGCCCGCCGTCCGTGTCCGCCCGCGCCGCGGCCGTCGAAGGAGGAGCCGGTTGTCGGTGCGGGGCACGCGAGCAGGCGGCCGGTTCAGCGGATGCCGGCCAAGGTGTGGTGCGCCCAGTCGGTGAAGCGGGTCCAGTGGATGTCCGGGTGGGCGGCATGGAGTGCGGGGATGTCGACGCGATAGCCGGGGCCGTTCAGGAACGCCCACATCGCGTGCATGTCCGGGTTGCCGATGGCTGTCAGCGGTACCTGCTCATGGCGGACGTCCCGTTCCAGGGCCGCGCCGAGCGCGGCCGCCATCTGCGTGGGGGTGGGGGCGTCGCCGGCCAGTTCGATGCGCCGCCCGACGTACGGGGCGGGGTCGAGGAGCACATGTGCCGCGAACGCGCCGAGGTCGGGCCGGGCGAGCTGCTGCAACGGCCGGTTTGGCGGCAGCGGCAGATCGAGCACACCGTCCAGGATGCGTCGTGCTCCGCCGAGCGCGTTGTCGAAGAAATACGTCGGCCCCAGAATCGTGTAGGCGATATTTCCGGCGGTCAGTTCCGCCTCGATGCGTGCCTTGCTCTCGAAGTGCGGGACGCCGCTGTCCTGGTCGGCCCCGGCGACCGAACTGAACACGAGGTGCGGAACACGTTCCTGTGCCGCGGCGGCCAGGATGGCCCGCCCCTGGGCCACCTCCGCCTCGATACCGGCCTCGAAGGGTGTGGTGAACGCGAAGACACCCGCCACCCCCTTCATGGCCGCGGCGAGCGATCCACGATCGCTCAGCGAGCCCGCCACCACGTCGACACCCTGGCCGGCCAGTTCCCGTGCGGCATCCCGTCCGGGGTCGCGGACCAACGCCCTGATCCGGGCCCCGCGGGCCAGCAGCCCGTCGACCACGGCACGGCCCTGTCCACCGGTCGCCGCAAGCACCAAGACCGGTTCATCGACCATCGAAGAACTCCTTTCCCAGCAGAAGGGGGCATCGGATCGGTAGCCGGCCCCAGCGGACATCATCCGTGCCCGAGGACAGCGGACGGTGCCGACATGCGGGAACAGGGCACTGGAGGGCTCATTCCCGTGCGCGCACAGTCATGACGGGCGTGCGATCGGCGCCTAGCGTTCCCCATCTCACACGTTTGCCGGAAGAAGAGGGATCCATGCAGTTCGGCATCTTCACGGTCGGGGATGTGACGCCCGATCCGACCACAGGCCGTACTCCACCGGAGCACGAACGCATCAAGGCGATGGTCGCCATCGCGCTCAAGGCGGAGGAGGTGGGGCTGGACGTCTTCGCCACCGGCGAGCACCACAACCCGCCGTTCGTGCCGTCGTCCCCGACCACGATGCTCGGCTATGTCGCCGCCCGCACCGAGAAGCTGATCCTGTCCACCGCGACGACGCTGATCACCACCAACGACCCGGTGAAGATCGCCGAGGACTTCGCGATGCTCCAGCACCTCGCGGACGGCCGGGTGGACCTGATGCTGGGGCGTGGAAACACCGGACCCGTCTATCCGTGGTTCGGGCAGGACATCCGGCAGGGCATTGCGCTCGCCCGGGAGAACTACGCGCTGTTGCACCGGCTGTGGCGCGAGGACGTGGTGGACTGGGAGGGGAAGTTCCGTACCCCCCTTCAGGGCTTCACCGCGACCCCTCGTCCGCTGGACGGCGTACCGCCGTTCGTCTGGCACGGTTCGATCCGCTCGCCGGAGATCGCCGACCAGGCGGCCTACTTCGGCGACGGCTTCTTCCACAACAACATCTTCTGGCCGGCCGAGCACACGAGGCGGATGGTCCAGCTGTACCGGCGGCGTTACGCCCACTACGGGCACGGCCGCCCCGAGGAGGCCGTCGTCGGTCTCGGCGGTCAGGTCTTCATGCGGAAGAACTCGCAGGACGCCGTACGGGAGTTCCGCCCCTACTTCGACAACGCCCCGGTGTACGGCCATGGCCCGTCCCTGGAGGACTTCACCGAGCAGACACCGCTGACGGTGGGTTCCCCGCAGCAGGTCATCGAGCGGACGCTGGCCTTCCGGGAGAGCGTCGGCGACTACCAGCGGCAGCTGTTCCTGATGGACCACGCGGGCCTGCCCCTGAAGACCGTTCTGGAACAGCTCGACCTACTCGGCGAAGAGGTGGTGCCCGTGCTGCGCAAGGAGTTCGCGAAGGGCCGCCCCACCGACGTGCCCGACGCGCCGACGCACGCGGCCCGGGTCGCCGCCGCGGCGGCCTCGAAGGGGGACGACGCCGCATGAAGCTCGTCGCCGTGTCCGCGGGGCTGAGCACCCCGTCCTCCACCCGTCTGCTGGCGGACCGTCTGGCCGAGGCGGCCCAGGGCGAACTCGCCGGCGGGGGCCTTGACCTGGAGACCGAGGTCGTCGAACTGCGTGAACTGGCCGTCGCCGTCGCCAACAACCTCGTGACCGGGTTCCCGCCGCCCCCGCTGGCCGCAGCGATCGACTCGGTGACGGGCGCCGCCGGCCTGATCGCGGTCACACCCGTCTTCACCGCCTCCTACAGCGGACTGTTCAAGTCCTTCTTCGACCTGATCGATCCGGAGGCGCTGGCGGGCAAGCCGGTCCTGATCGCGGCGACCGGCGGGACGGCCCGCCACTCCCTGGTCCTGGAGCACGCGCTGCGCCCGCTGTTCTCCTACCTGCGCGCGGCCGTCGTCCCGACCGCGGTGTACGCGGCGTCCGAGGACTGGGGCTCGGGTGGTGACACGTACGCGGAGGGACTGCCCGGGCGTATCCGGCGGGCGGGCGGCGAGCTGGCCGCCCTGATGGCCGCGCGTCCTGCCGAGCCGGCCCCCGAGGACGACGTCACCGCGCTCGAACGGCAGCTTTCCGATCTGCGCTTCGACTGAGCCCGGCCCCGACGGGCGCCGCCGGACCACCGCCGGTCCGGTCCGCGGTCAGGCCCGGGCGTGACGACCGCGGCCGGTGGCCGGGCCGGCAGCCCGAGGCACTGCTCCTGCATGACGGTCACCACCGAGGTCCGGGCCAGCACCCGGAGCCGGGCGCCGGTCCCGTTCGCCGGTCCCTTCCGCGGTCCCGTGTGATGACCTGGTCCACCGGCGGCAGCAAGGCGTGGCTGTGGGTGGCGAGCAGGACCGTACGGTCGCGGGCGGGTCACTCGCTGCCGGCCGTGAGCTGTTCGACGACGCGGTCCAGATCGATGTGCCGGTGCTCGGTGCCCGTTGGGACCAGGGCATCGGCGCGGCGCAGGAAGTCCGTGACGGCGTGGGAGGCGACCTCCAGGACCGCTGCCCCGTGTCGCGTCCTGAGCAGGATACGGACCGTGTCCGGATGGCAGCGGTGCCGCGGGATGACCACCACGTCCCCGGACCCGGCGGGCCGGCCCAGCCCCTGGGCGAGGAGCGACCGGGCGAAGACCCAGTCGACGGAAGGGGAGGACGGGACGCCCAAGGACAGACACACGGCGTAAGGGTCCGTCGCGGTGTAGCGGAGCTGGGCGGGCAGCGGTACCGGCGGATCGCCTGCCACGGTGACAAGGACGGTCGTCCCGCATACGATCGGGCCTTCGTCCGCGGCACCGGTGTGCTGCTGTCTCATGCCTCCCCCTGTCTGCGAGTTTCTGCTGGGTTCCGTTCGTCCGCCGGCGGACCCGCGGTGCCGATGACCGTACGGCGGCTGAGCCGGGGAGAATTGCCGGCGAGCGCACCGGGTGTTGCCGGTCGGGGAACCGTGCCTGCGGGCCCACCCGATTGATGGTTGAATATGAAACAATTACTTGGCTGAGAGGCGGTCCACCATGAGCAATGTCGAGACGAGGCCCGTCGAGGTGCCGTGCGGCGCGGCGGCGGACGGCGAGCGCTCGGACGGGGTGCCCCGAGTGGACGTGCTCACCCCGCGGGATGTGCCCCTCGGCGGCCCACGGGCCATGACCGTGCGGCGCACGCTGCCCCAGCGTGCCCGGACCCTGATCGGGGCCTGGTGCTTCGCGGACCACTACGGTCCCGACGACGTCTCCGAGACCGGCGGCATGGATGTCGCCCCGCATCCGCACACCGGACTGCAGACCGTCAGCTGGCTGTTCAGCGGGGAGATCGAACACCGGGACAGCCTGGGCAGCCACGCCTTCGTACGGCCCGGTGAGCTGAACCTCATGACCGGCGGACACGGCATCGCCCACTCGGAGGTCTCCACCCCCCGCACCACCGTCCTGCACGGCGTCCAGCTGTGGGTGGCGCTGCCCGAGAAGCACCGGCACACCGCACGCGACTTCCGGCACCACGTGCCCGACCCGGTACGCGTCGACGGGGCGGAGATCAGGGTCTTCCTGGGCTCGCTGGCCGGCGTCACCTCACCGGTGCCGACCTTCACTCCCCTGCTCGGCGCCGAGATCGTGCTGGCTCCTCACGCGTCCGTCACGCTCGCCCTGGACCCCGGCTTCGAGCACGGTCTCCTGGTCGACAGGGGCGACGTCCGACTGGCCGACGTCCTCCTGCGCCCCGCCGAACTGGGCTACGTCCACCCGGGCCCCGGCACGCTGACCCTGACGAACGACTCGGACGGCCCCGCACGGACGGTCCTGCTCGGCGGGACGCCGTTCGGGGAGGAGATCGTGATGTGGTGGAATTTCATCGGCCGCGGCCACGAGGACATCGTGAAAGCCCGCGAGGACTGGCAGAACTCCGCCGAACGCTTCGGCGCCGTCGAGGGATATCCCGGAGACCGTCTTCCCGCACCGGAACTGCCCCATGCGAGCATCAAGCCGCGCGGCAATCCAGCGGGTCACTGATCCCGGCCGAAAGGCGCCCGCGGGCCCGCTTCCATGCTCCGGGCCGGCCGACCGCGACTGCGGCGGCCGGCCCGTGCGGGCAGCGCACCGCTTCCGTCCGCACCGCGCCCGGGCCCGCCTGTCGCTCGCCCCGCCGTCTTGGCCGCGGTCGAGGTCTGAGCGGCCGAATTCCACGGGTTTGTTCGTTCGCGGCGGACTCGTCGCGGTGCTTACGGTGAGCGCCCCGCGGTGGTCTCAGTCGTCGTAGGGCACAAGTGGCCGCCGATTCCGTGCTGTTGTGACGCCGGGCGGCCTCCGTCCGGCATGCGTGCCGGTTGCTCAGGACGGTGGCCGCGTCCAGGCGGCATCGGTGTCGGACAGGCGATGTGTCACCGCGGAGACGAGCAGGAGGAGCAGCAGGGTCAGGCCCAGGCTGAGCACAAGATGGCCGTGCAGGACGAACTCCGCTCCGACCAGGGCGCCGCACAGCATGGCCAGCACGGACAGCATCCGGCGGCCGGGCATCGGCGCCACGCCGCCCGCCGGGGTGGAGTCCGCGGCCAGCCCCGTGAGGGTCAGCGTCAGCACGGTCGTGGTGAGGTCGGGCACCTTGAGATGCCGGGCGACCGCGTTCTGGAGGCCCAGACCGAGCCCGAGGCACACGATCAGCGTGTACTGGACGCCTGTGGTGACCCGGTCACCGGTGACGGCCGTGACGGCGACGGTGACGGCCACCAGGACCGCCTCCATGGCGGTGGCCGCTTTCAGCAGATGTCCGCGGTGCGTGGCGAACCGGGTGCTCAGCCTGCCACCGGACAGCGCGCCGAGGAGGAACGACGCCAGGGCGACGACGGAGGCGAGCGCGGAGAGGTTCGGGGCGCCCGCCAGCGCGAACCCGAGAAACACCACATTGCCGGTCATGTTGGCGACGAAGACGTGCCCGAGGGCCAGGTAGCTCACCGCGTCGACGAGACCGGTGACCACGGTCAGCGTCAGCATCAGCGGAGGCAACGGACCATGGCGGTCCGCTCGGGGCGGTGCCAGCGTGCGGACCGCGTCGGCCAGCAGTCTGCGCATGAGGCTTCCTTTCCGAGGCCGTTGGCTCGCGGCGCGGCGCCGCACCGGCGGGCGGGCCGCGGCCGCCGAGGCGATGCTAGACGCGCTGCACGCCGGTCGTGTGTCCTGTCAGCGCACCGGAGCATGGCTCACAGCGCAGGGGCCGCGCGGCGCCGAAGGAGAAGGCGCTGTGCCCACGACCGCCGGGCCGGGCAGGGAATTTCGTGCGCTGTAGGGACATCGGACATGCACTGGCGGAAAACTACCGCGTACGCGGGGGATCTACCGTTCGGTGCAGTGGCGCCGGAGTGTCCGGTACGACGGTTCGTGTCGTTCCCGAAATGGCAGCCGCGCCCGATGAATCCCAGGAGATGCGCATGTCTGATGCCCTCGCGCCGGTCGAGCCGGTGCTGGAACCCGCGGCAGCCGCGTTCGCGGAGGCGACCGCCAACCCGCCCTACCTCTTCGACCTGTCCCCGGCCGAGGGCCGCAAGGCCGTCGACGAGGTGCAGTCCGGCGAGATCGAGAAGCCGGCGATCGACGAGGAGTGGATCAGCGTCACCGGTGGTCCGACGGGCTCCGTGCGCGTCCGCATCGTCAGGCCCGCCGGCGCCGTCGGCACCCTGCCGGTGATCCTCTACATCCACGGCGCGGGCTGGGTCTTCGGCAACGCCCACACCCACGACCGTCTGGTGCGCGAACTCGCCGTCGGCGCGAACGCCGCGGTCGTCTTCCCCGAGTACAACCTGTCGCCCGAGGCCCGCTACCCCGTCGCCATCGAGCAGAACTTCGCCGTCGCGCAGTGGGTCGTTGAGCAGGGCGCCGACAAGGGCCTCGACGGCACACGGCTGGCCGTGGCGGGCGACTCGGTCGGCGGCAACATGACGGCCGCGCTGACCCTGATGGCCAAGGAACGCGGCGGCATCCCGCTGGTCCAGCAGGTGCTGTTCTACCCGGTCACCGACGCGCACTTCGACACCGGCTCCTACCACCAGTTCGCCACCGGCTACTTCCTGCGCCGCGACGGCATGCAGTGGTTCTGGGACCAGTACACGACCGACGAGGGCGAGCGGGCCCAGATCACCGCGTCCCCGCTGCGCGCCACCACCGAGCAGTTGCAGGGTCTGCCCCCGGCGCTGGTCATCACCGGCGAGGCCGATGTGCTGCGCGACGAGGGTGAGGCCTACGCGAACAAGCTCCGCGAGGCGGGCGTGCCGGTCACCGCCGTGCGCTTCCAGGGCATCATCCACGACTTCGTGATGCTCAACGCGCTGCGCGAGACCCACGCCGCCGAAGCCGCCATCGCACTCGCCACCCGCACGCTGCACGCGGCCCTGCACGCCGGCTGACCCGACAGCCCACACTGACCAGCGACAAAGGAGAAAGACACATATGTCCGCCAAGCCCGCCCCGACCGTTGTCCTCGTGCACGGCGCCTTTGCCGACGCCGGCAGCTGGTCGGGGGTCATCGCGGAGCTGCACGACCACGGCGTCGCCGTGGTGGCGCCGCCCAACCCGCTCCGCGGCCTGGCCTCCGACGCCGCGTACATCGCTTCCGTGGCGTCTCAGATCGACGGTCCGGTCGTCCTGGTGGGCCACTCCTACGGTGGTGCGCTCATCACCGTGGCCGGTACCACGGAGAACGTCGTCGGGCTTGTCTACGTCGCTGCGTACGTCCTCGAAGAGGGCGAGAGCCTCGGTGAACTCCAGGGCCGCTTCCCTCTCTCACCGCTCGTGAGCAATCTCAAGGAGGCCACGTACCCTGTCGAGGGCGCTGAGCCCGCTGTCGAGGTCACCATCGAGGCCGAGGCGTTCCCGGCCGTCTTCGCCGCGGACGTCCCGGCTGACGTCACCAAGGTGCTCGCGGTGGCGCAGCGCCCGCTGGCCGCCGGCGCGTTCGAGGAGACGGCCTCGGCGGCCGCATGGAAGACCAAGCCTTCCTGGGCGCTCGTCGCCGGCGCGGACGAGGCGATCAACCCCGAGGTGGAGCACTTCGGTGCCCAGCGGGCCGGGGCGACGACCGTCGAGATCGACGGTGCCTCGCATGCGATCGCCGTCTCCCAGCCCAAGGCCGTGGCACAGCTGATCCTCGACGCGGTGCGCGCCACGAGCTAGCTCGTCCACTCGGCCGCGCGGACTTGCTTGACGAGTCCGCGCGGCTGATGCGTTGTCCCTCTTCATGGGCGGCAGACGCCATGTTGGTGGCGAACCCTGGTGGCACGTGGGGCGCCGCCCTCGTGCAGGGGGTCGGCGTCGGCGCTCTGAGCTGGTGATGCATCTCACACTACGCCTGTCAGATATGACCGGTTAACCACCATGAAGTCGGGAAGCCAGCCATATGTACAGACATCTCCTCATGGAGAGGAGACGACAGCAATGTCGTATCCAGAGCACTCCACGGGCATGACAGGGCACCCCGAGATTGCAGAGATGCGGGAGCGACTCGAACGCACGGCCTCCTCGGGCAGGGCGATCGCCCTTGAGGGACTGATCCTCCTGGCCGGTGTGTATGCCGCGATCTCGCCCTGGGTCGTCCACTTCTCGGCGCAGCCCAATATCACTGTCAACAACCTGATCATCGGCATCACCGTCGCCCTGATCGGTTTCGGCCTGACCCTCGTTCCGGAGCGGATGTTCCGCCTGGTGTGGACCGTCGCACCCCTCGGCATCTGGCTTCTCATCTCCCCCTGGGTGGTCACCGCCACCCAGGGCGCGCGGGCGGGCATCGTATGGAACAACTGCTGGCTCGGCGCTGTCACCCTGCTGCTGGGGCTGGCCGCCATGGGCCTCACCATCGGCATGACCCGCGGAACCCGTCATTGAGGGCATGAGCGTGTCGTACTCCGCTCGCAGGTACGACACGCTCTTTTGTGACGGCACGGTCCCGCGCAACGCACGACCCGCGAGGTGTGCCTCGGGACGCCTGAGGGTCAGCGTCCCCGCACGGAGCGTGGCGTCGATGCCTCCGGCTTGCCGGGTCCGGGCTGAGCGCGCAGCGTGGGCGTCATGACGCTCTCCCACGGCACGCTGGCGCACCGGCTCATCGCCGATCACCTCGTCGACGGTGTGATGGAGCCGGGCCGGGAGATCGGGCTGCGGATCGACCAGACGCTGACCCAGGACGCGACCGGCACCCTGGTGATGCAGGAGCTGGAGGCCCTGGGCCTTGACCGGGTCCGTACCGAGGTCAGCGTCCAGTACGTCGACCACAATCTGCTCCAGGCGGACGAGCGCAACGCCGAGGACCACGCCTTCCTCCGCTCCTCCTGCCGCCGCTACGGCATCTGGTACTCCAAGCCCGGAAACGGCGTCTCCCACCCCACCCACATGCAGCGTTTCGGCATCCCCGGCAAGACACTCGCCGGGTCCGACTCGCACACCTGCGCGGCCGGCTCGCTCGGCATGCTGGCCCTGGGCACGGGCGGCCTGGAGGTCGCGCTCGCCATGGCCGGGCGGCCCCTGCATGTGACCATGCCGCGGATCTGGGGCATCCGCCTGACCGGCCGGCTGCCTGCCTGGGTGAGTGCCAAGGACGTGGTACTGGAGCTGCTGCGCCGCCACGGCGTCAAAGGCGCGGTCAACCGGATCCTGGAGTACCACGGCCCGGGCCTTGCGCATCTGACCGCGATGGACCGGCACGTCATCGCCAACATGGGTGCCGAGCTGGGCGCCACCACCTCCGTCTTTCCCGCCGACGACGCGGTGCGCGACTTTCTGCGCGCCGAGGACCGCGAGGCCGATTTCCGTGAGTCGGCCGCCGAGCCGGACGCCGTCTACGACCTGACCGAGGAGGTCCGCCTCGACGCGCTCGAACCGCTCATCGCCCGGCCCACATCGCCCGGCAACGTCGTACCGGTGAGCGAGGTCGCGGGCGAACCGGTCGGGCAGGCCGTCATCGGCTCCTCCGCCAACCCGGGGCTGCGTGACTTCGCCGTCGCCGCGGCCATCGTCGCCGGCCGCCAGAGCGATCCGGCCGTCAGCTTCGACGTCAATCCCACATCACGCGAGATCCTCGCCGACCTCACCAAGTCGGGCGCCACCTTCGAGCTGATCGCCGCAGGGGCCCGGATCCACCAGGCCGGCTGCCTGGGGTGCATCGGCATGGGGCAGGCCCCGGCACCCGGCCGGAACAGCCTGCGTACCTTCCCGCGCAACTTCCCCGGCCGGTCCGGCACCGAGCAGGACGCGGTGTGGCTGTGCTCCCCGGAGACCGCCGCCGTGTCCGCGCTCACCGGTACGATCACCGACCCGCGGGTGTGGGCGGCCGAGGAGGGGGTGCCGTACCCGGACCTGCGGCTGCCCGAGCGGGCCTCGGTCAACCACGCCATGCTGGAGCCCCCGCTGCCGCCCGAGGAGGCGGCCCTGGTCGAGCTGGAACGCGGCCCCAACATCTCCGGGCTGCCCGACTTCGACCCGTTGCCGGACGAACTGACGGGCCCGGTCCTGCTCACATGCGGTGACAACGTCTCCACCGACGAGATATCCCCGGCCGGGGCGAAGGCGCTGCCGTACCGCTCGAACATCCCGAGGCTCGCCGAGTTCACCTTCACCCGGATCGACCCCGACTACCCCCGGCGCGCCGCCGACCTGGCAACCAACGGCCGTCCCGGCACGCACTTCGTCGTCGCGGGGGACAACTACGGCCAGGGTTCCTCCCGCGAGCACGCCGCCATCACCCCTCGCCACCTCGGGCTGCGGGCCGTCGTCGCCAAGTCCTACGCCCGTATCCACTGGCAGAACCTGACCAACTTCGGCGTTCTGCCGCTGGAGTTCGACGACCCGGGCGACCACGACCGCATCGACACCGGCGACCGGTTGCAGCTGAGGAACCTCCACACGGCCCTGGCCCCCGGTGCCGAGCCCCGCCTGCGACTGCACAACGCCACCAAGGGCGAGACCTATCAGGTCCACCACCGCCTCTCCGACGGGCGCCGGCGCACCGTACTCGCCGGAGGCACCATCGCCTCCCTCGCCCCCGAGGAGCGACAGGACTTCGGGGGGCACCGAGGTCCGGGCCACGCCGGCTGACCCTGGCGACCTCGGCAATGGCGGCGGCTGCCCGATGTGCGGAGGCGACCGTGCGTCCCCTCGCAACTCCCCTTCCGTTCCAGTGGTCGTCGCACCACCCCGGTTCAGGGAATGCGATGGACTTCGAGGTTCGGAAGGTGCGGAGCCCTCAGGGCCGCAAGAATGCGTGACATCTCGTTCTTCGGCTACTGGCGCCTGGGCCGGTCCGCCCCCGGCTGGGAGGACTGCCCGTGGGGCACGCAGACCCGTCGCAGCGGCCGTGGCGGTGCCGGCAGCCGAGTACGGCGCCGGCGCAAAGTCCTCACCGGCGTCGCCGTACCGGCCGCCGTCGCGGGAGTCCCGCTGGTGCTGCGGACGGCGCCGACTCCCTGGGCCTGCCCGCTGCCCGGTGCCCGGTCAGCCGCGGCTCATCGGCTACTGGCAGGGCCGCACCACCTGTGCGGACACGGACCACGGGCGGGTACCGCCGCTGCTCCGCCACGGCGAGACACGCACCCGGCACAGGGAATCCGCTCAGGCGCGGACCGGCGTCTGAGCGGCCGCCGCCTCCTCGTCGGCGGAGCCGTCGGCGGCCCCGCGCAGGGCGGGGATGAAGCAGGCGACGGCGGCCGACACCAGTGCCACGCCGCAGCCGATCAGCAGACCCGTGCGGAAGCCGTCCTCGGAGGCGAGCGTGTGGCCGCCCATGGTGATGGTCATCTGTGCCAGGACGACACCGATGACCGCCGAGCCGATGGTCGTGCCGAGCGAACGCATCAGGGCGTTGAAGCCGTTGGCCGCCGCCGTCTCGGAGAGCGGTACAGCGCTCATGATCAGGGCGGGCATCGCGCCGTAGGCGAGAGCGACGCCGCTGTTGATCACGATGCCGACGACCATCAGGCCCCAGGCGGTCCCCATCAGCGGGAGCGCGATCCCGTACCCGGCCGCGATCACCACGGCGCCGCAGACCAGGGCGAACTTGGGACCGCGTGCGTTGATCAGCTTTCCGCCCAGCGGGGAGACGATCATCATTATCACACCGCCGGGCGCCATCCACAGACCGGCCGCCAGCATCGACTGGCCGAGGCCGTAGCCGGTGGCCTCGGGGAACTGGAGCAGCTGCGGCGCGATCAGCATGAAGGCGTACATGCCGACACCGACGAGGATCGACGAAACGTTGGTCAGCAGCACCCGCGGGCGGGCCGTGGTACGCAGGTCCACCAAGGGCTCGCGGGTGCGCAGCTCGTAGATGCCCCACACGGCGAGCGCGGCGACCGCGAGGGCGAACAGGCCCAGTGTGGTGCCCGAACCCCAGCCCCAGTCGCCGCCCTTGGAGATCGCCAGCAACAGCGACACCAGGCCGATGGCCAGGCCCACGGCGCCGGGGACGTCGAAGCGCTGCCCCTTCGCGCCGGCCGGCACATCCGGGACGATGAAGAAGATCAGCGTGCCGATCAGCAGGGCGAGACCGGCCGAACCCCAGAAGAGCACCCGCCAGTTCGCGTACTGGGCGACAGCCGCGGCCAGGGGCAGGCCGATGGCGCCGCCGATGCCCATGGAGGCACTGACCAGGGCGATGGACCCGCTCAGTTTCTCCGCCGGTACGACATCGCGCAGCAGGGCGATGCCCAGCGGCACCATGCCCATGCCCATGCCCTGCAGACCGCGTCCGACGATCATCGGCACGATCGAAGAGGCAAGCGCGCACACCACCGAGCCGGCAACCAGCGGCACGGCACAGATCAGGAGCATGCGCCGCTTGCCGATCAGGTCGCCGAGGCGCCCGGAGACCGGCACACACACGCCCGCGACGAGCAGGGTGACCGTGACCACCCATGCCGCGTTGGAGGGGCTGGTGTCCAGGATCTGCGGCATCTCCGCGATCAGCGGGGTCACCAGCGTTTGCATGATCGCGGCGATGGTGCCGGCCAGCGCGAGTGTGGCGACGACAGCACCTGAGCGGGTGGTCGGCTGGGGGCCGTCCATCATGGGGCTCCTCTGTGAAATGTGAATCGGAAGCGGCGTGGCACTCCGCGCCTGCACTCTATGCATGATGCATATCAAGTGCACCGACCATACCGCATGCATGGTGCATATGATGGACCACGGGGTGAACCCAGGGGTCCCGAGCAAGGGAGCGGGCACATGAACAGGACGGACAGGGCCACGGGCCGGGTCGAGTTCGAGCAGATGCTGCTGAGCCGCTACCTGCATCTGAACAAGGGCAGGGAGCGAAGCCCCGGCGGTGTTCTGGACCGCAGTGCCTACATTCTTCTCAGCCGTGTCCGCGTGGAGGGCCCCATGTCGATCGGGCAGCTCGGCGAAGCGTTCGGCCTTGACGCGTCCACCCTGAACCGGCAGACGGCGGCCGCCGTGCGCGCCGGTCTGGTGGAGCGCATCCCCGATCCCGACGGGGGGATGGCCCGTAAGTTCCGCATCACAAAGGAGGGCGCGCGGCAACTCGAACAGGAACGCGCGCGCATCATCGCCGGCCTGGACCGCGTCATGGCCGACTGGCCCGAGGCGGATATCGCGGCCTTCGCCGAGTTTCTCCGGCGCTTCAACTCGGGTATCGAGCGCATCCACGGGCTGCCCTGGCCGCGCCCGCGGGCAGCGGTCCCGCCGGCCTGAGACGCACGTCTTCCGAACTGTGCGCCCGTACCGGTCGCGGACGAGCGTGGCGGGGGCGCCGCCGTCCGGGGGCAGGCCGATGATCTCGCCGTGGCGCTCACAAGCGCGCAAGCTTGCACGGTGTGAGCGGTCCCGCAGCTCAGGAACCCTGTTGCCCGCGGTCTGGACATGGTGCAGTGAACGCACCCGGGCCTGCACCCCAGTGGTTCGCAGCCTGCGGGCGGTCCATCGGAAAGATCCGTGACGTCCGGTCACCTGACGGGGGTGAGGATATGCCCAGGACTCCCAATACGCGTCTGCGGGCGCTGATGGCGGAGGCCGGGCTGGGCCCGTCCCAACTCGCCCGCATGCTGCGCTCGGTGGCCGCCGAGCGCGGTGTGCCACTGGCTTGCGATCAAACCGCAGTGCGTCGCTGGCTGGCGGGCGCACACCCGAGGCCGCCCGCTCCCGCGCTGTTGCTGGAATGTCTGGCGCGCAAGCTGGACAAGCCCGTCACCGCGCAGGACGCCGGCCTCACACGCACTCCGGCCACCGTGATCAACTCGCCGGAGCAGGCTCCCGTCCGGACGCTCATCCAGCTCACCCAGGCCGAGTTCGACCCCTCCCGCCGGGTCGTGCTGGGAGCGAGCGGCTTCAGTCTCGCCGCGCTCTCTCGCACCGGCCTGGCGATGTTCGATCGCCCGACGCAGCAGCCGTCGGCCGCCACGGCCGCCCCAACTCGCGCCGACCAGGCTCATATTGACGAGATCAGCGCCATGGCGGCGCTGTTCCACGGCGCGGCCGAGCGGCACGGAGGTCAGTCGATACGGGCCGCGTTGGCCGCCTATCTCGCCGACCGCGTCGCTCCGCTGCTGCGCGGCTCGCCCCGCGACACCGTGCACCGCCAACTGCTGTCCGCCATCGCCCGACTGACCCTGCTGCTGGGTATCGCCTCGGCCGACAGCGGGCACCACGGCGTCGGCCAGTACTACCACCGATCCGCCGCCCGGCTCGCCGGCGACGCCGGAGATTCCGTCACATTCGCCATCGCCTTGCGTGTCTTGGCCACTCAGGCCCATGATCTGGGCCACCACAGCCCGGCGGTGCTCAATCTCGCGGAACAGGCCGTCGCGCACGCCAGGCACGCCCCGCCCGCCGTGCTCGCCTACGCCCTGGCCCACCTGGCGGTGGTGCAGGCCCATGGCGACCGCCGTGCCGCGCTGGCGTCGCTCGCTCGCGCCGAGCACTTCCACGCACGCGCCGACACCGCGCCCGGCCCCTTCACCGGCTACCCCGCGGGCGCGCTGCATTACCAGCGCGCCCAGACCCTGGCCGCGCTGGGAGACCTCACCGGGGCCCGCGCGGCGCTGACGGTCTCCCTGCGGTTGCGCACCGCCGACGAACCCCGCGCCACCGCTCTCACCCGCGCCTACCTCGCCGAAACCCATCTGCGCATCGGCCACCTCGACGAGGCGCTTTCCCAGTGGCGGATCTTCCTCGCCGCCTACCCCACACTTCACTCGGCCCGCGCGGCCCGCCGTCTGCAGACCACGACCAGACAGTTGCAGCCCCACCGGCGTCATCCTGCCGTCCGGCAGTTCCTCACCGAGGCAGCCGCTCTCGCCTCCTGACACCACATCGAGCCACGCGTACGGCCGCGCCGACCGGACGGGGCCGCCGTGGCCGCCGGGGCGCCACCGGAACCGTCCCGCACAGCGGGAGCCGCCGGCGGCACGGCTCGTGTGCCACCCGATCCGTCCCAGCGGGTGGGAATCACCGGCGAGGGCGGCCTGCGACGTTCCCCGGTCGGGGAACGCCCTGATGGCGCGGCGCTCGTCCATGGTCTGGCAGCCCTCGGTGACCTGCTCCAGGGGCGGGGTGAGGTCGAGGACCTTGCCCGGGTTGGTCCCGGCCGGTCAGACGCGGTCGATCAGGTCGGGCAGGCAGCGGCGTACGGGAGCCGGGCCGCCGCGCAGGCCGACATGGGAGAAGAACAGGCCCTGCCCGACGATCGTCATCTCGTGGGGCACGCCGACGAAGCCGACGTCGTCACCGGGCCGCACCTGCGGCCGGCGCTCATCGCACCGGCGATCGGCAGGACGCAGCCCCCTTCGGCCGCCGGGTTCCGGCCGCAGCTCGCTGCCGTCGCCTTGGCCGCCGCGGCGTCGCCCGGCCCTTCGAGCAGGACGGTGGCCCGGACGGTCAGCCGCGCGGCCAGTTCGTGCGCGGGGCCGCCGGGGCCGCCCGCCGCCCACGCGGTGACCGCGTCCCGGTGCGCCCCGTGTCAGCCATGAGACGGGTCTCTGCCCGGTGCGGCCACGGGGCGAGGGAGTTTCCGCCCTGTACGCCGATGGGCGGTGAGCGGTCGGCCCGGGACCGCGGGGCGTCCACGAGCCCTCGTCGGATACGCCCCTGCGGTGAGCCCACCGGCCCGACCTCGCCGCGGGACGGTTCAGCCCGTCGTGACCTGGGCTCTGATCCGGTCGCGGACGTCGTCGACGATCCTGGAGCGGGTGAAGGCGCGGGTGACGCGGACCAGCCAGGCCGCCTCGTCCTCGACGGTTTCCAGGACCACCACGGGTGTCGGGCTCTGCTGGCCCGGCGTGCCGGTGGGCGGCGTTCCGGCCCGCTTGCTCTCCAGCGCCGCGGCGATGACGGCAGCCTCGAACACGGCTTGCCGGTCGGGGGCCGCGAGCGCCGAACGACTCAGCGCCTCCATGGCCCAGTTGACCGCCTCGGGCCGCTGGTAGGGGCGCAGTGCCAGGTTGCCGTCCCGGATCTCGATGACCCTGCGGTACAGGGCGAAGTCCGCCCGGCGCAGACCGGGACGCCGGGCGGCGGCGTCCGGGTCCAGCGCGATTTCCGGCAACTCGGCAAAGAGCGCCGACCACAGGGGGGCGAGCCTTTGGTGGGTGCGGCGGGCGCGCAGCCGGCGGAGCGGGGCGGCGATCCGCTCGCCCCACAGGGTGGCGGTGGCCCCGGCGGCGGCGAAGACCGCGGTGACCATTCCGAGCGTCGTGGAAATGAGGTCCTCGTCCAGGCCCTGCCGGCCGCGGGTGACGTTCTCCGCGACGTCGTCCAGGGCCCACAGCGCCCACACCGTGGCGATGACCGTGGCCAGCGTGGCCAGTCGCAGGCCCGTACGCAGCGAGCCCGGCGGGGTGCGTAGGGACTGACGGATGAGCGCGCGTGCGAGGACGTACAGACACCAGCAGAGGTAGGCCGTGAACAGCGCGTTGTACGCGGCGAGGGCCCAGCCCCGGCCGGGCGCGGCCACGGCCGCCGTGCCGGATTCGGTGACGCCCGCGCCGAGGAACAGGCCGAGCGCGGTGAGTTGCACGAGCACGGCGGCGTGGATCCGGCGCCGTCGCCGTGCCGATACCGGTCCGGGCGCCTGTGGGTCGAGTGCCTGCGCCACCAGGCAGAGAAACGCGGCGGCGGCGGCCTTCAGCTGATTGGCGACCAGCAGTTCGCCGTCGGGCGATGGGAGGAGGCGGTCCAGAACGCCCAGCACCGCAGGGGCGTTGAGCAGCATCGCCGTGCCCGCGCACAGCGCGAACCCGGCCACGTCACGCTGGGCGGGATCCGTTCTCCCCCGGCGGCTGATCGCGAGTCGGTGGACCGCGAACACCAGAAAGACCAGGGCGGCGAGGCACGCGGTCAGGTCCGTCACACGCGCCGCCGGCGGGCCGGCCGGTCCCCGTCCCGGTGCTCCGGGGAGCCGAACAGGGAGCGGAGCCGGGCCTCTTCCGGACCGGCCGGCGACGGCAGCGCCGTGCCCGTGCGAACACGCTGTGCGGCACGGTTCAGGATGAGGGAGGCCACAAGTTCGGCTTCTTCCTCCTGGGGCTCGGTGTAGACGGTGCGCCCGAGGACGCGCTGGACCAGCGAGGCGGGCAGATGGGGCAGCAGGACCTGGGCCGCGGATGCCGCCGCGGGGGATGTCTCGCGGTGACCGCACAGGAGGTGCGCGACCTCGTGCAGTTGTATGTGCTGTTGGTGCAGGGGCGTGGTGTCCGCGGGGTAGAGAATGCGGTCGGCACGGTCGGTCGTGACGAGCAGCCCGCACGGAAGGTGCGGGCGGGCCACAACCGGTACGAGTTCGATCGGCCGGCCGCGGCTGCGTGCCAGCATGCCGATGAACTCGGCCGTGTCGAACGGGGTCGGCAGGTCGAGGCCGTCCACCAGACGCCGACATCGTTGTAGCAGACGCTTGTTGCTCCCACCGCTGCGCACCGGCTGTTCCTCTTCCCGTGGTCGCTGTGTGGCCGCCGGTCCAGGTCAGCGGTCGGTCTGGTCGCCGCCTGCGGCACTCTCCCGCCGGGCGAGGACATCGATCATGTCGCTGATCGTGTTCACACCCTCCGGAGAGAGGTTCACCGCGCGCAGCGCCACACTACGGACCCCGGCGTCCCGCAGGGCTCCCAGCAGTTCCAGTTCCTTGGCGATGGCCGCCCCCTGGTCGTCGTCGAAGAAGTAGGCGACCGGCACGTCGAAGAACTGGGCGAGGGCTTCGAGGTGCCGCTTGGTGGGGTTGTCCCGCCGGCCCGTGCGCAACTGCCACAGATAGGTGGCGGAAAAGCTCTCCCCGGTCGCCTCCCGGCACGCGCGGGCGACTTCCTCATGGCTGAACTGCTCGCGGTTGGGGCGCCGTACTATGCGGAACAACGCGTCGATCTTGTCCGCGAGAGTCGTCGGCGAGGACCGATCGGCATCGGTCACGTTCAGCCTCCTCTCTGCACGTCGGACCAGCCCAGGTGAAGCAGGGCCCGGTCAGTTCTCCACCCTAGCTGATGCCAGGGACGGGGGTCGGACCGGTGTCAGGACGAGCGGGTCAGCCGGGAGGGCGCTCCCGCCGCCTGGCCGCCCTCGTCCCCCAGGGTCAGGGTGTCGGCGCCGGTCTTCGTCAGGGTGTAGACGTTGCCCCGCACACACAGCACTCCTGCCGAGGGATCCGTGGGCGTGCTCGTGGCCGCTTCGAAGACCATCGTCGTCGTATGTGTCTCCGCCAGACGCAGCGTCTCGGTGCATCCGATGTCCCGGCCGCTGCCGGCGTCGGTGATGTGGCTGACCTGTCTGCCCGCGATGTCCCCTGGGCGTGCGGTGTGCAGCGTCAGGGGCACCGACACCTGGGTCGTGGGGGAGTTGACCACACCGTCGCCGGAACTGCTGCCGGGACCGGCGCCCTTCCAGGTGCCGGTCCAGGAGGCGGGCAGGGCGTCCGTCGCGGTGTGCCGGGACGGAGACGGAGAGGTGTCACGTGTGCCGTCCGTGTCGTCAAAGGTGCCGGAGCCGTCCGGCCACATGAGTGCGGCGACGGCGACCACGACCGCGACGACGCCCGCGACCGCGACCACCGCGCCGCGCCGCGCCCGGCGCGGGCCGGGCGCCGGGCCGGTGGCGGGTTGCGAAGCCGGTGGCGGGTGCGAAGCCGGTGGCGGGTGCGAAGCCGGTGGCGGGTGCGGGGCCGGTGGCGGGTGCGGGGCCGGTGGCGGGTGCGGGGCGCGCATCGGTCGGGGCCGGTGGCCCTGGGTGGGAGGCGTACGCCGTCGAGGGCCCGTACGCGAGGGGCGTCCCGTACGGAGCCGGCGCTTCGGCCTCGCCGAACCCGGTCGGGGGCCCGAAACCGGTCGGGGGCCCGAAACCGGTCGCAGGTCCGAACCCGTTCGTCGGCCCGAAACCGGCCGTCGGGGCCGGGTGCTCCGGCACGGGGGCGGGAACCGGCCCTTCCAACAGGCGCCGCAGCTCGGCCTCCCGTGCGACGATCTCCGCGGCGAGACCGGCCGGCAGTGCCGTGGTCCAGCTGTCCCGCCCCGCACCCAGCCGCTCCAGCAGCGTCTTGGCGGTGGGACGTTCCTCCGGCGTCTTGTGCAGGCAAGCGGCCAGCAGCGGCACGAGCGACGGCGGCACACCGTCCAGCACCGGCTCCTCGTACACGATCCGGTACAGCAGCTGTGCCGCCGACGGGTCCTCACCCGGCCGTAGGAAGGGCCCAAGACCGGTGGCCGCGTACACCAGGACCGCCCCCAGCGCGAAGATGTCGCCGGGCCCGGCCGAGATTCCTCCGGCCGCCTGTTCCGGGGCCATGAATCCGGGCGAGCCGATGACTCCGCCGGTCCGGGTGTGCCGGGTGTCGTCGGCGGCCCGGGCGATGCCGAAATCGATGAGGAGCGGGTGACGGTGGGCGAGCAGCACGTTGGACGGCTTCACGTCGCGATGGGCCAGACCCGCCCGGTGCACCGCCCGCAGTCCCTCGGCGAGTTCCGCCGCCAGGGCCCGGACGACGGGCTCGGGCAGGGGACCGTGCCGCTCCACCCATTCGGTAAGGGAAGGCGCGGCTATGTATTCGGTGGCCAGCCACTGGGGCCGCCGGCCCGTGGGGCTGTAGTCGACGACCGCCGCCGTCCACGGCGAACGCACCTGGTCGCTGCTTGCTATCTCGCGGGCGAACCGCTCCTCGAAGGCCGGGTCCACGCCGAACTCGGCCCGCACGGTCTTCAGCGCGAGCGGCCGTCCGGATGCCGTACGGGAAAGGAACACCTGCCCCATGCCGCCGGCTCCGAGCCTCGCCAGCAGCGGGTAGCCGCCGATGGCCGGCGGATCCTCAGGGTCCAGACTCTCCATGGACTTCTCCGGGAGGTACTCGTGGGGGGACGGCAGGGCGGACCACTGCGGCCAAGCACACCTGACACACCGCAAGTTCGCCTCAGCTTACCCCACCATATGACCCATTCATATCAGCTCATATCCCGAGGGGGGTGTGTGCACGACCGGCGGGCCGAAGCACGCCGCACACAAGGCGCACCAGGACCGGGAGTACGGAGTGGACCGGGAGGGCGGCACCGCGCACGGAGGTCTTCGCGCGGGGCCGCCGCCTCGCCGTCCCTCGTGGCCTCCGGTTTCGCGTAGGACCCCGCGTCTCCTCCATCCTGGAGCAATGAGACAACGCCACGGACGGGAAACCACCCATGCCGCACTGCGGGAACGCCCGATGAGCACGCCGACCTTGGTGGTCGTGAGCGGCAGTCCCGGAACGGGGAAGACCACGCTCGCCCGCGAGCTGGCACGCACCCTCGGATGCCCCGCGATCATCCGTGACGAGATCAAGCAAGGCATGGTCCTGTCCACGCCCGGCTACCGCGGCGGCGGCGACGATCCCCTCAACCGCCCCACTCTCGAAGCCTTCTTCGGCGTGCTGAAGGTGCTCCTGGAGGCCGGGGTCACGCTCGTCGCCGAAGCGGCCTTCCAGGACCGGCTGTGGCGGCCGAACCTGGAACCGCTCACCGCCCTCGCAGACCTCCGCGTCGTCCTGTGCACCACCGCGGCGCCCGTCGCCCACGACCGCATCGTCCAGCGCGTCAGGACCGATCCGCACCGGGCCGCCCACGCCGATCACGAACTGCTCGAAGCGATCGCCACCGGAGCACGCTCCCCCGATTCCTTCGTGCCGATCTCCCTGGACGTGCCCACGCTGACCGTGGACACCTCGGACGGCTATCGGCCGGGTTTGCCGGGCATCACCGACTTCGTCCGGGCGTCCGCTCGCGACGGATCATCCCCCGAGCCGACGGTGGGCGGCTAGCTAGCCGCCGGGACCTGGCGGACCGTGCCCCGACGGCGCCCCCCGCGCCGCTCCCCTCCTCGGGTCCGCCATGGTCACGGACGGTTGAAATGGAGACACATTGCGTCGCGACCACCCAGGCAG
Source organism: Streptomyces sp. NPDC001508 (assembly GCF_040298665.1). NCBI lineage: Bacteria > Bacillati > Actinomycetota > Actinomycetes > Kitasatosporales > Streptomycetaceae > Streptomyces > Streptomyces sp. NPDC001508. Next base: position 402,574 of record NZ_JBEPAP010000001.1, read on the forward strand.
TCGCTCGATTCCGTCGTCAGTACAGTTGATTCGAGCGCTCTGATCCGCCATTGTGCTTGAAACAACTACAAGGCTCGCTGAATGTGCAGGAGGGAGGTGCTTCATGAACGACATCGACCGGGCCGTCCCGCGGGAGCCGCGGGTCGGCGATCGATCGACACCGCCCGGCCTGCCCACACCACCGCTTCACCCACCGTCCGAGGGATCCCGCATGCTGCACGACGAGAACCACACCATCGACTTCTTCAGCCAAGGCGCTCTCCCCGCACCCCAGGTGACTGCGGCTCAGGCGGCGCACATGGGCGCCCAGCAGCTCGGCGTCGACGTGCGTGCGCAGACGCTGGGCAGCCAGCAGGACGCCAACTTCCTGCTGCGCGCCGACGACGGTACGGCCCTGGCGATCTTGAAGGTCGCCAATCCCGCCTTCAGCGCTACGGAGATCGACGCCCAGGACACCGCCGCCGATCTGATCGCCGCGGCCCACCCGGAACTGCGCATCGCCACCGTCCTGCGCCGCCCCGACGGCTCCCCGCGGCGCACCACGGTGGACACCGCGAGCGGTCCGGCCATCGCGCGGCTGATGCGATACCTGCCCGGCGGTCCGCTCTCGGGGCCCCGGCATCTGTCGCCGAGCGCGGTGGCGGCCATGGGCGCGATCGGCGGGAAGATCAGCACCGCCCTGCGCGACTTCCGTCATCCGGGCCTCAAGCGCGTCCTCCAGTGGGACCTGCGGCACGCCGACCGCGTCGTCGCACAGCTCGCACAGCACATCGGCGAGCCCGACCGGCGCGCCGCCGTCCAGGCCGCGACCGCCGACGCCTGGGCGCAGGTCCACAAGCTCGCCGACGTGCTGCCGTCGCAGGCCGTGCACCTCGACCTGACCGACGACAATCTGATCCGTTCTCCCGACGGTCATCTGCCCGTGCCCGACGGAGTCATCGACTTCGGTGACCTGACCACGAGCTGGGCGGTCGGCGAACTCGCCGTGACCCTCTCCTCGATGCTCCACCACGACGGTGTCGAACCCCATCACGTGCTGCCCGCCGTACGGGCCTTCCACGCCGCCCGTCCGCTCGCCCCGGCGGAGGCGGAGGCGTTGTGGCCGCTGGTGGTCCTGCGCGCCGCAGGGCTGGTCGCCAGCGGGCGCCACCAGGCCGCCGTCGATGAGGACAACCACTACGCCAAGGCCGCGCTCGACCGCGAGTGGCGCATGTTCGAGCAGGCCACCCACCTGCCGCTTCCGGTGATGGTCCACCTCGTCAAGGACGCGATCGGCCTGGCCGACGTGCCTGCCCGCACCGAGCCACCGGCACACTTCCTGCTGCGCGGCCTCGCCGCCGACACCGTCGCCCTCCTCGACCTGTCCACGCCCGCCGATTCCATGGACCACGGAGCCTGGCTCGAAACCGGCACCGCGGACCGGCTGTCGGCCGCCGCGCTCGCGGACGGAGCAGCCGCGGCCGTCACCCGGTACGCGCGGCCGCGGCTTGCCGAGACCCCGGCGCTGGCGGCCATGTCCGCCGCCACGGTGCCGACCGGCATCGACCTGTGGCTCGGGCGGCCCGCCGTGGCGCAGGCCCCCGGCACGGGGACGGTCCTCGCGGCGGCACCGGGCCGTGTGCAGATCGGCTACGGCCCGCAGGTGCTGACGTTGTCCTTCCCCGGCACGGTTCACCCGGTGGTCTCCACCGGCTCGACGGTCCAGGCGGGCGGGGATCTCGTCCGCCTCCCCTCCGGGACCTCACTGCACCTGGCGCTGCGCGACGCCGACGGCCCTTCCGTCCCTGCCCTGGTGCGCCCCGAGTACGCCGCCGGCTGGCTCGCGCTCACCGCGGACCCCGCACCGCTCATCGGTCTGTCGGCCACCGACCGTGCCGAGGACGGGGACCTGCTCGACCGACGTGACGCCGTGTTCGCGACCGTGCAGGAGCACTACTACGCCGAGCCTCCCCGCATCGAGCGTGGCTGGCGCCACCATCTGCTCTCCACCGACGGCCGCTCCTACCTGGACATCGTCAACAACGTCACCCCGCTGGGCCACGCCCATCCCCGCGTCGAGCAGGCGGTCTCCCGGCAGCTGCGACGGCTCAACACCAACTCGCGATTCCACTACGCCTCGGTGGTGGAGTTCACCGAACGCCTCGCCGCCCTGCTGCCCGACCCGCTGGACACGGTGTTCCTGGTCAACTCCGGTTCCGAGGCGGTGGATCTGGGCCTGCGGCTGGCCACCGGTGCCTCCGGACAGCACGACGTCGTCGCTCTGCGCGAGGCCTACCACGGCTGGACCTACGCCTCCGACGCGGTCTCCACCTCACTCCAGGACAACCCCAACGCCCTGGCCACCCGCCCCGGTTGGGTGCACACGGTGGACTCGCCCAACTCCTACCGCGGCCGGCACCGCGGGATCGACGCGGTGCGCTACGGGCCCGAGGCCGTCGCCGTGATCGACGAGCTGGCCGCGTCCGGCCGGCCGGCAGGCGCCTTCCTCAGCGAGACCTTCTACGGCAATGCCGGCGGGATCGCCCTGCCCGACGGCTACCTCGCCGAGGTGTACGCGGCGGTCCGCCGGCACGGTGGCCTGGCCGTCGCCGATGAGGTCCAGGTGGGCTACGGCCGGCTGGGCCACTGGTTCTGGGGCTTCGAGCAGCAGCAGGTCGTCCCGGACATCGTCTGCGTGGCCAAGGCCATGGGCAACGGCCACCCCCTGGGCGCCGTCATCACGTCCGCGTCGATCGCCGACCGCTACCGCGACCAGGGCTACTTCTTCTCCTCCACCGGTGGCAGCCCCGTCTCCAGCGTCGTGGGCCTCACCGTCCTGGACACCCTGCGCGACGAAGACCTCCAAGGCAACGCGGTGCGCGTCGGCGGCCGTCTGAAGGGCCGGCTCGAGGCACTGGCCGACCGCTACGGCATCATCGGCGCCGTCCACGGCTCGGGTCTCTACCTGGGCCTCGAACTCGTCCGCGACCGCGTCACCCTGGAACCCGCCACGGAAGAGACCGCCGAACTCTGTGACCGCATGCTCGACCTCGGCGTGGTCGTACAGCCGACCGGGGACCACCTCAACATCCTGAAGATCAAACCGCCGTTGTGCATCGACGACACCGCGGTCGACTTCTTCGCCGACATGCTGGACCGCGCCCTTGCCCAACTCGGCCACGCCGGCCCTGCCGTCGCCTGATGTCACAGGCCGGGGACCTGGAAGCCGTTCAGGTACCAGAAGGCGGCGGCGTACCAGATCAGGGCGATCGCGGTGACGAGGACGCCGCCGGCCAGCGGAAGCGCCCAGCCGGGCCAGCCGCGGTGGCGGACCACGATGACCTTGGCGACGAAGGCCCCGTAGAGGAAACAGCCGGTGAGCGAGTGCACTGCCACGCGGGTGCTGGTCAGCCGGACGCCGTAGGCGGTGATGCAGTGCCAGGCGATCGGGAGGGAGAGGAGGAAGGCGGTCAGGCCGATGACGCGGTGCGTGGTGTGCACCCGGTGTGACGCGGTGCGCACCGCGGGCAGAACGCCGTACATCCAAAGGGCGAGCAGCAGCTGAATCAGCGCCAGGCACAGGAGCGCCGAGCCGAGTCGGGCTTTGAGTCCTCGGGCACCGTAGCCGCGCTGCCCGAAGAGACTGCTGTGGTAGTCGGGGATGTGTGTCCGGCCGAACCAGTACAGGCCGGCCGTCACCGCGACCGGCAGGAGCATCCACAGGACGCCATGGAGCCGTCGGCGGTGGGCAGGGTGAGCGGCGCCGTCCACGTGATCAGCCGTTCCCGCTCTCAGGTGTGCCGCCCTGGAGTCGGACGGCACACCGGGGGGTGCGGGGCGATCGGGGCGGTCGCGAGGCGAGGGTTTCCAACGGGCGCTCCAGTCGTCGCGGACGGACTTCGCCACTACGTACGAAGCGCCCCCGCGGGTTCCAGTCGGCGCGCCTGCGCTTACACGGACGGGGAGAGCGGTTGGGCCGGACGGCTCAGGGTGGTGGTCAGGGCGTGAGGGTGAGGACAGCCGCGGTCGGTCCCGGTTCGGCGAGGCCGAACGTGGCGGTCCGGGAGCGGCCCGATCGGCACGGTTGCCCCGGCCGGCCGCGGCCTGAGCCGAACCGTCCGGCGGCCCCAGCGGCCTCCGGAGCCTAGTGATACATATCGGCTACGCAATAACTTCTTGATGCTGTCATAAATGATCCATAGCGCATGGCTTCCCTATAGGTGATGGTTATTTCACCAGCGAAACAGGGAGGGCATCAGGTGCGTCCAGCGTCCACGAAGGCCGTCATCACTTCGGCGAAGAAACTCGACACCGCCCTGCGCGCCGGCGCGAAGATCGTTGTCCTTGAGGTCGGCCGAGAGACAGCAGACGACTTCGGGGCACGCCACTCCTATCTGACGGGGCACATACCCGGCGCCCGCTTCGTGCCGTTCGAGAAGGACCTCGTCGGGGAGCGGACCGGGACCTCCGGCACCGGTCCGCTCCCCGACCCGGGCCCCTTGCAGGAACGGTTGCGCACATGGGGTGTGGACGACGACAGCACGGTCGTCGTCCACGCACGGCGCAACCCGGCGGTCGCCACCCGTGCCTGGTGGGTCCTTCGCTGGGCCGGCGTGGCGGACGTGCGGTATCTGAACGGCGGCCTGACCGCCTGGGAAGAGATCGGCGGACCGCTCGACGTCCGTGTTCCGCCGCCGGCCGCCGGGACGGCCGTCGTACGGCCGGGTTCGCTCGCCGTCCTGACCGCCGAGGACGTCGGACGGCTTGCCGCGTCGGGGCATCTCATCGACGCGCGCGCCCCCGAGGCGTATGCCGGCGACCCGCAGCACACGGGGACCGGTCATGTCCCGGGCGCGCACAGCATCCCCGGCTCGGACAACTTCACCGACGGCGAGCTGCGCGATACCGCGACGTTGCGGGCCCTGTACGCGGCGCACCTGGACGGCCGTGAGATCGGCGCGTACTGCGGCGGCGGGGTGTCGGCGACGACGACCGTGCTGGCGCTCGCGCACCTGGGCATCGAGGCGGCCCTGTACCCCGGTTCGTGGTCCGCCTGGATCACCGATCCCGCGCGGCCGGCCACGACCGGGGCCCAGCCGGGTGTCCACCCGCCGTCGGCGGGATGATCGCCGGTGCCGGGGACACCCGTCCCCGGCGCCTCAGCCGCGGTCCACCACGCCGGGGCCGCCCGACAGGTCGCCGGTGAACAGGCCGCGCAGCTCGCTCTCCTCCTCGGCCGAGGGGACCCACCGGGAGGCCAGGACGTTCTCGTCGAGCTGCCCCGGCACGGTCACCCCCGCGATCACGCTCGTGACCGTCGGCTGGGCGAGCAGCCAGCCGAGTGCCGCCGCGGCGGGAGTGATGTCGCGGTCACGCGCGAACCGTTCGAACCTCGCCAGCGCCTCCCAGGGCGCCGAACGCAGCAGATAGCGCTTCAGGTTGGTGATCTTGGCGTCGGCCGGCGCGTGTGTTGCGGAGTACTTGCCGGTGAGCAGCCCGTTCTGGAGGGGGAAGTACGGGATGAAGCCCAGGCCGTGATGGCGCAGGGCCGGGATCAGCTCTTCCTCCGGCCCGCGCCACAGGAGGCTGTACTCGTCGGTCGTCGACACGAACCGGGTGAGCCCGTGCGCCCTGGCGACGTGTTCGGCCTCCACGATCTGCCACGCCTTGAAGTTGGACGCGCCGACGTACCGTACCTTCCCCGACCTCACCAGGGTGTCGAGTGCCGACAGGGTCTCCTCGACCGGGGTGAGGGGGTCGGGGAAGTGGATCTGGTAGAGGTCGATGTAGTCGGTGCGCAGCCGCCGTAGTGACTCCTCGACCGCGGCGAGGACATACTTGCGGGATCCCGGCCGGGCGTAGGCGGCGCCGCGTTCCCGGCTCAGGTTCAGCCCGAACTTGGTGCCGATGACGACCTGTTCACGGCGACCCCGGAGCGCGGCGGCGAACAGTTCCTCGCTCTGTCCTGGCCGGTCACCGTAGCCCTCGGCGAGGTCGAAGTAGGTGACGCCGAGGTCGATCGCGCGGTCGACGATCGCGGTGACCGCCTCCTGGCCGGTCGCTCTCATGCCCGACCGCCCGAAGGTGCTGGCACCGATGCCGATCTCGGACAGGACGAGGCCCGAGGCGCCGAGCCGGCGGTGCCCGTCGGGGAGTTGCACAGCAGGGGGCACGGTTCTTCTCACTCCTCAGTAGACGTCGTCGGTGTCCAGCAGGCCCTGGAGCGTCGAGGCCTCGTACTCGGTCCGGAAGATGCCACGGCGTTGCAGCTCCGGGACGACGAGGTCGACGAACAGGTCGGCCGGTCCGCGGTGGTACGGCGGGAACAGCTGGACGCCGTCGAGCACTTCCTCCTCCAGGTTCTCCTCCAGCCAGTCGGCGATGGTCTTCGCGTCGCCGACGACGGCCGGCTGCTGTTCGTGCCGGGCCCGCTGGACGTAGTGGTACAGCTCGCGCAGGGTCGCGTCCTCGCCGATCTTGGTGGTGAGGATCTGCCGCAGCAGCTCCCGGTCGTTCTCGGTGTCGCGCGCCCGGTCGCTGGTCAACGGCCTGAGCGCGTCGTCGCCGACGGTGTCGATGTCGACGACGTCGAGCACGCGTTCGCTGTCGCGGACCCTCGACAGATCGATGCCGAGGGCCTGGGAGAACGCGGCCGGCAGTGCCTGTGTGAGCTGGAAGGCGTTGATCTCGTTGAACTTGGCCCGGGCCTCCCGGGCGGTGCCGGCGAGATGGAAGGTGATCCCGGGGATGATCTTGAACTTGTCGGGGTCGCGCCCGTTGGCCGCGACGCGCTCCTTGAGCCTGCGGTACTCCTCCTTGCCGCGGCTGATCCCGAAGTACGGTGAGAACCGCAGCTGCGCCAAGTCGGCGCCGTAGCGCAGGGACTCCTCGGAGAGGCCCACCTGGACGATCGGGATATGGCGCTGTACCGGCGGCGGGACGTTCAACGGGCCGCGGACGTCGAAGTGTTCGCCGTGGAAGTCGGTCTGGTGCCAGGACCCGGGCCGCACCAGGGCGCCGCCCGTCTTGTCGTCCAGCAGGAAATCGTCGTCCCAGCTGTCGTACAGCAGCCGGTTGACAACCGTGGTGAACTCCCGGGCGCGCGCGTACTTCGTCTCCTCGGTGGGCACCGGGTTCTTGCCGTAGTTGCCGACCGGGTCGCCGTCGCGGTCGATGCCGAAGACGACGTTCAGCGCCGTGCGTCCCCGGTTGAAGTTGTCCAGGGTCGCGAGCTGCCGGGCGACGGCGTAGGGGTGCTCGAAGGAGGAGTTCACCGACATCACGAACCCGAGGTTCCGGGTGATCGCCGCGGCGTGGCCGGCGTACACGAAGTTGTCCCACCGGTAGATCCGGTTGAGGCGGTCCGGTTCGCTGCCGAGGGCGCTGCCGGCGAAGACGTAGTCCAGTCTGCCGCGCTCGGCGATACGGGCGATGTCCAGGATGACGCCGGGGTCGCGCAGGCCGGAGTTGGTCGCCTCCGGCAGACGCCAGGCGTCCAGGTCCCAGCCGGTGCCGTAGGCCGCGAGACCGAGGCGGAGTGTGCGTCGGCCGCTCATACGGATCGTTCCTCCTGGCCCGTGGTGGCAAAGCTGTTGGGGGGTGTGTCCAGGCCGAAGTGGCCGCGGAAGGTGTCGCTCGTGTACTCGCTCCGGTAGACGCCGCGCTCCTGGAGGATCGGGACCACCTCACCGGTGAAACGCTCCAACTGCTCCCACAGGAAGGGGGTGCTCACATTGAATCCCTCGGCGGCACCTCGGTCGAACCAGTCGATCAGGGTGTCGGCGACGTGTTCGGCCGTGCCGATCACCAGGGGGAAGTTTCCGGCGATCGAGGCGCCCAGCACGTCCCTGACCCGGACGCCGCCGTTGTCCACGGTGCGGCCGGTGCGCTCGGCCAGCGCCCTCAGCAGTCGGCGGCCGTAGGCGTTGAACTGTTCGGCGGAGTCGGGCTTGACGATGCCGTCGATGCCGAACGACCGCAGGTCCACGCCGATCCGCTCGGACAGGGAGCGCACGCTGCGGACGCCCTTGGGCAGCGGGGAGCCGGACCCGTTGATCCGTGCCCACTGCGGACCCGACCAGTACGTCTCGTCCTGGTCGCCCTCCACGATGTCGTCGTCGTAGGGCAGCAGGGCATTCAGTTCCTCGTACAGCTCGACCGCCGCCGCCCGCGTGTCACCGATGAGCGGGGTGATCCCGGGCAGGAAGAAGATCGGGTCAACCCGGCCGCGCAGGCGTGCGGCCCGCTGCCGCACATCGGTGTTGAACGCGATCGACTCCTTGGCCGTGGCGGGGCCGGTGAAGTTGACGTCGGCCCACTTCGCGGTCAGCTCACGGGAGAGTTCGGAGGCACCGGCGTACAGCAGCGGGATGTGGCCCTGGGGCGGACGCTCCAGCGGCAGCGTACCGGCGACCTGGAAGTGCCTGCCCTTCCATTCGAGCCGGTGCACCTTGCTGTCGTCGACGTAGTGCCCGGTCTTCTTGTCCTGGAGGTAGGCGCCCTCCTCGATGCTGTCCCACAGCCGCTGGACGACATGGATGAACTCGTCCGCCCGCTCGTAGCGGGTGGCGCCGCCGAGGTCCGGCAGGCTGAAGTTCCGGGCCGCCAGGTCGGAGGCGCCCAGCACCACGTTCCACGCCAGCCGTCCACCGCTGAGGTGATCGAGGGACGCCGTCAGCCTCGCCAGGATGTACGGCTCGTAGAACGTCGGGTGCGCCGTCACGACGAGCCCGATCTTCGAGGATCCGAGGGCGAGTTGGGAGGCCAGGGTGAAGGGTTCCAGGCGTCCGGTGTTGTGGGTGGTGATCCACTGTTCCGCGGCGATGTCACCGGGCAGGGTGTCCCCGAGGAAGAAGAAGTCGAACTTCGCGTCCTCGACGGTCCGCAGCGCCTTGGCCGCGTACTCCAGCTCGAACGCCTCGGCCGTGGGCGCGTCCGGGTGCCGCCAGCCGCCCCAGTGTGTGCCGTTCAGCCAGTGCATGTACCCCAGGTGGAGCTGTCGCTCGGGCATGGGGGGTCCCGCCTTTCAAGGTTGTCGCGGAGCTATGAGGTCAGGGCCGAACTGGGCGCGAGGGCACCGGGGATCGACGCGAGCAACTGCTTGACGTAGTCGGTCCGCGGATCGGTGAGGATGCCAAGGGCAGGGCCGCGCTCGACGATGTGTCCGTGGTGCAGGACGACGATCTCGTCGGACACCTCGGCGATCACGCCCAGGTCGTGCGAGATGAAGAGGTAGGTCAGCGCCAGTTCGCGTTGCAGGGAGTCGAGCAGGTCGAGGATCTGGCGTTGCACGGTCACATCGAGCGCGGAGACCGGCTCGTCCAGGATGACGACGCCCGGCCGCGGTGCCAGCGCGCGGGCGATGGCCACCCGCTGCCGCTGGCCGCCCGAGAGTTCGGCCGTGTACCGGTCGGCGACCGAGGCGGGCAGACCGGTCACCTCCAGCAGCTCGGTGATCCTGTGGGCACGTTCCTGGGCCGTGCCGTACCTGTGGCCCTTGAGTGGTTCGTCGAGGATGGCGCGGACCGTGGATCTCGGGTTCAGGGAGGCGAAGGGGTCCTGGTAGACCATCTGCACCGCGCGGTAGAGGCCAGCCTGCCCGGCGCCCCGCCGGTGGTGGACGACGGGGTGGCCGTCGATCTCGACCGTCCCCGTGTCCGCCGGGGTCAGGCCGGCGAGTATGCGCACCAGGGTGGTCTTGCCCGAACCCGATTCACCGACGATGCCCAGCGTGGTCCCCTTGCGCACCCGGAACGTGGCGTCGGACACCGCGGTGACCGGCTCGGCGCCGCGGCGGGATGTGAAGGTCCTGCCGACACCCTTGGCCTCGACCACCACCGGGGAGGTGGCGGGCACGGTGCGGACGTACTCCAGGCGGGCGGTCGCGGCCCGCCGGCCGGAGAAGCCGAGCGAGGAGGACCGCAGCAGATTCTCCGTGTACGGGTCACCCGGGTCGGCGACGACCTCGCCGGTCCGTCCGCTGCGTACGATCCGCCCGTCCTTCACCACGGCGATGTCGTCGGCCCGCTCGGCGGCGACGCCCAGGTCATGGGTGATCAGCAGGATTCCGAGTTCCTCGCTCTCCACCAGGCTGGACAGCAGGTCGAGGATGGTCTTCTGCACCGTGACGTCGAGTGCGGTCGTCGGCTCGTCGGCGATCAGCAGCCGGGGCCGGGTGCTCATCGCGGCGGCGATGAGCACCCGTTGGCACATTCCCCCGGACAACTCGTGCGGGTAGCGCGCGTACAGGCGCTCGGGATCGCGCAGCCCGACCTTCGCGAACAGGTCGATGACCCGTTCGCGGCGCTCCGCGCGGGATGCCAGGCCGTGGGCGCGCAGCGGTTCCGCGGCCTGGACGCCGACGGGCAGCAGGGGGTTCAGGCCGAGCAGCGCGTCCTGGGGTATGTAGCCGATCTCCTTGCCCCGCACGGCCCGGTACTGCCGTTCGGACAGCCCGGTGAGCGTACGGCTGCCGAGGACCACCTCGCCCGCGGTGATGCGCCCGTTGTCGGCGAGGGTCCCCGTGACGACCCGGCCGAGGGTGGACTTGCCCGATCCGGACTCGCCGACGACGGCCCGGATCGAGCCCGCCGAGACGTCCAGGCTCACACCGTCGAGCACGGGGGTCGCGGCGCGTCCGGGCAGCGCGAACTCGACGCTCACGTCGCGCACCCGCAGCAACGGCGCGTTCTCGGGGTCAGGCGACGACACGGGTCCTCCCTCGGTTGAACGATCTGCCGATGCGGTAGACCGCGAGCACGGTCGTCACGATCACCAGGCCGGGCAGCAGGCTCAGCCACCACTGGACTCCGATGAACGTGCGCCCCTCGGCCACCAGAAGGCCCCATTCGGGCGTCGGCGGGGGCGCGCCGAGACCCAGGAAGCTCAGCGCGGCGACGGTCAGGATCGCCGTGCCGATGTCCATCGTCGCCGCGGCCAGCACCGAGCGGGACGCGTTCGGCACGACATGTCTGAACAGCCGGTGGACATAGCCGTGCCCGGCGAAGACCGACGCCTCGACGTACGGGGCGTTGCTCACCCTCAGCACCTCGGACCGCATCAGACGGGCGAATCCCGCCGTGCTGTTGATGCCGATGGCGACGGCGATGTTGAGCGTCCCGCGTCCCAGGGCGGAGATGATGGCGAGTGAGACGATCAGGCTCGGCACCGCCAGCATGATGTCGATGATCCGCATCAGGACGCTGTCGATCCGGCCGCGCAGCGCGCCTGCCACAAGACCGATCGTGGAACCGCTCACCAGACCGATGGCCACGGCGATCAGCGCCGCCTGGAGCGACAGCCGGGTGCCCCACACGGTGCGGGTGAACTGGTCGCGGCCGAAGTCGTCCGTGCCGAACAGATGGCCCGAGCCGGGTGAGAGCAGCATCTGTGAGGCGTCCTGCCGCAGCGGGTCGCCGGGCACGAACAGACCGGGGTGGACCGCGGCCACGAGAATGACGAGGACCCACAGGTATGCCGCGAGCAGTCCGGGCGAGCGGAGCAGTCCGGCCGCCCGCCGTCCGAGCGCCCGGGAGCGTCCGGACGACGGCATGGACGCCTTCACTTCGAGGGCCGTCATGTCATCCCTCCCATCGGATCCGCTTGTCGAGCAGCGGGTAGAGCGCGTCCACGACGAGGTTCACCACGACGAAGATCACCGCGCTGATCGTGACCGCGATCAGGACGACGGGCATGTCACGGCCGTTCACCGCGTCGACCACGAGACGGCCCACGCCGAGCCGGGAGAACACCGTCTCCGTCAGCACCGTCCCGCCGACCATGACGCCGACGGTGGTGCCCAGCGAGGTGAGGACCGGCAGTGCGGCGTTCTTCAGGGCGTGCCGGACGACGATGTCGAACCGGCTGAGCCCCCAGTTGCGGGCGGTCTCGATATACGGCGAGGTCAGCGCGGCGCGGAGGTTGGCCGTCAGCAGTTGGGAGATGCTGCCGCCGCCGGCCACCGCGAGGGCCACCGAGGCGACGAGCAGCCCGCCGAACCCCTGGTCGCTGACCGCCTTGATCCAGTGCAGTTGGAAGGCGAACACCTGGAGCAGCACCAGCCCGACCAGGAAGGGCGGGAGTGACACCGCTATCGGTGGCAGCGAGATGAGCAGTTCGCGCGCCCACCTCCAGTCCGTCAGCTCGATGACCACCGACAGCGTCACCCCCAGCACTACGGCCAGAAGCAGTCCGAGGAAAGCCAGCTGGAGTGTCTGGGGGAAGGACTCGAAGTACACGTCCACCGCCGGCCGGCGCTGGTAGATGCTCTGGCCGAAGTCCCCGTGCAGGGCTCCGGTCAGAGCGTCCCGGTACTGCACGTACACCGGGCGGTCCAGGCCCAGCAACTGGCGCTGTTCGGCGAGGAGTTGCTTGACGTCGCCGCCGTCGGCGCCGACCGTGAGACCGCCCGCCGCGTCGCCGGGCACCACGTACAGCAGGAAGAAGGCTCCGGTGAAGGCGCCCCACACCACGATGACGCCGTAAAGGAGCCGAAGACCGTATCGTGCCATGGGTCTACTTCTTCGCCAGCCAGGCGTTGATCAGGTACTGGTCGAGACCGACGGGCTCGATGTCGTGCAGTCGGGGCGAGTAGGCCCAGATGTCGACGTCGTTGGACACGGGGATCTCGTAGGCCTGCTCGACGAGGATGCGGGACGCCTGGTCGACCAGCTTCTGGCGCTTTTCCTTGTCGATCGTCTGGTTCTGCTGCTGCAGGAGCCGGTCGAGTTCCTTGCCGGTCCTGTCGTCGTCGGCGATGAAGCTGCGGTTGGAGCCGGTCGTCTTTCCGTAGTTGGCACGCAGGACGTCCGGGTCGGGCGAGGACGCGTACCAGTAGGCGATGTCGTACTCGCCGCTGAGCAGCTTCTCGTTCGCCTCGGCGGCCAGCGGCGGGTCGAGAACGAGTTCGACGCCGAGTTTCTTCCACTGGTCCTGGAGCACCTGCCAGCCCGCGTCGTCCTCCGGTGCGCGCAGCGACAGCCGCTCGCCCTTGGCGTTGACCCGGATGCCGTCGGAGCCTGTCCTGGTCCAGCCGGCCTGTTCCAGCAGGGACTTGGCCCGCTCGGGGTCGTACTTCAGCAGCGCGCTCTGATCCGAGTAGTAGGGGTTGTCCTTGCTCAGCGGGCCGGTCGCCGGCTGGTCGACGCCGCCGGAGTCGATCTTCACGAACTCGTCCCGGTCGGTCCCCGTCTGCAGTGCCTGCCTGACGCGCACGTCCTTGAGGAACTTGGCCGAGGTGTTCACCGGCAGCTCGGTCCCGGTGGCGGGATTGAGCGTCTTGGAGATGGTCAGCCCGGCGCTCTGGAGCTGCGGGAGGTACTTCGCGTTCACCCAGTAGACGAACTGGAGTTCATCGCCTCCGATGACCGCGCCGTTGCGGACCGAGTCCTCCGGGATGATCTTGTAGACGACCTTGTCGAGATAGGCCGCGCCCTCGTGCCGGAAGTACTGGGGTGCCCAGTGGTAGTCGGCGCGCTTCTTCAGCACGATGCGCTGGTTCGGGACGTACTCCTCCAGGTAGAACGGGCCGGAGCCGTCCAGCCACTTCTGCCGCTTGTCCACCGGGAGTTTGGCCGTCTTCTCCGAGACGATCCCGACGTACGCACGCGACAGGGAGGTCAGGAAGGCGGCGTTGGGCTGCGCGAACCTGACCGTGATCTTGTGCTCCGAGGGCGTCTCGATCGTGCTGATGCCCTGCACGATGGTCTTGGCGCTGGAGTGGATGCCCGGCCGGTTCAGGCTCTCCAGGTTGGCCTTGACGACCTTGGAGGTGAGCCGGGTGCCGTCGTGGAAGGTGACGTCGTCGCGCAGCTTGAACGAGTAGACCCGCGCGTCGTCGCTCATCGTCCAACTCGTGGCGAGCCAGGGCTCGACCTGCTTGGTCTTGGGGTTGTAGAAGACCAGCGAGTCGGCCAGGGCCCGGGCCACCGTGCGCCAGACCTGGTTGACGACCCCGGCGTCGACACCACCGGGGTCCGCGCTGAGCCCGATGTTGAGGGTGCCTCCGTAGCGGTCCTTCTTGGCGACCTCGGCTTTGGCCGCGCTCTGCTCGCCGTTGCCCGAGCAGGCAGCGGTGGCGAGAAGCGACAGCGCGGCGACCACTGCGGCGAGCCAGCGCCACCGGCGTGAACTGGACACGACTTGTTGTTCCTCTCGATCGGCTCGGGGTGAGCGGTCAGCCACCGGACCGCCGTGGGCAGCCAGGCAGCGCTACGCAGTCATGCGGCTACGTCGAACGACGCGATATCCGCGATACATAAAACTTCTGACATCGACCGCTACGCCTTACACGAGGTGTGACTCGCTCGACTCTGCGTCGTCGACGGCCCGGCCCGGCATTGTCCCTGGTCAATCCGCTGTTCGGCGCAGTCCGGACGGCGGATCGAAGAGACGATGGGACCGGGTCTGGGTACGAGCGCCTCGTAGCCGATATGTTGACACGGGTGTCCTTGAAGTATCGTGACAAGAATGTTGCAGTCTCCTGAACGGGGAAACCGGCATGGTGTTTGACCGGAAGTACAGCGACGAGGTCCGCCAGCGCGCGGTCGAGCGGGTGCTCGAGCGGCGCCGCGACGAGCCCGAGAACCGCTCGATCGTCCGCGAGGTCGCCGAGGAGTTCGAGGTCGGCCCCCAGTCGCTGCGCAAGTGGCTCACACGCTACGACGACGGCAGTTACGACTACGACTCCCCCGACGGCCACGGCGACGGCTGGGAGGCCGGCACTCCCCCGCCGGCCGCCCGCCAGCAGCGCCGACCGAGTCAGCGTGAACTCCAGGCGCGCATCGAGGAACTGGAGCGGCGGATCACCGTGCTGCAGGAGGACAACCGCTCACTCACCCGCGTCGTGTCACTGCTGGCCGACCAGCTGCGGGCGGCGACCACGAGCGGTGTCCAGACTCCGGACTCCACGATCGGTCACCCGCCGCGCGTCTAGACTCCTACGATGAGCGACAAGACAACCGTGACCAGCAATCTGCACGGGCGGACCACCGATGTCCGCGGCCGCTACGTCATCGGCGGCCCGGGGTTCGAGATCCTGTCGGACGGCTCCGTACGCAGCGGTGGCCCGGGCGAGGAGGCGAGTTCGCTCGACCTGCTCGTCGCCTCGCTCGTCTCCTGCGCGCTGAACGCGTTCCGGTACGACTTCGTCGAGAACGGTCAGCCGGAGCGCCAGGTCGAGATCTTCGCCCGCATCGAGCGCAAGGTCGAGGGGGACTACCTGGGCACGCTCATCATGGAGTGCTTCATCGACGGCGCGGACAATGTGACCGCCGACGAACTCGTCGCCGAGTACAAGAAGCGGTGTCGCATCTACAACGCCCTCAAGGACAGCCTTCCGGTGGTGTTCGTCCCGCACACCTCCGGCGCGCTGCGATGACGCCGGCTCGGGCGGCCCATCTCATCGACGCCCAAAGCGCCTGCGAACAACGCGGCCGGCTCGTGTTCGTGGAGGTCGCGCCGTGGCGGGTGATGGCCCAGGGACCGGACCCGATCGCGGGCAGCATCCCCGGCGCGGTCCGGACCTCGGTCAGGTCAGACTTCGCCGGCATCCCGACGGCGACCAGCGGCCATCTCCCGCTGCCTCAGCGCGCCGACGTGCGTGCCGCCCTGCTGGCCCGCGGGGTCGCGCCGACCGACGACATCGTGGTCCACACCCGCCGGATCGAGGAGTGGTCGTCCGCCACCCGCGCCTGGTTCACGCTCACCTGGGCCGGGTTTCCTTCGGTACGTGTCCTGAACGGCGGGCTGCCGGCCTGGGTCCGTGCGGGCGGCCCGACCACCCTGCACCACGAGACACCGGCCCCCGCCCCGGTGAGCGACGGGTTCGCGCCGCAGCCGCCGCCCGGCCCCGGCCGACGCGTCCTCAACGCCGCGGAGGTCCTGGAGATTTCGCACTACGGCACACTGCTCGACTCCCGGCCCGCCGGCTCGTACAACGGCGCGCGGGACAACCCGAGGAGCGGTCATGTCCCGCATGCGGTGCACGCGCACTCGGCCGAACTGATCGCTCCCGACGGGCTGCTGCGACCGCCCGCACAACTGCGCAAGTGGTTCCTGTCCCGTCGGGCGATCGGCAGCCACGAAGTCGGCGCGTACTGCGGCGGCGGAGTGTCCAGCTCTCTGCTGGTGTTCGTCGGGGCCCTGCTCGGGCAGCGGGTGGGCCTGTTCGTCGATTCCTGGTCGGCCTGGGAGCGCGATGCGTCACTGCCCGTGGAGCAGGGCGCGACCGCCAGCCGTTCCACCGCCGCCGACACCGACTGCGGGTGAACGGCACCGTGCGGAGTGCCGAATTCGGGGACATGTCGAACGACAGGTGAGATGTGCCGGAGAGTGCGCTTTGCTTTCCTGGTCACAGCGGTGCCCTGGTCATGTCGAGTTACTCAGGGGACTCCGTGACACACCTGTGATGATCAGCCAGACCCCGAGGTCATGTCAACACCCGTTTTTCTACGGGTGAGTTGCGGAGCTTGGTGGCGCGGCCGGCCTCAACTCTCTCTCTTTGTGGCCACGCCCGCGATCAGCGGCCGAACGATCGGGGGCATTGCATGCCACGACGCCTCCACCGCGTGTTCGAGCTCCAGCCCGCACGCCCGGATCAGTTCACCGGTGGCTCGATTGCAGTGGCAGCCCTCCGCGCACCGACGCCAGGGCCCGGCGAGGCGGTCTTGCCAAGAGGCGAGTCGCGGTGACCGAGAACGGACGTGCTCAAGGAACAGCAGCCGGCCACCGGGGCGCAGCACACGCCCGACTTCCCGCAACGCCTGCTCGGGGGCGTCGACCGTGCACAGCACGAGCGTTGAGACCACCGTGTCCACGGTTGCGTCGGTGAACGGCAGCCGTTCAGCCGACGCGTCGAGCACACGCGCCCGGCGGCGACCGTGACGCAACCGCCGCGCCAGCCGGCCGCGCATCGCGGCACCGGGTTCGGTGAGGATCAGCTCGTCGAGGTCGCCGGGGTAGTAGCGCAGATTCAGGCCGGTGCCGCTGCCCAGCTCCACGGTCCGCCCCCGGGCACGGCCGACCACATCCTGGCGAAGGGCGGCCAGGCCGGCCCTCTCGCCCACCCACAGCAGCGGGTCGTACACCAGCGCGAACACCCGCGCCCATGCGTTCGAGCCCTGCGCCACTGCCTGCCGCACGGTGCCACTGCCCACGTTTCGACCGTACGTCGGCCCCGCTCGTCCCGCACACCCGCCCTGTCGGGCAGGACCCCGGAGAAACGGCCGACCGCGCTGGAAAGGGGGCTCAGCCATGAACACTCCCGAAGCACTCGCAGCTCACCCGCATGCCGATGCCGGTCCGGGTGGGTCCGGTGATGCGGTGTCGCCCAGGGCGCCCGCTGGACTGGTGGCCGCCGTGCTCCCCGTGGGCGGCGCGGTGGGTGGGCGGCGCGTCGGCGGGCGAATCGGCCGCCACCACGCGCACCCCGTGTACGACGCCTGTGACGGTACCTCGGGCGTGAGCCGGCGCCCCGGGCATCGCGGTGACCCGGTGCCGGGCGAGGGCGCGCGGGCGGACGACAGCACACGCCGCGCCTCGCCCGCCCCCCGGGTGCCGTCCAATGGATTCGGCCCGTACGGCATTCTGGGGGGTGGGCTATGTCGTGAGGGGAGCTGTGGTGGACGAGCACGCGCAGGTTTCGCGTGAGGTGGAGGCATCCGGGGTGTCTCCCCAGTTGCGGCTGGACGCGCTGCTGGACGACCTGCAGCAGCAGGTGGCGCAGGTCCGGGGGGCCCGGGACCGGGTCCACACGCTGCTGGACGCCGTCTTGGCGGTCGGCTCCGACCTGGACCTGGAGGTGGTGCTGCAGCGGATCGTGAAGTCGGCGACCACTCTGGTCGACGCCCAGTACGGGGCGCTGGGCGTGCTGGGCGAGGAAGGCACGATCAAGCAGTTCATCACGGTCGGCATCGATGACGAGGCGATCGCCCGCATCGGGCCCTACCCGCGCGGCGAGGGCATCCTGGGGCTGCTCATCCGGCGCCCGGAGCCGCTGCGCCTGGCGAACCTGGCGGAGCATCCGGCGTCCGCCGGCTTCCCGGCCGGCCATCCTGCGATGACCAGCTTCCTCGGCGCCCCCGTCCGGGTGCGCGAGCAGGTGTTCGGCAACCTGTATCTGACGAACAAGAAGAGCGGCGCCGAGTTCGACAGCGACGACGAGGCGGTGCTGCGCACCCTGGCCGCGGCGGCCGGTGTGGCCATCGACAACGCCCGGCTGTACGACGACGCGCGCCGCCGGCAGCGGTGGCTGGCGGCCAGCAACGAACTGACCCGCAGCCTGCTGTCCGGCGCGGAGCCCGCCGCGGTGCTGGCGTCTTTCACCGGCACCGTGCGGGAGATCGCCTGCGCGGACCTGGTCACCTTGGCGGTGCCCGTCGGGGATCGGGGCGAGCTGGTCATCGAGGCCGCCTCGGGAGCGGGGGCCGAGGAGGTCCGCGGCCTTGTGCTGCCCGCCACAGCGCTGGCCGCGAAGGTCTACACGTCCGGGGAGACGATCACCAGCGAGGCGGTGAGCGCCGATCCGCGTGCCGAGGGCGGCAGCGCCTCGGTGGTGGAGCTGGGGCCGGCCTTCTTCGTACCGCTCGGCACCCGGGAGCATGTCCGCGGGGTGCTCCAGGTCGCGCATCTGCCGGGCGGCGCCCTGTTCACCGACGCCGTGATCGACATGGTCACCGGGTTCGGCAACCAGGCCGCGTTGGCGCTGGACGTCGCCGAGCACCGGCGCGACAGCGAACGCATGGTCGTGCTCAACGACCGTGACCGGATCGCCCGCGACCTGCACGACCTCGTCATCCAGCGGATGTTCGCCGGCGCGCTGACGCTGCAGTCCACGCTGGGCCGGCTCTCCGACCGGCCCGAGGTGAGCGAGCGGATCCAGCGGGTCGTGGACGACCTGGACGACACCATCAAGATCATTCGGGGCACCATCTACGCCCTGCGCCAGCACGATCGGGACCGTCGTGGAAGCGGGCTGCGCGCCCAGTTGGTGGCGGCCACCGAACGGGCCACCGAGTCGCTCGGCTTCGCTCCCGCGCTGCGCATGACCGGGCTGCTGGACACGGCCGTGTCCGCCGAGCAGGCCGAGCAACTGCTGGCCGTGCTCGGCGAGGCCCTGTCCAACGCCGCCCGGCACGCGGCCGCCACCGCCGTCGATATCGGTGTCGAGGTCACCGACGCCACCGTGAAGCTGCGCGTGGCCGACAACGGCCGCGGGATCGATCCCGCGGTCACCCGCCGCAGCGGCCTGGCGAACCTTCGCGGGCGCGCGGAGGAGCAGGGCGGCGCGTTCACCGTGTCCGCGAACCGACCGAGCGGCACCGTCGTCGAGTGGGTGGTCCCGCTCTCCCCCACCGCCTGACGCTGCCGCCCGTGACCGGCCTCGTTCCCGTCCGCCGGTTCCTACGCCGTGCTGCCTGTTCCTACGCCGTGCTGCCTGCGGTGCGGACACCGGTGAGGGTGTAGGCGAGCGCGGCGGCGGCCACGATCGCCAGCAGGGCGAGCCCGGCCGCGTAGGTGCCGTACTGGCCGTAGAGCGAGCCCATCACCAGCGGCGGCAGGAAGCCGCCGAGGCCGCCCGCGGCGCCGACCACTCCGGTGACCGAGCCGACCTGGGCGGCCGGGGTCATCTGGGCCACCAGGGCGAAGGTCGCCCCGCTGCCCGCGCCGAGCGCGGCGGCCATGGCCAGGAAGGCGATGGTGCCCACCGGTGCCAGGTCCGGGGTGAACGACTGCACCACGGCCCCGCCCACGACCACGGTCAGCGCCCCGGCCAGCACCCGGCCCGGGCCGAGCCGGTCGGACAGCCAGCCGCCGACCGGCCGCATCGCCACCGCGAGGAGCACAAACCCGGCCATGCGGTTCGCGGCGTCGCCCTGGGTGAGGCCGTAGCCGGTCTTCAGGTAGGTGGGCAGATACACCGAGAAGGCGACGTAACCGCCGAACGCGACCGCGTACAGCGCGGACGCCTGCCAGGTGATCTGGAGCTTCAGGGTGGCGGCCAGGCGGCGGGCCAGCGGTTCGGCCGGCACGGTGCGGCCGGGTGCGTCACGCAGCAGCAGCGCGGCGGCCACGGCGTACACGGCCAGCACCGCGGCCGTGATCACGAACGGGGTGGACATGCTGTGCGCGTCGACCAGTTTCACGGTGGTCAGGGCGCTGATGGCGGTGCCGCCCATGCCGGCGCCGAACACGCCGATGGCCAGGCCCCGTCGCTCGGGCGGGAACCAGGCGTTCACGAGCGGCACGCCGACGGCGAACGCGGTGCCGCCGATACCGAGGAAGAATCCGCCGGCCAGCAGGGCGGCGAGCGAGGAGTGTCCGGCCAGGCCGAGGTAGAGCACGGGCACGATGGTGGCGGCCGAGACCAGCGGGAACATCACACGCCCGCCGTACCGGTCGGTGAGCGCGCCCACCGGGATCCGTCCCAGCGACCCGACCACCACCGGCACCGCCACCAGCAGCGACTGCTGGAACGAGCTGAGGCCGAGGCCGTCCTTGAAGCGCGGGCCGAGCGGGCTGAGCAGCGCCCACGCCCAGAAGTTCACGGCGAAACCCACCGTGGCCAACGCCAGCATGAGCCATGCGCGTCCCGGCACGGACGCGGCCGGTGCCGGTGCCGGTGCGGCCGGTGCCGGTACGGCCGGTGTGGCCGGTGCCTCTTTCTGACTCCTCGACGGCTGGAACATGCCGTCTGTCCCTTCGTTCGCAGTGGTGCGGCCCCGGGGATGGAGCCGGGGCCGCGGGCCGCCGACCACGCGATGCGTGCCGGGGCCTGACGCCACTATCTGCGGCAGGGACTTCCCAAAGGGTGGGCCATACGGCCTCATCCACCGGTCCGGCGGTCCCCGGCTTTCGGGTCGCGTCGCGTGCACAGCACGGTGGGACGACGGGACAAGGGCCGTCCGGCCCTTACGCTGCCCCGGTCAGGTGAGAGACGCTGGACTGATGTTCCACAACGACGGCTTCCGCACGCTCGATCGGCAGGAGTGCCTGCGCCTGTTGGCGAAGGTTCCGGTCGGTCGTGTCGTCTACACCCGTCGGGCGCTGCCCGCGGTGCTTCCGGTCAACTTCTCCCTCGACACGGATTCCTCCGTGCTCCTGTGCACTTCGGCGACCTCGGACCTGGTGCGCGCCATCGACGGTGTCGTGGTGGCCTTCGAGGCCGACGACTTCGACGCCGCGACCCGCTCCGGCTGGAGCGTGGTCGTCACCGGTCGGGCGAGCGTGGTGACCGACCCCGACGAACACGAACGGCTGTCACGAACGGGCCCGCAGTCCTGGGTGGTTACCCGGGACGGGGTCTATGTGCGTATCGAGGCGGAGATGATCACCGGCCGTGAGATCGCCGGTGTGCGCGGTACGGACTGACCGCCTTCGAGCGTGCCGCCGGGGCGGCCGGAACCCGGTGTAGGACGTGAGCCGTCTGCGGTCATGTGGCGGGCAGGGCGGCGGCGAGCAGTACGACGCCCAGTGAGCCGACCAGCGATATGACGGCCAAGGCGCGGGCCAGTTCGGCACGGCCCTTCGCGTACGCGATGCCGTGCCCGGCCGCCGCGAGCATCACCAGCACGAACAACCCCAGTTTGGTGGCCAGGGTGCGCCCGTAGCCGGGATCGGCGAGCGAGGCCCAGGTGACACCGCGGTGCCAGGCCATGGCCCACCCGGTGCCCAGTTGCAGGGGCAGGAACACGATCCCGGTCAGCAGCCCGAACCGGCGGCCGGCCGCCGCCGCGAAGCGGTCCCTGGCGTCTGCGGCCAGCATCCGCCGGGCGAGGGGCAGCACGACCAGGGTCAGGGCGAGCTGTCCGCCGACCCACAGCACGGCTCCGATGACGTGCAGGAAACGGACCAGGGACCACAGGCCGACGGTGTCCATCACCGGCTCACCTCCACCATGCCCATGGCCCCGGCCTCGGCGTGGCGCATGTCGTGGTCGACGAAGGAGTAGTGCCCGGCGGCGGGGAACGTCGTCTCGACGAAGCCGCCTTGGGCCACCGCCAGGTCCAGTGCCTGCGAACCGCCGGGCTCTTTGCGTTCGAGCAGGTAGGCGCCCTCCTTGTACACGGTGTCGAAGACGGTGCCGACGATGTGGAAGGAGATGCCGTCGCTGGGCCCCGCGGCCACCACCCAGAAACGGGCCCGCTCGCCTGCCCGCACCGTCAGCGGTGCCTTCGCGTACTGGGCGGCGACGCCGTTGAACACCCAGGCGTCGGGCGTACCCTGACGCATCTTCGAAACCTGTGCCGAGCTGCCGGGGGTGCCCAGGTAGAGCGCGGAGGAGACCAGCACGTACTCGTGGTCCACCGTTGCCAGGCCGGGTGGGTCGATGATGACGGCGCCGTACATGCCGTTGCCCATGTGCTGCAGCATCGGTGCCGTGCTGCAGTGGTAGAGCCAGGCGCCGGCCCGGTCGGCGCGGAAGCGGTAGACCAGCCGCTGACCGGGCTGGATGGTGCGCATCGCCCGGTCGGGGGCGAGGGATCCGGGGTGGAAATCGATGCCGTGGCCCATGGTGGGGTCGTCGTTGACGAGGGTGACCTCGAAGACATCGCCCACCGTGCCGCGCAGGGTGGGGCCGGGTGCGGTGCCGCCGAAGGTCCACATCTGCTGCTTCCCACCCGGGGCGACCTCGACCGTCCGGCGGAGGACATGCAGTTCCACCTTGTGCACCGTCGCGGCGGGAGCGGGGGCCAGGTCCGCGTCGCGGGGCCGCCATCCGTGGGAGAAGTCGGCGGCGAGGTCCAGCGCGTCGTCGCCGCTGCCCGTGCCGGACATGTCGTGTCCCGCCATGGTGCCGCCGGTGCTGTGCCGCACGACGATGTCGAGGGTCATTCCGGCGGCCCGGTGTCCGGGCAGTGTGCACCAGGCGGTGCGGTTCTCGGTGACCGGCCCGAGATCGAGGGTGCGGCTCTCGCCGCGGGACAGGAGCGGGGTCGCCGGGCCGCCGTCGACCTTGAGGTCGTGGCGCTGGGCGTCCTTGTTGGTGATCCTCAGTTTCAGTCCGGTACCCGCGCTCACGTCGATCCGGCTGGGGCGGACGCGCATGTTCGCCAGTGTGATGTCCACGGTGCGGGTGACGGTCGCGGCGCCGTGCTGCGTCCCGGCGGCGACGGCCGGCCGTTCGGTGGAGCCGCCGCTGTTGGCCACCAGCACGGCCAGCACGATCAGTACGGCGCCCCCCGCGGTGCCCAGCAGGACCGGCCGTCGGGACGAGCCGCCCTCGCGCACCCTGCCGTCTTCACACACTTTGCCGTCTTCACGCACCCCGCCGTCTTCACGCACCCGGCCGTCTTCACACACCCGGCCGTCTTCACGCACCCCGCCGCCTTCTCGGACGCGGACGAGGACGCGGATCGTGCGGACGAAGAAGTCCGCTCCGGCTGCCGCGGCCAGCAGCATGCCCGCCGTGCCGGCGGGTGCGGGCAGCGGCAGCGCCAGCAGTGCGACGCCGCCGTTGAGGACCGCCGAGCGGACCGGCCAGCCCCGTTCCAGTACCGCGCGCAGCGCGGCGCGCTCCTTCGGACCGCCCGCGAGCACGATGGGCAGCAGATACGTCAGTGCGCCGATGAGGACCTGCGCGACGAACCCGATGAGGAAGACCGGTACGCGTGACCCCACGGTCTCCGCCGCTTCGGTGAGCGGCCTGACGGCGAGGACGCCCGCGTCGGCGGCCACACCCGCGCACAGCCACCCGGCAGCCGCACCCAGCGTCCAGGCAGCCGCCGCCGGCACCGGACGCCGCCCGCCTGCCGTGCGGATGAGCAGGTCCATGGCCACGGCCACGCCCACGGCGTACACCGCGACACCGACGAGGCCGGGCAGGCGCAGGCCCGCCGAGAGTGCGGCCACCGCGGTGAGCAGTCCGCCGGCGGTCAGCCCGAGCACCCAGCGGGCGACCCGGGGGGTGCGCTCGGCCATGCGTACCCCCAGTACGGTGGGCCAGAGCATGAGCAAGGTGCCCAGCACGGGCAGTCCGATCCAGCCGAGCAGGGCGACATGGATGTGGGCCAGCCGTAGCCCGGTGTGGTGCCGCGGACCCGCGTGTCCTGTGGCCAGCAGCCCGCCCAGCACCGCGCCGGTGATCAGCGCCGCCGCGCCGACCCGGTAGAAGCCGACGACAGACGCGAGACGTCCGCCCAGCGCGCCCCGGCCCAGGCGCACCAGCACCACCAGATGGGCGGCGAGAGCGACCACCAGCAGCGCGCACGCGCCACCGGTCAGGACCGGCCGATCCGCCCACACCCCGAGCACCACACCGGCCACGGCGAGGTTGACGCAGGCCAGCCGGGTATCGCTCCAGCGTTCGTCTGGACGGCGGGCGTGCAGCAGGGCGACGGCGAAGTGCTCGCTCCAGACCACGACGGCGGTGGTGGCGGCGCCGAGCAGAAACAGATGGATCGCCAGCCAGCGGGCGACGGGCAGCGTCTGCTGGGCGGTCGCCGCGAGCAATGCCAGCGCCGTCCACGCCGATACGGCGATGTGGGCGCGCAGATGACGGGCCTTCAGACCGGATTGCCTGAACCTGCTGGGGTAATGGCCTTGGGTGGTTTCGGGTCGGTCGGGCCGGCTGGTCACGTGATGTCCTGTTGCGCCGTGCGGAGTGGGGACGGGGGGAAGAGGAACCGGCGGGTCACCGGCGTGCGTCGGGGGAGCCGCCGGACAGCAGCGCGGCCAGTTCCCGTTGGTGGGGAAAGGACCCGGGCCGGTAGCCGCACCAGGGTTCCTCGGCGAAGGGATCGCCGGTGACGCCGTAGGCCCGCGAGCGGGAGCCGCCGCAGACACGGCGGAACTCGCACGATCCGCAGCGGCCGCCGAGCCGGTCGGCGTCCCGTAGGCCGGTGAACAGCTGTGAGGTGCGGTAGATCTCGGGCAGGGGTGTCTCGCGGACGCTGCCCGCCCCGAGGGGCAGAAAGCCGCTGGGGTGCACGGTGCCGGTGTGCGAGACGAAGACGAAGCCACGGCCCGCGTTGACGTCCAGCGGCGGCCGGCGCGCCCGGCGGCCTTGGGTGTCCAGTCCCAACTCGGCGGCCCGGTCGCGCAGTCGCCGGTACAGCGGCCCGAGTTCCAGCGCCGCGACGTGGTCCTCGCCGGCGTCCGCGAGCACCTTCCTCTGGAGTGCGACGCGTCGGAAGTGGTGTGCCTCGGTCGTCTTGGCGGGCACGGTCAGGCCCACGTCGTACACGAAGTTCAGGATGTCCTCCGCCTCGGCCGGGGTGAGCGCGCCGAGTTGCCCGCCGCGGCCGGTGGGCACCAGGAAGAAGGCGCTCCACAGCATCACGCCGTGGTCGGCGACCAGGCGGACGATGTCCGGCAGGTCGTGCAGGTTGTGCCGGGCGACCGTCGTGTTGATCTGCACCTTCATGCCGAGAGCGCGGGCGGTGTCCCAGGCGTCGAGGGTCCAGCGGTACACCCCGGGTACGCCCCGGAATCCGTCGTGCAGTTCGGCCGTGGAGCCGTCCAGGCTGAGCGAGAGGCCGACGGCACCGGCCTCGTGCACGGCACGCAGCCGGTCGGGGGTGAGCGTGGGGGTGCCGGAGGGGGACACGGCGACGCGGACGCCCGCCCCTTCGCCGTACGCGATCAGCTCCAGCAGGTCGGGGCGCTGGAACGGATCCCCGCCTGTGATCACGAAGAGCGGGGCGGGCTGCCCGAACGCGGCCACCTGACGCATCAGTTCCTGCGCGGCCGCGGTGTCCAGCTCGCGCGGGTCACGGTCGGGCACGGCCTCGGCGCGGCAGTGCAGGCAGGCCAGGGGGCAGGCCCGGGTGGACTCCCAGATCACGATGAACGGCTTGTCCGCGACGTTCTGGTGCTGCCGGCGGATCACTCGGGCGGCGCTCACCGGGCCCTCCCTGCGCGATCGGTGCGTAGCGTACGTCCGGCCGCCCGGGAGTCAGGGCAGACGTGGCGGGCGGCCGGAGCGTGACCGGCCCGGTCCCTGCGCAGCACCCGTGTCGGGGGACGGCCGCGTGGACAGCCGCGCGGATGCTGGTTGCAGTAGTGCACGGGACACCTCCGGATCGGTCGAGAGCCAGCATTCGGCATCGAACGCCCGGGGCGCGGCGGCCGATGAGCCCGTGGTCATGGGCCGAGGGTCCCTCGTTCGGGCGGCTGCGGCAGGGCCGGACGGCCCGTCGGCAAGCGCACGGAAGGACCCGGCTCCGAGGCTTCCCCTCCCGGTGACCGGCTCCGCCGGAACGGAACATGCGCAAGCGGGACCGGTCCTGAACGGCCGGGCGGAAAGGGCATGGTCCCCCGTTGATGCCAGGGGGCCGCCGCCCCCCGCGGGGGCGGCCCCCCGGGCTGAGCGCGGGGGGGGCAGGGGGGGTGGCGGGG